>CAUZOB010000235.1:0-7231 GCA_963581185.1 Planctomycetota bacterium | reverse complement strand
GCGATGTCCATCCGAGGTGGCCCTACTACGGTGGTCCGATATCCTCTGGGACGAAAAACGATTCGTCGTCACCAGTCCAAAGACGGCCCGATACGGCAAAGGGTCACGGACGGTACCAATCTTCCCTAGATTACAACCATTTCTCGACGAGGCATTTGAGATGGCAAGGGAAGGAGACAAATGGGTCATCCCCATGCTAGACGGCAACACTTCCAAGAACATCGGAACCAGATTCAAAAAGATCATCCGGCGTGCTGGAGTCGAAGGGTGGCCGAAGCCATTCCAGAATTTGCGGGCAAGCCTTCAAACGGAACTTGAGGATGCACCACAACTGGCGACCCACGTCGTCTGTTCCTGGTTGGAAAATTCGCCACGAGTAGCACAGAACCACTACTTAACGGTAACCGAAGAGCATTTCCAATTCGCAGTCTCTGACGATCTCCTAACTGGGGACAAACTGGGGATGCAAACGCCCGCAGGGGGTCGCACGGCAGCGCATGAAAAATCCCGAGTCGTCATAAACGCTCGAGAAACCTCGAGTTTCTCGGACATTGTGGATGTTCTTGAAAACACCCTAGTAGCGGAAGAGGGGCATCCCTGGGCCGGGAGCGGTCCTTGGATCCTAGGGCCGAAGCAGCGGGCGGCCAGGAAACGGTGGAAGAAAAGGTATTGGGGCCGCAAGCCAGCACGACTGTGGAGCTCGGAATGGAGCTGTTGGATTGGATCTGGGCCAAGCTGGACGACGCGGAGCGAAGCGAGCTAACGCTGCTCCTGGTGGAGTTCCTGACCAAACAAATCAACGAGCAGGTCATGAGCTGACTACGCCGAGGTGGTTAGGTGAAGTGGCATGTTTGCAGAAGAACCAAGCCGATGAGGTGTAGCTCAACAGAACTCGGATTTTCTCACTCGGGGTGGTACAACAATGGGGAGTAGGTCACAAAGAACTGGAACGACGCACAAGCCGTGATGGTCGGATCTTGAGAGCGTCATCGGACGTGATTGTCGCCTGAAGTGAGTGCTCAGTTGAAGTTCCTGCGTACGCAGAGTTTCGAATCGACCGGGGCTGAGTTGAAACGGTCGCCTCTTCTACCTGCATAGACGACGCTCGTTTTGAAGGCGAGTCGAATCACCGAGAAGTTTGCAAACGGGAGCCTCAAAATAATGGGAGAGACTGTCGCATCACCGTTCAGGGCGGTGGTGTGCTCATTGCCCCTTAACGTCGGACAGTAATGTCGTCAAAGCTAGCGAAGACATCAATGAGTGAGAATTACCAGAGGAGTTTACGAAGATATGCACTTCAAAGAGTTATTCAGTTGCATCGTCGTACTGGTGTCATGCGGCGGCGCATTCGGTCAGGACGGCTATCGCTGTGTTGACAATGGGCTTGACCTGGATTTGATCCACTCGGATCCGGAAGCCTTCTACATCAGCATGGACATGGACCCGCGTGGCAACCTTTATGTTGGTGGCCGCGACGCCGTGTATCTGTTTGAGGCGGATGGGGAAGGTGGCTTCAAGGCTCGCAGGACCATCACGACACTTCCGGAGCACACGTGGGCGTATTCGTTGCAGGTAGCGGGTGATGATCTTTACGTGCTGACCGTCACGGCGCTCTATCGCTTGCCAAATGTGATTCGCAATCCAGATAAAGTGACATTCGAACGTCTGGTCTGGGGCATTCCGCTTGGGCACATCCATCAGGGTTTGCATGGGATGAAGATGGGGCCAGATGGTGGTCTGTATCTCGCGTTTGGTGATCCGCAGCCTGGTCCGTTTCGGCGGAAGACCAACCCGGGGCATGTGTGGCACTGGACGTTCCTGAGCGGGCCAGACGCCAGGAAGATGCCATGGACTGGTGTGGGCGGTGTCATTCGCTATGACCCGAAGTCGCACGAACTGACGACGATTTCGCGAGGGTTTCGGAATATCTGCGATCTCGACTTTGATGAGCACTGGAATCTGTTTGGCAACGACAACGACCAGGAAGGCAGTGCACTTCACTCGTTCGGACGATTGACTCACGTGACGGAAGGATCGCATTACCAGTGGTCCCGCGGGTGGCTCCAGGCGAAAGAACCGTACCGCAATGACCTGATCAAGACCATTGATCCCGGGCTGGGGCGTTTCGTGCCGTTTGGTACTTGTTACTACAACGAAGATCACCTGGGCGACGCATATAAACGGTCGCTTGTCGTTGCGCGTTGGGGCAGCCGGGAACTGGGACAGTTTCCACTGAGAACGCGTGGTGCGTCGTTCGCGAGCAGCCAGAAACCGCTGCTTGTGGGCAAAGGAACGGCGCGGCCGGTGGCGGTATTCACGGGTAACGATGGTCGATTGTTTGTGAGTGTGTGTTTCATGGAACGCAATGAAGCGTCGCCCGTGAAGCAAACGGACCTCGTTGTGATTTCGAATCCGAAACGTCCTTTGAAGCCTCACACATATGATCCATCCACGGCAGACATCAGCGAGCTCCTGGACGAAATTGAATCGACCTCGTGGAAGCGGCGATTTAACGCCCATCGGGAAATCATTTCACGCGACATGAGTGCCGACGAACTGGTTCGGGAGCGATTTCTCAAAGCGACTACAGGCGGTCCGGCCTGGCATTCTCTGGCGTGGCTTGCCGGCAGGCACGATGACGAACGTGTTGTCGCTGCGCTCACTGGGGCGTTGTCGTCAGTCGACGGGCGAACGGCCAGTACGGCGACTGACACGCTGCGTCGGTTTCGTCAGTTGAGCGAATCGCAGGTCAAGTTACTGCTCGCCAGTGAATCGCCTGTTGCGCAGCTGGCTGGATTACGGGCGGCAAATGGCTCTGTCACAAAGGGTAACGGCGGGCTGCGCGAATCCATCAGCCATCTGGCGACGAGCAGCGACAGTCTTGTTCGCCAGGCAGCTCAGCGATGGATTGGAAGAAACAGCGGCTGGCTCGAACTTGAGAAGCAGTTCAATGCGGGAGATCTGCCGTCTCGGCGAGTGACGCTGGCTGCGACGATGTGGAAGTGGAGCGACACGGTCGAGAAAGGCACAATTCCCGATGGCGTCACGCTCAGCGCGGCCGCCGCGAAGATGCTGAACGGTTTCGGTTATGTGGACGATTCCGACGCGAATCTTGAGACGGAAGCCAGGAAGCACGGGTTCAAAGTCGGCGGCCTTCCCATGATGGACTGGTGGAAGCAGTCGGCGGCGGCGAATCCGGAGGCTCCGGAATTCAAGATGATCGAGCGAATGATCACACTGTCCATCCACGACACCGACGACTCACACCGCAAGACGGCGGCTGTCTTCGCCAACACTCTGGGAATGGACGACCTCGCGGGAAGAATTCCAGGTCTTGCTCAAACACGATCCATAAAAGCCGACATCGCTGAGGGCGCGACGCTGTCGGCCAACAAAGCGATGCCGCCGGCTTACCAGGCGATCGAGTGGACAACGGCGTGGAAGGAAGGGAACACGAAAACCGGCGCTGCAATCTTCAAGGAAAAATGCGTCGCCTGTCACGATTCGGGCCAGGGCGGCGGTGTCATTGGGCCTTCACTGGCGGGAATCGCGAAACGGTTCACGCCGCAGTACCTGGCTCAGTCCGTTGCGGCACCGAGCAAGGATGTCTCGCCCAACTTTCAGTCGTGGGCGATCGTTACCGACGACGGCAAAGTGCTGCTGGGATTCCTGTCAGGAGAAGATGAAAACCGTGTCACGCTGCAGATGATGGACGGCAGCCTGAAAGCTGTCGACAAATCACGGATCGACGAGAAAGTCCCCAGCACGACTTCACTGATGCCAATTGGCTTGATCAAAGGACCTGACGATCTGAAGCACATCGTTCGATATCTGATGACGCTGAAGACCAGCGGAACTGCTGGAAGCTTCATCGATCTGCTTGCTGGCGACGACTTGAAAGAACACTTCCAGACGACCGGCAACTGGTCACTCAATGAAGACGGTGTCGTTCATCTGCAGCCGCGTGAAGGTGAAAAAGACTGGACACGATACGGCGACTACCTGTGGCTGAAAAACGAATACAGAGATTTTCAATGCGAGTTTGAATACAGGCACGAGAAAGGCGGCAACAGTGGGCTCTACTTCAACGTCACCGATCGCCAAAAGGCCGTCGGGACAGTGATTGAAGTCCAGATTCGTGATTCGGCCGGCGAGAAAGAGTTGGATGCCCATGCCGTTACCGGCGGCATCCTTCCGAAAGTCGCTCCAAGAGCCAACGCGACAAAGCCCGCCGGCGAGTGGAATCACATGAGCGTGACGAGCGTCAGTGGTGAGGTCACCGTCAGGCTGAACGGTGTGCTGGTCAATAACGTCAAGCTGTCGCACCCGCAATTGAAGACCAAACCGAAACAGGGATTCATCGGATTCCAGGATCACGGCCTGCCGTTCTGGTTGCGAAACATCCGGATTCGTGAGCTTGAACCGGCGCCATCCTCGCCGAAAGCTCCCACGGCCGCAGCGGTTCCCGAAGATCCTGCTGCCCTCACCATTCAACGTACCATCGATCCGGTTCGGCCTAACTCATTCCCGTTCGCACCGACCGAGGTCAAGTATGTCCGAGTGGACGTTCTGGAAAGTTCCGGTGGGCAACCCTGCATCGACGAACTGGAGATCTTCTCTGGCGACTCGACGAAAAACCTCGCATTGCAGTCCAGTGGCGCAAAGGCCACGGCGTCGTCGCTTCTGAGAGGTTTCGAAGAAAAGCACCAGATCGAATTCCTCAACGATGGCAAGTACGGAAACGGCCATAGCTGGATCCCGAAGGAGAACACAGGCTGGGCACAGATCGAACTGCCAAAAGCCGCGACAATCGACCGGGTCGTTCTCTCTCGCGATCGTGGCGGAAATCTCACCCGTCGAGTTCCCATCTCCTTCGACATTCTCGTCTCCCTCGATGGCAAAGAATGGAGGACGGTGAAAAAGGTGCGACCACCTGCGAAGAAAGCCGCTTCGCGCAAAGCCCCTGTGGCGAAGCCCCACATCAGTCAAGCGGGACACGTGCCGAACATCCTCTGGATCACAGTCGAGGACATGAGTCCAACACTTGGATGCTACGGAGACACCTTCGCACGCACTCCCAACCTCGACGCGTTCGCGAAGGAGAGCATCCTTTATACCAACGCCTTTGCCGTTTCCCCGGTTTGCTCGCCATCGCGATCCACTCTCATCACCGGGATGTACAACGCTAGCATGGGGACCAACCAGATGCGGTCCTCGAACCACATCCCGACAGGCGTGAGAGGCTTCCCGTCTCTTCTCCGGAAGGCCGGTTACCACACGTCGAACAACGTCAAGACCGATTACAACTGCGCAGAAAACGAGCGACTCATCAACGAGTCATGGGACCTCTCGTCCGCCGAGGCTCATTGGAACAATCGGGAGTCTGGCCAGCCATTCTTCTCAGTGTTCAACGACATGACGACACACCAGTCACGCACGATGGTCTGGCCCTATCCGGTTTTCCAGAAGCACGTCCAGTCCCGACTTTCGAAGCAGGCGATCAGCAATCCCAAAGCCGTCCCGCTGCCACCTTACTACCCGGACACTCCGGTCGTGCGCAGGACGGTAGCCCGGTTCTACGACTGCGTCTCCGTTATGGATCAAAACGTTCAGCGCCTCCTCGACCAGTTGGAAGAGGACGGGCTCGCCGACGAGACGATCGTGTTCTTCTACTCCGACCACGGCTCCGGCATGCCGCGGCACAAGCGTCTCCTCCTCGATTCAGGAATGCGCGTCGCCCTCATGGTTCGTTTTCCGAAAAAGTACCAACACCTCGCTCCCGCAACTCCCGGCACCCGACTGGATCGGCTCGTCAGCTTCGTCGACTTCCCGCCCACGGTTCTGAACCTGACCAAGCAAACCATTCCGGGCTACATGCAGGGAATTCCCTTCCTGGGACCCGGTTCGAAAACTGAGCGAGAGACGGTCTACGGTACCCGGGATCGAGTCGACGAGGTCATGGAGATGGCGCGATCCGTGCGGGACAAACAGTTTCTCTATGTCAGAAACTACATGCCCCATCTGTCTTACAACCAACCCAGCGTATTCTCCGACCTGGGCGCGATCCGAAACGACATCACCGGTGCGGCAAAAACCGATCTCGCCGCCCTCACCGCTCCACAACGGGCCTATGCCGGTCCTCGCAAGCCTGTCGAGGAATTCTACGACTGCATCGCCGATCCCGATAACATCGTCAATCTGCTCGCCGGCGAACTCAACCCAGGCCAGCGTGTCGCCCTCGAACGCCTACGCGGAGCCTACGCCAAAACCCGCAGGGAGATTCTGGATGTCGGCGCTCTCCCGGAATCCGTGATGCGCAACCACGTTCGCAAAGAGGGTGCGCCCATCCGCGACATCCTCGAGGGGAAGGCCAAACACGCGCCCGATCTCGATGCCGCATGGGCAGCCGCCGATGTGGTGGGAAACAAGAACCGGGACGCCCTTGTCACGCATTTGAGGAGCCTGAACGCCGCGGATCGTTACTGGGCGCTCGTTGGAATGAGGGTCGATTTCGCGGACGATTCCGCACTCCACGATCTGGCCGCCGGCCACCTCACCGACATCGCAACCGATGTCCGAATTGAAGCCGCCTCCTGGTTGGCCGAAACCTCCACGCGATATCGCGACCGCGCCCTCCAGAGCCTTATTGGCGACACCGCGCTCGACGACTGGTGGAGCGCCCTGGGCGCCTGCCGCGCGATCGAGCTATTGGGGCCGAAAGCGGAATCACTGCTTCCCCGTATGAAGGATCTCTACGCGAAGCACCGGAAGCAGTCGGGCGATCAAAGTTTCTTTCTCGCCTTCTCGTCCGGAGCCTTTCTCGAACAATTCGGTGCGGAGACGATTCCCTGGGACTTCGCGCCAGGTGCGGGCGGCTTTTCCGCCGATCCCGATAAAAAGAAGGAAGCGACAGCGGACGACGAGACTGGCTTCACCCCTATTTTCAACGGAAAGAATCTCGACCAGTGGGACCACCGCAAGGGCGCATGGAAGGTTGTGAACGGCGCCATCTCCTGCACCGGGCTTGAGAAGACCCGGAACTGGATCATCTGGCGCGGCGGGACGCCTTCCGACTTCGTCCTTCGCCTCGACTTCAAATATGAAGCCGGCAACTCGGGCGTTCAAGTCCGCAGCGATGACCAGGGCGACCACCAGGTTTTCGGCTACCAGGTCGAGGTCGCCCCGCAGAATAAGATGGGCCTCTGGCACCACTCGCTTCTTACAAAGGACG
>CAUZOB010000234.1:0-7258 GCA_963581185.1 Planctomycetota bacterium | reverse complement strand
GCTCATACCAGACAGGACTTGCCCAGATCCAGTGCATGTACGCTCCGGAGTTCAATAGCCATTCGGAAAGCCTGCCAATCGAGGTGAAATAGGCGCAGCATTCTGCCTCTGCCGTCTTATCGGCGAATTGTTTGCAATGGCAAACGTGGGCCGAATGTCCTATCATGATGGGCAGGCTGGAGTGCCGATATTGGTACTGGAGCCACAGTTTCACACCTGGAGCGCATCGATGCTGACTATTTACGGAAAACGCTGGGGGCAGGACGGATATTGCGACGGCGCGTCCCGCCGTGACTTCATCAAGATCGGCGGTATGGCGTTGGGCGGCCTTTCGCTACCCCAGATGCTGGCTGCCGACGACGTGGCGGGAACAGGTTCCAATCACCGCGCGATCATCAACATCTACATGCCGGGTGGTCCGTCCCATATCGATATGTGGGATCTGAAACCTGATGCCCCAGCGGAGATTCGCGGCGACTTCCGGCCGATCAAGACAAACGTTCCCGGCATCGAAATCTGCGAGTTGTTCCCCAAGATGGCATCGATGATGGACAAGTTCATTCCGATCCGCTCGATCGCGGATGCCGATGGACGTCACGATGCCTACCAGTGCATGACGGGTTGGAAAAGGGGCCAGCAAATGCCGCGTGAGGGCCGACCCAACTGGGGATCCTGGGTGTCTCACCTGCAGGGCAACGTCAACAACTCGGTGCCAGCAAACTGCGACATGATGTACCCCACCGGGAACGGTACCTGGGGCGAAGTTGGCGATGGTGGATTCCTGGGCGTGAAGCAGTCTCCGTTTGGGTTGGTTGAAAAGGACCCCACCAAGTCATCGGCCAACATGGTGTTGCAGGGGATTACTCTGAATCGTCTGCGCGACCGTGAGAAGCTGCGCTCGGCATTCGACAGTTTTCGACGCGAGACAGACAGCTCGGGCGTTGTTGAAAGTATGGATGTCTATCACCAGCAGGCGCTGGGGATCCTGACAACCTCCAAGCTTGTCGATGCCCTCGACCTGAGCCAGGAAGATCCTCGCGTGCTGGCACGCTATGGCGAAAATGACACGACCTACCAGCGAGACGGCGCGCCCAAGATGGTTCGCAACTTCTGTGTCGCTCGGCGGCTAGTGGAAGCGGGAGCTCGAGTTGTCTCACTCAATTACAGTCGCTGGGACTGGCATGGTGGCGATGGCATGAACTTCCCTCGCAGCCGGCAGGAATTCCCCTTGCTCGATCAGGGTATGGCCGCCTTGATTACCGACCTGCATGAACGGGGCCTGGATAAGCGAGTCTCGGTTGTCTTGTGGGGCGAATTTGGCCGCACACCGAAAATCAACAAGAACAACAGCCGTGATCACTGGCCACGAGTCTCCTGCGCGATGCTTGCAGGTGGCGGCATGAAAACCGGCCAGGTGATCGGCTCGACCAACAAGCGTGGCGAACACGCAGTCGATCGACCGGTCAAGTTCCAGGAAGTATTTGCCACACTCTACAAGAATGTTGGTATCGATTCTGGCAAGGTCCGCTTCTTCGACAAGACTGGCACACCCCAGTACATGGTCGAACCAGGCATCAGGCCAATCCACGAAATCATCTAGCCAACGCGGTGTCGTGAGCTGCTAGTCTTCAAAGCGATAGAGCCGGCTGGCGTTGCGCCCCAGGATCTTCTGCTGATCCTCCGCCGAGAGATGCGACAATAACTCCTGCACGCGCTGGCGATAACCCTGGTAACTCTTGCCAGTGCAGTCCTTGTTGAAGCCGCCGCCGTAGATCATCCGTTCGGCGCCGAAGGCAGAGGTCAGGTCTTTCACGATCGGCTGTAAAGGCCGATGAGGGTACTTGTCTTGGCTCGGCAACGACGAAACTTTCATGACCGTGTTGGGGAAGCGAGCCCAACGGACCACCTGGTCATGCTCCTTCTTTGTTCCCTGCATTGGCCTGCCGAGGTGATCAATGATTACGGTCGTGTTCGGGAACTGCTTGATGTACGGTTCCAGTCCGGCAGCGTAACGGGGCTCGAAGTGGAGTTGCATTGCCAGCCCCAGGTCGCCGGCTGTTTTCCAGTAGTGCGCCAGTTCCGCTGTGCCAAATGGAGGCAGACGGTCGGGCGCGTAAGCGTGCAGGCGAGTGGCGATAAGCTGGCCGCCGGTCCGCTCGACAAGCCCGGCCATTTGTTCTACTGAACCAGGTCGGTCGGCGAAGAACAGACAGGTGCCCCGCAACCGCTGGCGATCCTGGGCGAGGCAGTATTCCAGATAACGGTGGTCGTCCTGGTAGGGTTCCGGATGGACGACCACGGCGCCATCCACGCCGGCACGTCGCATGCACTTGAGCAAGAACTGGGGCGTGGCAGCTTCCTGCGGTCGATAGGGTGCTCGCTGGTGATAAGGAAAGCGGCTATCAACCTGCCCGCCAAAACAATGCAGGTGCGTGTCAATGATGGCATTCGTTTCTCCTTCCCGCGCCGCCAGACCGGAGTTCAGCCGTGCAGTGATCAGCAAGGAAACGCCGGCGGCACACAACTGGCGCCGGTTACATCTGTTAAAGTGGTCCTGGTTCATGCCTGGGGATCCTGCCGAGGGCCTGGGTTATCATCTGGTACTGGGTGAGTTGTATCTTCTTCCCTCTGGCCGTGTAAAGTATCGAGCACCCCTGCGGCCGGCGGCCGATTGTGGAGTACAGCGATGATTGTTGATATCCATAGCCATGTCTGGCGATACCCGGAGCACTTTACCGACGACTTTCGTCTCCAGGCAGCTGAACGAGCCAAGGCGGACGAGGAACTGGATCTGAGTGTTCGATTTGAAGACTACCAGCAGGCTGTGCCGCAGGACGAGCAGGTTGTGACCGTGGTCTTTGGCGGCAAAGCCCGGCTTAGCGGCCTCTGGGTGGATGACGAGTATGTGGCCCAATGTGTGGCCGATCATCCCCAGCAGCGTTTGGGATTCCTTTCAGTCGATCCGACGCAGCCAGGCTGGCAGGACGAGCTGCATGAAGGCCACCAGCAACTTGGATTGAATGGAGTCAAGCTGCTGCCGATGTATGCAGGCTTTCAGCCTGACGACGAGCGGCTCGATCCGCTCTGGCAGTATGCCAGCGAGCATCATCTCCCGGTGCTGCTTCACACCGGCACCAACTTTGTTTCCCAGGCACCGTTGGAATACACACTGCCCCGGCATCTCGACCGTCTGGCACCGCGGTTCCCTGACGTCAATTTCATCCTGGCTCACATCGGCCACCCGTTTGGCGGTGAATGCGTGGTCACCATTCGCAAGCACAAGAACCTGTTCAGCGACATCAGTGCCCTGCACTACCGTCCCTTCCAGTTCTTTCAAACGCTGATGCTGGTGCAGGAGTACGGTGTCTGGGACAAGCTACTGTTCGGTACCGATTATCCCTTTACCACCGTGACCGCCACGCTGGCTGCACTCAGGTCGCTCAACCAGATGGTTGAGGGCACGAACTTTCCTCGCTTGGACGAGGCTGCCATCGAGGAGATGATCTATCGCGACAGCCTTTCGTTGCTGGGATTGAAACGGCCGGCAGGTTCGAGCCCCGCCTGATCCAGCTGCTGGTTCACTACGGCTGGGGATCGAGTGCCGAGAGCGTTGTGAAGGTTCTCAGGTAGAGGCGGCCGTGTCCGATTGCCGGCGTGCTGTGGCAGGGATCTCCCAGCGAGCAGCTTCCCAGTTGCTGGTACTCGGCCGCGGCTTTCAGGACCGTCACCTTGCCGTTTACATCGATGTTGTAAATGGCACCATCCAGGCAGATCGGGGAGCTGTAAAAGGTGCCACCGATTCGCTTCTGCCAGTGGATCGTGCCAGTCTGGCTGTCGGCGGCCGTCACCACGCCGTTGTCGGACCAGAGAAACAGCAGGTCGTCCTGCACCAGTGGGGTTGTGCAGAGTGGGGCGCCACGAGAAATCCGGTAGACCTGCCGGGGGGCCTCGTCGCTGCCAACTGGCGGTGGTTGCACAGCGATCACTTCATTGCCATGTCCCAGCCACCCTGATACGCCGAGGACCAGTCCGCCCGCGATGATTGGCGAGGCGATCGATGATTCAATGTGCGACTTGTCAAAAACGTCCGCCTGCCAGAGCCGGGCACCGCTGGCAGGATCCACGGCGGTGATGCCATAGTGCCAGTTGACGAAGATCAGCTCATCACGGCTCCCGTTCTTGTGAATACAGGGTGTCGCATAGCTGACGCGGGACTCCCGTTCGACTTGCCAGCGGATGGAGCCGTCGGCGGTACTCAGTGCCAGCAGCCGACTCTGGCCCTCGTGTTCATTGGGAATGATCAGCAGGTCCTTGTAGAGCGTCAGGGAAACGCCGAATCCATGGCCTGATTTGAAGGGACCAAGTTGTTTTTTCCAGCGGACGGTGCCGTCATGTTTGACTGCCACGATGGTGACATTGTCCGGTGTGCCCCATCCCAGGTAGATCCCGTTGCTATCGACGGTTGGCGTGCCGGAGGCGAAGCTATTGAGCTGGTGTTTGCGATGCGAGAGGTCTTCAAAGCTGCATTGCCAGAGTGTGCTGCCCTTGTCAGCATCGATTGCCAGCAGGTGCCGCTGACCGCTTGCTTCATCGCCACTTGTGATCAGCACCCGTGCGCCCCAGCTGACTGGTGAAGAATGACCCACTCCCGGCAACTTTCGTGACCAGCGATAATCCTCAGCTTGCCAGCTGTGGGGAATACCCTTCAGCTCGGATCTGCCAGCACCATTCTGGCCACGGAACCGCGTCCAGGTTTCGGCGGCATCAAGCGATGTTGTCCAAAGCAGCGAACAGATCAGCAGGAGGTATTTCATCGGGCCCGCTCCGTGGGATGTCGTCAACCAGGTTCGTGATAGCCAGTTCAAGTGGGGCTGGACGATCTAACCTAAGTTATATCACGAGATATGGCCGAACGATCAAGTCATAATTCGATACAATGAAGACTTGGGAATTTTTGTGCCCAACAGGATGGATATCAGCCATGGGAGAGCAACCGATGATCACCAAACGCCAGATAGTACCGGGGCTTGTCATTGCCCTGTGCCTGATTGCATCGCTCGTCAATGCACGGACGTGGACGGACGTCAGCGGCAAGTCCAAGATCAAGGCGGAGTTTGTGGAGATAGTCGGCACCCAGGTCCGGCTGCGAAAACCTGACGGTGAAGTGATATCGGTAGCGATCGACAAGCTGAGCCCGGCGGATCGACAGATTGCACGGCAGACCGCGGCCGAAGCAACAGCTGCTGACGCCGCCGTTGCGGCCAAGCCGGCGAAGAATGGCAGCGACTGGCCTCAATGGCGCGGCCCGGCGCGGAACGGGATGTCATCGCTGACGGGATTAAGTGGCGATTGGTCGGCTTCAGCTCCGAAATTGCTCTGGTCGGTCAAGGGCATGGGCCGCGGCTATGCCAGTGTGGCGATTTCCGACGGGCGGATAATCACGCTCGGCCATCGCGACGGCCAGGAACAGCTCTCCGCCTTCAATCAACAGGATGGCAGCATGCTCTGGTCAACACCTGTCGGTGGTGGCGATCACAGTAACGGCACACCGACGATCGACGGCACGCTGGTCTATGCGGTCGGCCTGCGGGGAGACCTCGTTTGTGTCGACACAAAAACGGGCGAACTGGCCTGGAAACAGAACTACGGCAAGGACTACGGCGGTCGGATGATGTCAGGATGGGGATTCAGCGAATCTCCACTGGTCGATGGAGATCGCTTGATCTGCACGCCTGGTTCGAACACTGCCATGATGGCCGCACTCAACAAGAAGACAGGCCAGGTGATCTGGAAGTCTCCGATTCCGGCGGGCGGAGGCCGGGGCAAGGATGGAGCTGGTTATTCCTCGATCGTGGTGAGCCAGGGGGGGAAGACGCGACAGTACGTGCAGCTGGTCGGTCGCGGTGTGATCAGTGTGCGTGCCCAGGATGGCAAGTTCCTTTGGGGATACGACAAGATTGCTAACGGCACTGCGAATATCCCCACACCGGTTATTTCCGGTGACCTGGTCTTCTGTTCCTCAGGCTATGGGGACGGTGGCAGTGCCCTGTTGCGACTGGCGCAGGAAGGCAATGGCCCGCTGCAGGTCAACGAGGTCTATTATCGCTCGGCCAACGAGCTGCAGAATCACCACGGTGGGATGGTCCAGGTCGGCGAGTATGTCTACTTTGGCCATGGCCATAACCGTGGCCTGCCGATTTGTGTCGAAGTTGCCACGGGCAAGGTCATGTGGGGGCCGGTGCGTGGCCCGGGTAGTGGTTCAGCTGCCGTCGCTTATGCCGACGGACACCTCTACTTCCGCTATGAAAATGGCGAGATGGCCCTGATTGAAGCGACCCCGGAAGCTTATCGCCTGAAGGGGACTTTCACGATCGCCTCGCGTAATGGAAAAAGTTGGCCGCACCCAGCGATCGCCGATGGCAAGCTCTACCTGCGTGACCAGGACGAGCTGCATTGCTATGGCTTGCGCTCGCCCTGATCTGCTGCGAGTTGACCGTGATGAGCAGAGCGGACGAGATCAGCTGCCAGGTTTTTCTTTCAGCAGCGAGAGCACTTTTTCCAGTGCTCGATCCTGGCCGCTAATAAAGTCGCCCTGCGTTGTCTGCACGGGATGATCTGGCAGGACACCCCGGCCAGCGGTGGGCGTTTGCTGTCTTCCAAGCATGTGGTACTGGATGATCGGCACGGCCAGCTGCACGCCGGAGTTGGGCAGTCGGTACTTGAGGATATTGCCGGCGGTGAAAGTTGAGGAGACGCCGCCTGTCTCCTGCCCCACGAAGATGGTGGGGCCGCGTCGATCGAGCATCGAGCAGAGTGAGGCCGCTGCGGAATGTGTGCGGCCGCTGGTGAGTATGAACAGGCTGCCGTCAAAATGATGTTTTCGAGGTACATGGGGTGGATTGTGTTCGTCATCAACCACGTAGACACCCTCGGCCGTCGGATCGAACTCTTTGGAGAGCCGGCGTTCCATGTAGCGAGTCAGGCCGCGTGAGAACCATTCGGGATCGAGCAGTTCCTTGTGAGCGATTGTTAGCGTCTTCATCTCAGCGGACTTCATCTCACGAAACGGCTTGTGCACAAGGTAGGAATGCAAGCGTATTTCGTGGTTCACGTAACCGCCCGTGTTACGACGCAGGTCGAGCACCACGTTCTTGATCTGGCTGTTGTGCGCAATCGCCGCAAAACTGCCGCGCAGGAATGATCTGAAGGCACCGTCACCGCGTCGGTAGTCATCGAATTCGAAGGAATTGATTGTCAG
>CAUZOB010000233.1:0-7269 GCA_963581185.1 Planctomycetota bacterium | reverse complement strand
TCCCCAGCGGCATGCCGGCTTCGATCATTTCACCCAGCTCGACTGCGGGAAGAAACAGACCATCGCAGGGAGCTGGATTACAGACCTGCATGTGGCCGGAATTCTCACGAGTATCTTCGACCAGGTGTTCAACCCGAGACTCCGGCTGCTCCCGCTCAATCATCTCCAGCCATCCCATCACGTTCAGGCAGCCATCCAGATAGTCACGCACCCCCTCGGGGTTACATCGAGCCCCCCCCTCGTATTCGCAGTAGATGGCTGGCACATTCGCTTCGCAGGCGATCGACATCGAACGGCCCTTGAGGCGATGATCGGTACCCCAGATGATCGGCAGGTTAAAGGCGACCGCCATCTGTCGTTGCTTATCGAGTACACCCTCAGCGGGGTTCAGCGGGTAGCCAGCCAGCGGCGCCACCATCATGGCCGTGCCGCCGGTATGCAAGTCTATATAGTAGTCCGCTTCTTGAATCAGGTTGCTCAGCTCAGCTGCGGCCTGCATGGTGACAGAACCGTGCGGATCCCCGGGACAGACGCGGGCCAGGTCCAGCCCATCGTCGGCAACCCGGTCCCCGCGCCAGAAAGCGTCTGGATTGACCATCGGCACGAGTGTGACGGTTCCCCGCAGCAGTAATTCTGGCACGATCTGCAGCAACTGGTGGACGGTCACGACCGGCTCATATTCATCGCCATGCACGCCGGCGCTTATCAACAGTCCCGGGCCGGGCTGCGGACTTTCGATCAGGTGACGATCCATTGGATTTCAGACCTCGCGTGGAGTTGCAGTCCCGGCTGTTCAGGCTTCAAAGGGAAACATCGGTCGCCGTCGATGTTGATATTCCAGCTGTCGCATATCGGCCGTGGTAACTCCGGCCGTGTTGACCCGTACCATCTGCGGGCAGACTTCCCGGTAGGCGGCCACCGGCAGGTTAACACCCTTGGCAACGAGGTAGCGAAAGCTGGCTGGATCGACATCAAAAGTTGTCAGTTGAGCGAGGCTGAAGGGTGCCATACGCCGGCTGGTGACCATCACGGTAATTCCCCCGTCGGATTCCAGCACGGCGGTTGGCCCCTGGTCGGCATCGGTCATACCCCCGTGTCGCGGCTGGGACTCACGGAAAGCGCCATCATAAAGCCCTCGCACCTGGAACTCGGCTGTAAACGGCTGGCCATGCAGCTGATCGGTTTTCCCACCCACGGCGAAGCGAGCGCGGCCACCCGCGCCGATCTGCTCGGCCTGTTGAACCGCTTCCGGATCATAGAGGCAGACAAAGCTCTCCGACTCGGCTCGGCGGGCGAGTGCATGCAGCAGCAGCGTGCTATCGGCGGGTGACCCTCCTCCCACGTTGTCGCCCATATCCAGCAGGCAGACGCGTCCCTCCAGGCTGGCAGCCTTGTCGAGTGCCTGTTCAATGGAAAGAAATGTCCCCAGGAAATCCTCGCGATGTTCCCACAGGTAATCACCCAGCTGCCCAGCCAGCTGCTCGGCCAGCCGGGGGTCATTATCCGTCACCACCAGGGCGGCCGAACCCATCTCTTCCACATCGGAGTAGGGAAAGCCCAGCAGGATGCTGTTGGAAAGTACGGCTGGCTGCTGCAGCTGTTGATCCGCCAGCTGGTAGAGCGGCAGGCAGGGAGCGACGTCTGTCTGTTGTTTCTCAATGTTGATTGCCATGGCTGGATAGGCCGCGGCCAGACAGGGCTGGATTGTTCCCTGCAGCGTCTTGACCAGCAGTTCGGCAGCCTGCCTGCCAACAGCCAGCTGGTCGAGGTGCGGGTTGCTGCGGTAGGCAACTAGCGCATCGGCCGCCGCGACCATGGCGGGTGAGAGATTCACATGGGGATCCAGCGTGCCGACGATAGGCATCTCGGGCCCGAAACGGTCCCGGATCAGCGACAGCCAGTAGCCATCCATATCCGGATAGTCCTCGCTGACGTTCGCTCCATGCGGTGCGACCAGGATGGCATCCAGCGGGCCCGCCTCGTCGAGCGACTGCTGCATCAGCTGCATCAACTGTTGATGCGTCTGGGCGGTGATCGTTCCGAAGGGTGTAGCGCGGGCCGCAAAAACTCCAACGGCTTCGAAACCGTCGCTTTCATCCAGCACCTGCAGGAAACCTGCCACTTCGTGATGTGTATCAAGCAGCTGCCGAACATCCTCTCCAAGCAGCAGCAGATTCTCACGAAAGTGATCGATCGTGGTCGGCTGACTGATGAACGTGTTCGACTCGTGCAGCAGGGCCAGGATTCCGACACGCATGACTGAGTTGACTCAACAAGTGAAGTGGGTGGAGCTGCCGCAGAGAGGAGGTCCGCAAATCCTACACCCCGGCGGGGAGGATTTCAAACTGGCCGACTCCCCTGGCAGGGTCGCTTCATGGTATCGTGCATTTCGCTGCCAGCAACACAGTAGATGACCCCTGCTGGGGAGATGGTGAGAGTATGCTTGAGACGACCCCCGACTCGATAACACTGGAGATGATGCGCAGCGAACTTTACACCGCTGTCGTCTGCGACGCCCTCGACGGGCTTGGTTACCGCCAACAATCACCACGACTGGCACTGCCACCGCTGACTGTCGAGGGGCTGCTGGTGGGCTACTGCAAGACCACGCTCTGGGCCGACATGACCAGCCCCGACCCCAAGCCGTACGAACTGGAACTCAAGGCAGTTGACGAGTGCCGTCCGGACGACGTCCTGATAGCTGCCGCCAGTGGATCGATGCAGTCGGGGATCTGGGGAGAGTTGCTTTCCACGGCTGCCAGCAACAGTGGCTGTGTCGGTGCGATTGTCGACGGCGCGGTCCGAGATCTGGACAAGATGGCCAGCATGAACTTCCCTGTCTTCGCTCGCGGCGCCTGCATGTACGATAGCCTGGATCGACAGCGGGTCGTTGAGATTGATCTACCAGTAGAAATCGATGGCGTCGAGTTTGCTCCCGGTGACCTGGTACTGGCTGACCGCGACGGAGTTGTAGTGGTACCGGCGGCAGTGCAGAGCGAGGCAATCCGGGCTGCCTGGGAGAAAGTCCACGCTGAGAACATCACCCGCGACGCAATTCGTGACGGCATGAAAGCCACTGCTGCTTATCAGAAGTACGGCGTGCTTTGATTCGCCGGCTCTACCCGCCGACCGCTTTGGCCATCAGCATCACGACGATCACAAAAGCGCCAATCGTGCTGGCGCCAATAACAAGTGCCGTGTTGGCTTGCCCCGCTGTCGCCCCGTGGACCTCCATGCTGCCCTGCTTGAGTGCCCGTGGCAGGCCGATGACCAGCGCCAGCGGAGCCAGCGGCAAGGTGAGCAGGGTAAAGCCAATACTACCCATCGCGTAGCAGAGGATGGCAATCGTCGTTGCCAGGGATTCCCTGGCCGCCTGCACCAGGCTCAGTGCCATCTGGTGGATGGCTGCCAGCACGACAATCAACAGCAACTGCCCAAGACTGGTCGCCGCCATGATCATGCCGACCCTGTTGGCGATGATCTTCATAAAAGCGGAGTGATCAATTAATTCGTTGGTGTCGGCCAGGGCACTCTCTTTGCGCATCATCACGATGAACATGAAGATCGTGTAGTAGATAGCGAGTGCCAGGCCGCCGAGCATCATGCCGGCCAGCGAGAAGCCGATTGGCTTGCCCAGTGCCCCCTCGCGTTTCATCTCGCTGTAGGTATCTGCCGGCGAGATCAAGACGCCACGAACCGTATCCCAAAGCCGCGATCCCACGTGCTGTTCGTTTTCCCAGGGCAGGCCTGGCCGCGATTGGCCACGGGAGCCATCAAGAGTCGAGCGATGCGCGGTGGAGCGAGGTATGCGACGCTTGGTTTGTGCAGGGGCACCGCTCGAGTCCCAGCTGCCAGCCAGCAGCGGGTCCTCGTTGTCAATTGCTTCAAAGAGGTCGTTACCGCTGGGTTCAATCAGCAGAGCTGCGGGATTCGAGTCCCGCATCATCTTGGAAAATCCGGGGATATCAATCACCGCGTCACATTCCGGGCAGCGACCTTTCTTGTTGGCAAACTCGCTCTCGATATGCACGGCGTGCTGGCACTCGGGGCACTTGAAGCGAATCGAGTCATCGACCTGGTGAATTGCATCGGCACTGGTGGTACCAACGCTGGCGGCGGTGGAGAGTCGCATCACCAGTGCACAACCGGCACACTCTGCTTTTTTGTGCGTCTGGCGGTTGGGCAGCCAGAGTCGCTTGCCACAGCGCAGGCAACTAAAGCGAACAGCTTTCAGCCCGTCACTCATGGTGGCCAACTCAGCACCGGCGATGAGGTAAATCCGCGACTCGTCAAAGTCGCTCCAGACACCGCTGGCGGGCGGCAGGCAGGGAATCACCATCACCGTATTACAGTCCTGGCAGCGCCCTTTTTTGCCCGCAACCGATACAGGGGTCTGCATCGGGCTACGACATCTCTTGCAGAGAAAGTCGATGGTGGACATCAGAACGGTGAACCAGGGACGAGAGTTGAAGGGAATTGAGCGAGCGAAATGCCAGTATAACCTCTAACCACCGATCACTAACCACTGCCCCCTTACCTCTAACCACGAACTTTCCGATACATTACCCTTCAATCTATGGTTTCTTCAGCTGACATACTGGGTCCCGGCGGCAGCATCGTAGCCCGGCTGGAGGCCTACGAAGATCGTCCCCAGCAACTGCAGATGGCCACGGCGGTAGAAGCTGCCATTGCCGATCGCCGGCACTTGATCGTGGAAGCTGGTACAGGGGTTGGCAAGAGCTTTGCCTACCTGGTCCCAGCTATCCTGGCGGTCACAGAGCAATTCCCCGAGGAACTCTCCCAGGAAAAGTCCAGCCGTCCGCGCCGAATCGTTATTTCGACGCACACGATCAATCTGCAGCAGCAATTGATCGACAAGGACATTCCCTTGCTGAACAGCATCATCCCGAGGGAGTTCAGCGCCCTGCTGGTCAAGGGTCGAGGCAACTATATCAGCCTGCGGCGGCTGGAGAACGCCGTGGCACGCCAGCAGAGCCTGTTTGAGAAGCCGGCCGACCGGGACCAACTGGAGCTGATCAACAACTGGGCAGGCCAGACCACGGATGGCTCCCTCAGCGACCTGGAATTTGGACCAGCGACTGGTGTCTGGGATGAAGTTGCCAGCGACAGCAGCAATTGCATGGGCCGTGGATGTCCGAGGTACCGTGACTGTTTCCATTACAAGGCCCGCCGGCGAGCGGAGAATGCCCAGATCCTGGTCGTCAATCACGCGCTCTTTTTCAGTGACCTGGCGCTGCGACGACTGGGTGCCAGCATCTTGCCGGATTATGACGTGGTGATCCTCGACGAGGCGCACACGGTGGAAAACGTGGCCGCCGATCACCTCGGCTTGAAGGTCTCCTCAGGCCAACTTCGTTACAACCTGAATCGCCTCTTCAACGATCGAACCAACAAGGGCCTGCTGGTTCACTTTGGCCTCAGCGACGCGCAGCGAGAAACGTTTGCCTGTCAGCACCTGGCGGACGAGTTTTTTGCCAATCTGCTCGAATGGTATGACGAGCAGACCAGCGGCAATGGCCGTGTGTCGAAGCCACAGCAATTCGAGGATCGCCTGAGTCCAGCTCTCGGCAACCTGGCCAACACGATCCGCCGTCACAGTCAACGGATCGACAATGAGACGGCACGTCAGGACCTGGTCTCGCTGGAACAACGATTAACGCTGCTGGCCGAATCGCTGACGCAGTGGCACCGCCAGGACCTGGCAGAGATGGTCTACTGGGTCGAAGCATCACGCGGCCGTCGCCAGCCGCGAGTCACGCTGGCGGCAGCCCCGGTCGATGTGGGACCGATGATGCGCAGCGAGCTGTTCGATCAAGTCCCCACGGTGATCATGACCAGTGCGACCCTGTCGGTTGGCGAGACCCCCTCATTTGATTTCTTCCAGTCACGGATTGGCCTCACCTCAAGCGACACATTGCGACTGGGGAGTCCCTTCAAGTACCGGGATCAACTGCAGCTGGTGCTGGTCAGCGGCGTCCCCGATCCGGGCCAGCAGCGAGAGGAGTACGGCCGGGCGACTGCCGAACTGGTGAAGCGATACGTGACACAAACCGACGGGCATGCTTTCGTCCTGCTGACCAGCTATGACGCCATGCGTCAGATGGCCGAAGCGATCACCCCCTGGCTGATCGATGAAAAACTGCAGCTGATCAACCAGGCAGATGGTACTCCGCGGGCTCGCATGATCGAAAACTTCAAGCAGAACCCTCGCAGCGTGTTACTGGGGACGGACAGTTTCTGGCAGGGTGTCGATATCCCGGGAGATGCTCTGCAGAACGTGATCATCCCCCGTTTGCCATTCAGCGTGCCAGACCAGCCGCTGCTGGAAGCCCGCCTGGAAAAGATCCGCGCGGCTGGTGGCAACCCATTCATGGACTTTCAACTTCCTGAGGCAGTCATCAAGTTCCGGCAGGGATTTGGCCGCCTGATCCGATCACGCCAGGACTATGGCATGGTGGTGGTGCTCGATCCGCGCATTCGCAGCAAGCCGTACGGCCAGCTGTTCCTGGATTCCCTGCCTGGCTACGAGCTAAAAGAAGCAGCCTACGAGTGAGTCAGTGCTGCGATCAATCCGCGCGAGCTAACTGCAGCCCTCTCTCGCACAAGCTCTATTTGCGTGGGAAAGGGTGCGTGGCAATCACCCCGTCCTCGGGGCTGCTGGCGGTAGCATAGGCGCGGCGCGGAATGCGGCCGGCGAGGTAGGCTAGCCGGCCTGCCTGGATTGCATGCTGCATGGCAGTCGCCATCGCGACTGGATCGCGGGCATGGGCAATGGCGGTATTCAGCAAGACGCCGTCGACACCAAGCTCCATCGCCTCGGCCACATCGCTGGCTGTGCCGACGCCGGCATCGACGATCACTGGATAGTCCGGATCGTCCTGCTTGAGGTACTCCAGACAGATGCGGATATTATTGGGATTGAGTATCCCCTGCCCTGATCCAATCGGACTGCCGGCGGGCATCACGGCTGTCGCTCCAGCGGCTTTCAACTGCCGTGCAATGACAGGGTCATCGTTGCTGTAGCAGAGCACCTGAAAGCCATCCTCCGCCAGTTGGCTGGTTGCCTGCAGCGTACCCAGCGGATCGGGCAGGAGGGTCCGCGGATCAGCCAGAACTTCCAACTTGACCCAATCAGCTCCAGGGTTACCGAGCGAGCGGAGGATTTCCCGGCCCAGCCGGGCGACCCGCACGGCATCCTCCGGGCTGTAACAACCGGCCGTGTTGGGCAGCAGGGTGTAGCGATCGGGG
>CAUZOB010000232.1:0-7409 GCA_963581185.1 Planctomycetota bacterium | reverse complement strand
AGCGTGGTCAGCCGGATCAACCAGGTCTCGGTGGACGGCGGCAATAGCTGGCAGCCAGCCTCAGAATTCACAGAGATCTTCGAGGCTGCGGCCGTCCAGGTTGTAATCCCGGTCCAGCAGGTTGGCGTCGGCCAAGTGGGAGTCGCCGCTCAAGGGCCGGCTGGACCGCTGCAGGCGACCTCGACCGAAATTCCCTGGTACTATCTGATCAACGGCCAGAAACATGGTCCGACCACGCTCAGCCAGCTGCAGATGATGGTCTCCACAGGCACGCTCAACTCGGCAGACTATGCCTGCCAGGAGGGAGCAGCAGATTGGTCGCGCGTCGACATGGTGCCCGAGCTGATGAGTGTCATCCGCGGCGCTGGCGGCGGAGGAGGTAGCGGGGGGGGGAGCGAAGACAAGAAGGCAGCGGTGGCAAAACGAGTGGTTAACGCCTTCGTGGAATCACGCGCATGGACGTTGTTCCTTGGCATTCTGATCCTGGTGTACGCGGCCCTGCTGCTGACACTTGGCATTTGGGTCCTGGCCGCCGGTTCCGAAGGAGGGCGGGGTGGCGGATTTGCAATTGGCATGGGGATTACCTGGATGGTGAGCGCGATTGTCTGGGGGGTTGGCGCGATGATGTTGATCCAACACAGCGGCACACTTCGTCGATTCGCTTCGGACGGTTCAGAGAAGAAGCTGGTGATTGTGGCCGAATCATTGGCCCGGTTTTGGCTCTATGTGAGCATTGTGGCAATTGTCTACCTGATCATGACGATCACCGGCCTGATCTTGATTTTGGCCGGTACTATTTCCCCCATGCGCTATTACTAACTGTACGAGTAAATGCCGTGATTCAACCCGAACAGGAAGACCAGGAGTTTAATAGCTGGCTCGTCTGCGCTGCCGCTCTGTTCGGCGGTGTCTACCTGATAGGTGGCATCTGCGGCGCGGTGTTTGGATTGTCGTTCATACTGGATATGGACATCCTGCTGGCCATTATCCTGCTGCCAATGACCGCGGTGGCCCTGTTCTGTTCCATCGTCGGACTCCTGACCGGAGTGACGATGCGAGATATCTGGCTGCTGATACCGACGGCTGGCCCCTTCCTGCCGCTGGCATTCCTGACCTTCATCATCTACGCCGTCTTTATCCGGCCGATGATCATCTGACGACTGCCGGGCGACGGCCAGCCAGTGTCGTCCAGGCCCAGCGATAGAGATTGCGTGAATCGACGTAGCGAGCATCGCTATTGGCACTTCCCAGCACCACGATCAGCAGGCTACGGCCATCGCGTCTGCCAAGCGAGACCAGGCAGGCGCCGGCGGCCGACGTGGTGCCTGTCTTGACGCCCGCGTACCCCTCGATTCGCAGCAGCCGATTGGTGTTGCGCCAGACGACGTTTCGCCGCTTCCCCTCGGCATCGGTGACCGACGTTCCATATTGGCGGGTAGCAACATAGTTGCGGAAGGTGGCGAGCTGGAGGCTGGCATGTGCCAGTCGCACGAGGTCGATCGCCGAGGCTTTGTGCCCTTCGGCGGTGAGTCCGTGTGGGTTAACGAAATGGCTGTCCCGCATCCCCAGGCGTTTTGCCTGCCGGTTCATCTCAGCCACGAACCGGTCAAGCGGGTCTGCCTCGCTGGTCCTCGGCCCAGTTGCCAGGCGAGCACCGAAGTGTTCAGCCAAGGCCACGGAAGCATCGTTTCCTGAGGGCAGCAGCAGCCCATACAACAGCTCTTCCACGGTCAGTCGCTCCCCTTCGTGGACTCCCGAGGTTGAAC
The DNA here is from genome assembly GCA_963581185.1 of Planctomycetota bacterium. GTDB lineage: Bacteria > Planctomycetota > Planctomycetia > Pirellulales > Pirellulaceae > SAT2750. Next base: position 5,643 of record CAUZOB010000232.1, on the reverse strand, counting down.
CGACTGTCTGGTCGGCCCGGGCGGAGAAAACGACTTGTTCGGAGAGGATGTCCGGCGACTTCTCTGCCAGCGTGAGGATCACGAAAGCGGTCATAATTTTCGTCGTACTGGCCATGTCCAGCGAGCTATCGCCATTCATGTCTGCCAGCACTTTTCCGCTCGTTCCGTCGGCAATCGCCCAGGCCTTGCAGGTCACAAAGGGTGCACCGTCGAGCGGGTCCGCTGGCTGTCGGTCCAGCCTGGCGTTGTTCACCTCCTCGGGATCGGGAACGGCAGGCGACGTGCGAACCAGCGGGCCCAGTGCTTTGAGGGTGGCGTCATCGACCAGGCCACTGACCGGCAGCTTGTGTTGCCGCTGGAAACGCTTGACTGCCTTTTCGGTGTTGGCGCCAAAGTTACCATCGACCGAGAGGCCAGGTGACGGCTTGAGCCGGGCATTGAGTGTCCGCTGCAGATCCTCGACCGCCGGGCCATTACTGCCATTCTTGAGCGGTTCAGCCCAGGCGGAGATGCTTATCAAGAGGAGCACAAGCGTGGGGATAATGCGTGTCAGCATGAGCAGTCGTTACCGTGCTTGGGAAAGGGGGAATCTGGCAGGGCACTGTTTTAACACGGATCAGCACTCCATGGTGCAGGAAGCGGATCGGCTGCGGCCAACAACACCATGTAAGTCCTGCGCAGTCCGCAGGACGCAGCAGGATTGGGTGGTGGTCATAGAGAATCCGGCGGTGCTCGCCTGCGGACGAGATACATCGGGTTATCACAGATTACCGGACAGTGCCTAGCTGTCGTTGTATTCGGCTGCTGCTTCGGCAAATCGTTTCTGCCAGCCTGTTAAGAGCAGCAGCAGCAGTAGCAGTCCGAGTCCACCGCAGACGAAGAAAATATCCTGGGATCCCATGCTGAGTCCACGTTTGAGGCCGAGGAAGATGAAATTGCCCACAATCACGCCTCCGAAGGAACCCATATTCCAGAGCCCCATCACCTGTCCCCTTTTTTCCTTGGGCGATAACAGCTGAATCAGGGTCTGCAGCGGTACCATCAGGAAACCGGCCAGGAATCCGGCCACGCCGAGGCAGATTGCAACCAGGATATAGTTCAATGGCATCACGGCTAACAGGAACATGGCAGCGGTGGTACCAAGCGCACCAAATGGAATCATCCCCGGTCGCACGCCATGTCCGGAAAGGCGTCCTGCCGTGTAATCTCCAGCTCCGATCGCAAGACCAAGTACGGCGGTTAACAGCGCCGTCATGGTGGCCGAGATTTTCAAGAGACCCTGGTAGTCAGGGAGGATCAGAATCGCCAGGCCGGCCACGATCAAGTAAAAGAAGGACCAGGCCAGCATGGCGGCGGCCAGTGTGCTGCCACGAACCAGCTGCCAGATCTCCCAATACGGCTTGAACAGGATCAGGCGAATCTTCAGCGTTGGGTTTTGGGCTGTGACACGTGTGACACCGCGACTGGCGATCATGCCGAGGATGCCAATCGCCACGATCACAACGCCCGGCAACCAGAGGATCGGGATTCCGTCTGGATTCGTTTCTGCATTCGGGGCATAGGCGTCATACAGCGGACCGGCAGCAGCTCCGCCCAGGATAGCTGCCATGTAGGTGAACATATTGAGTGTGCCATTCGCCCGACTGAGTCGTTTCTCTTCGATGATCTCCGGCAGGATGCCGTACTTGGCTGGTCCAAAGAAAGTACTCTGAATTGAGATCAGCACCATCGCGGTCAGCACGACCCAGAGGTTCGTCATCAGGAAGCCGATCAAGGCCAAACCGCCAATCAAGACTTCCGTTAACTTGACGATGACCGTGACATCCCGCTTGCTGAAGCGGTCGGAGAACTGGCCGGCAAATCCCGACAAGATCACAAAAGGTACGGCGAGTGCCAGCGACGCGTATGCCTGCCCCCCCTCGCCGACTTGGGAGAACCAGATACCGCTGGCTGCCGTGCCAAACATCAACACGCCTTTGAGGACGTTGTCGTTAAAGGCATTGAAGAACTGGGTGATGTTCAGAAAGGCAAATCCGCGCCCGCCATCGCCTTTGATTCCTTGGGGAGCGTTCATCGAGTCTACTTTTGGGAGGGAAGGACGAGGGCCGATTATGGATGAATATCAACTGGAAAGCGAACAGAGTGGCAGCGACAGCAGGTGTTAGTATTCGACGATCATCTCGGCGAAAATTGCGAATAACCGATCGGTTTCACCCGGCTGGCCGGGCGGCAGGTTGGGATCGTAGCGTGAATAGAGATCCTTGAATCCAGCACCGGGTATCAACCCGGATACGCCGGCCACCAGGATCATATTGTTATTGTGGAGCGGTCGGTATTCCATCCCGAGGCTCAAGTCGGTGCCAATGTAATCACGGACTTCCTCGGTAAACACGAAGGTTTCCAGCACGCCGGTCTTTTCGAACCAGAGGCAGTTAATATTGGCGATCAGTTTTAGGCGGGGCGTAATGTCCGCGTCGACGCCCACGTTCAGCAGGTGCAGGCCAGGGTTTACAAAGTTGGTTTGGCCCTGCGTCTTGCTGGTCCGAAGATTCGGAACAAGGCTCTCACGATTCACCAGGTTCACACCGAACAGCCCGATCGCCTGGCGTTGCCAGTAGCTAAACTCGCCGCCGGCAAAATTTGGATTGTCGAAGATCGCGTCAAAGCCACCCGCCTCGTCGTCGTTAATATCGTCGTCACCCGAGGCGTAGAAATACGAGGCCCGGAAACGCATCCAGTCACGGTCCACCGAGAATTCGATTGCCGCCATCCAGGCATCAATATCCACCGGCTGACCCGCCAGAGGATTCAATTCATCATGCCCGGTCACCCAGTAAAGAGCATGGCTGACGTTGAGGCGATGGATATGACCGTTGCCGGCGATGCCGAAATAGTAGGAGTCGATTTCGTGGGGGGCAAACACGCCGGTCGGATCGGGCCGCACAAGGAAACCATTGTCGTCAAACTGCATGCTCGCCTTGTCGTGGTTGTAGTGAAAGCTGATGTTGGCGTCGTAACCGGGCCAGATGAAGTCCTGGCGGTAGTAGTTGAAGATGAATGTGTTCTGGCCGCGGTCATCAAAGCTGTTCAGTTCGCTGTTGGTTGTCTTTTCAGTCTGGTCGAACCAGATAATGTTGTACTGGTCGCGTGCCGCCTGGTTGGTGCCAAACAGCCGTACGCTACGATTGATGTCAGCAAATATGAATCCGCGAAAATCGCTGACAAAGAACTGCGAGCCAGCTCGGACAGAGAGCGTGTCATAGTGTGGGCTGGTATCCGCCAGCTTGGATTCGATGAACCATTCCTCCAGAGCAAAGTCGTCGCGGAAGCGGGTAGTCCCCTCTCGAACGTCCGGGCTGACAATCGCCAGCTCATCTACGTCGAGGTAGTTGAGGTTGTAGATCATGTCAATCTTGACGCGCCAGTCGGGCTGCTTGAAGGCTGCGTTACCCTTGAACAGGTCGAACGCCAGGATGAAGTCCTGCCGATAGAAAAACTGGTCGGGGTCGCCAAAGAAGGGTTCCTGGTCGGGGCGGACCGTGCTCTCAAAAGGCGTCGTCGGCGTGGGGACATCACGGCCTTCCAGGATGACCTCTGTTGCCGCCGTGATCGTGAGGAAGATGTCCTGGCCGATCAGCGGGTAGTCGCCTTTGAGGACGTTTTGGTGATAAGGGTCGAGCTTGCTGCCCCGCACGAAGGGATAGTCGTCGGCCAGGTTTTCTGCAAACGGTTCGTCGATCAGTCGAGCGTGCCCGCCGCCGAAGGACTCAAGCGTGCGGTCCCAGTCGGGATAGCCGAGTCGCCAGCGGTCTTCTACCGGCACGAAATGCAGCCCGCCAGAGGAATCGCGAGGACGTATCCCGCTGGCGCCCGAGAAACCCTGGGGCTGTTCGCGCTGCCAGAGCCCTGCTTCGGCAGGAGATGTCTCACGGTCAGCCTCGGGAGGCTGTTGTCTTGGCCGGCGAGCGTCGCGTAATAAGGGTGGCTGGAGCAGTTGTTCGGTCGGTTCGTCGTCTGGAACCTGCTGGCCGTAACTGATCTGCGGAGAGCTCAAGGCGAGCAGGAGCATGAACAGCAGGATCGTGCATCTGCGCAGTACCGCCAGCGCGCTGAATGCACGTGGTCGTCTTCGACAGTAACGACTGCTTTGACTGGTCATTCGTACTGGTTTTTAGGGATTTTCCGGTTGTGCCGGTTATAAGGTCTACATCGGTTGTTCAGTGGGGCGAGGTATATGTCGATATAGAAAGAAACCGCTGTTTCCAGCCGGTTTTTCAGCTTTTCAGTCGCGATTGTTGAACGGGACAGATCGGCTTGGCTGGGGGTCGAGCCAGCGTGCAGGGGAATGGTCATGAAACGCACACAACGAGCCAGTAGGACTGGCAGACGGCCGCTGCTCGGCTTCGAGCAGTTGGAGCCGCGACGCTTGTTGAGTGCCAGTAATCCCTGGCATAACCACGAAATTGCGGTTGATGTGAACGGCGATGGCGAGATTGCTGCCGTCGACGCTCTGCAGATCATTAACGAGCTAAATACCACGGGCAGCCGACTCTTGCTAGTTGCCGAGGGTGAAACCCAGGTCCTGGCTGAAAGATTCCTGGATGTCAACAATGACGGCAGCGTCAGCCCGATCGACGCCCTGGGGGTGATCGATGAATTGAATCAGCTGGATCCGGAGGTGGAAGAAATACTGGCAAGCAGCCTGCCGACCACGGAGTCGGTGTTTTGCGGCGAAGTGCTGTCTGCTGCGGACGTCGAGGCGCTCTTGAGGCGGGCGTCAGCCGCATCGACTGACCTGGATGCGATCATTGCCGTCGTTGACCGTGGCGGGGCCATCCTGGGAGTTCGTACGCAGCAGCTTGTGGTAGCTGCATTTGATACGGACAGTAGCGGCACGATCGACCCTGGGTCTGAAACTGAATTACTAGTGTTTGCCGTGGATGGTGCGGTCGCCAAGGCGCGAACGGCAGCCTTCTTTGCCCACAACATGGCGCCGCTGACGTCACGTACGATCCGCATGATTAGCCAGTCGACGATTGTTCAACGGGAAGTGGAGTCGAACCCGAATGAGACGGTCGACCAGTTGATTCGCGGTCCCGGTACCGTAGCACCGATCGGCCTGGGAGCACACTTCCCGCCAGCGGTCAGGAACACTCCGCCGGTTGACCTGTTTGACATTGAGCACACCAACCGGGATAGCCTGCTGCACCCCGGGCTGGACGGCATCAAGGGCACAAACCCGTTGACAGGGCTCAACGACGACCCGGCTCCGTTGGCGTATCGGTTCGGGATTGACCCAGCGGATGTGCCGGCCGGTCAGGAAATTCAGCCGCCTGAGTCGTACGGCCTCCAGTCTGGCCTGTTGCCGCTGGCCCAGGCACGCGGTATTGGCACCTTGCCAGGTGGGATTCCGCTTTACAAGAACGGCTGCCAGGTCGGTGGAATTGGCGTGTTCTTCCCAGGTCCGGACGGTTTTGCAACGCACGAACAAGGCTTCTCAGGAGTTTACCCAAGCGACGGTGCGGGGCCGGTTGGAGCTGCTGGACGGGATGCAGCCCTCAGCGCCGAGGTTGCTCGTACGAACGCTGACAAGGTGCTCGATGCCGAGTGGATCGCCTTTGCCGCTGCCGGAGGGAGCAGCGG
>CAUZOB010000231.1:0-7420 GCA_963581185.1 Planctomycetota bacterium | reverse complement strand
GTTTGCTGCTGGGCCAACTGCAAAAGTCCTCATCCACGAATTGGCGACAGAACTACCCAAGTGCTGGTTGATCGACATAGGCAGCTTTGTGGACCCGTTCTGTGGGCCACCAACGCGAGGGCACCAGAGAGGGTTCCCGGCAAGCGAAGTGAAGACCACAAATCGCATGGAGTTTTCCCATACGGTAATCACTCGCTTCAATCTCGCTAGAGATCCTGGAAAAAACGAAAATGAAGAGTGGTTGAAAAAACGACTACTTCTACTTGAGCGGTTCACCTACCCATCGCTGGTCGGTCAGACAAATCAGGATTTCGAGTGGCTGATCCTGTGTGACATCACGACCCCAGAGTTTGTGCGATCCAAATTACAGGACTTGGCTGATGGCTTCCCCTCAATGCGAGTGGAATACTTCGACTCATCACTAGACCTCCCAGAAGAAGAGAGAAGCACAGGCAATAATGGGTGGATGGATCGCGCAGATCCAGACGTTTTGCGACGATTGATTCACTGCCCGCATGAGTGGATAATCACCACGCGACTTGATTCCGACGATGCGGTACACGAGACGTTCATTGAGTCAATTCAGTCGCATGCACTTCCAAAAAAGGAGTTGCTAAACATAAAAAATGGATATCGATGGGCAGAAGGTCGTGTGGCACCGTTTGCTCACAAATCGAATCCGTTCTTATCTTTGGTGGAACTGTCCAGTGAGTTGAAGACGGTCTTCCACAATTCGCACGGACAGATAACAGATGACTTTCCTGTTCGTCATATTGAAAATGGAAACCTGTGGATGATTGTGTGTCACTCTGGAAACGTAAGCAATCGACTAGGAACTCGGGCGACCTCGGTTCCAGAATCCGATGCGAGTGGATTCCAGTTAAATGTAAAAATACCATTTCAAGATGTAATTGAAGTGTCACTCGCGTGAATGTCACGTACAACGAGCGGCCGCATTGGGGGTAAGGGAGCGAAGCATTGAGCGCGAGACCAGTATCCGAACTCAAAGGCGTGGAGACGGGCGAGGATGTGTGGGTCGTCGGTGCTGCCGCTTCAATGGGGCATTACGACCCAGAGTTTTTCAGAGACAGGGTGGTAGTGTGCGTTAATTGGACGTTTCTTGATTTCCCGTGTTCTTACATTGTCGGCAAGGAGCTTCCGGTTGAGGCACTCAACGCATCCAGAGATGGAGTCAAATTCGTTGTGTCCGAGCATAGTCATGGCACTCACCGCAAAGATAAAACAAATTACGATACCGACAAGGACTACTGGATATTTCAGCACAAGGATAATAGGCAGACTAAAGTTGATTGGTCGGTAATCGGGACGGACAAGCTGGTTGTCAGTCGCTCCACTATCACATCGGCGGTTCACTTGTCGGCATATATGGGAGCCAAGAGTATTTTTCTGTGCGGCGTAGACGGAGGGATGCTGGATGGAAAGATGGGATACGACGGGTACAACAAGGGGTCGAACGACAATGGTGACAAGCGGCAAAAGTGGTATCGAACATTCGTGAGGCAAAGTGAACCACAACTCATCGAGATAAAAAAGAGGCTCCAGTCGCAATACGGATGCACGATCGTGGGGGTCTCTCCGTTCGCCAACTTCGGACTTGAGGGGCATAAGTTTCAGCCATGAATATCCTGATACCAGCCAAGGGCGTTTCGAGCAGAGTCCCAAAGAAGAACCTTCAGTTGCTCGGTGGCGTTTCTCTCGTCGAGAGGGCCATCGCAAAGGCGGTGAGTTGGTTTCCTGAATCGCGGACGTTTGTGGCGACCGAGGACGAAGAGATATCCAACATTGCCGAGCGGTACGGTTGCAGTGTTTTTCCACTGAGCGATGACGACACGGGAGACCGCAGGAACGCATCTGGCCCCATGAATGAACTGTTTCGGATTCACCAAGAGCCAGTGATGCTTATGCAATGCACGTCACCATTTACAGACAAGAAGGACGCAATTGCGGCATCGAAAGACGACAGAGATATTGTGCGGAGTGCATGGAGAGGCTCCCTGCATCGACCAGCAAACGGCTCCACATTGTCGCAGCACTTAGGGGATGAATGGTTTTTGACAGGCAACTTCTGGCGGATAAACCGCGAAGCCAGCGTGGCTGATTTTATGGATGAGTCGAATTTCATTGCAGTCGACTGGCTGAGCGCAATGGACATTAACACGCCTGAAGACCTTGAATCTGCTCGGCGATTATTTGCTATACCACCCACCCCGCAGCAACATTAGGGAATAATCCCCAAATCGGTTAAACTACATCCACGCACAAATCCACCAAAGGAGTAGTCATAATGTCAGGTCTTCAATCTGGGTTCGCTGCCGTCCCGCCAGCCTTGTGGCTGAGGAAGCAGCGAGAATTGCAGCAGATGCGCCGACAGCAGAAACTTTTGGGTGAGTCGGAGGGTAGTCGTTTCGGTCCACTACCTCAGATGAACCAACAAATGACACGGGGGCAGATTCGCGATATAGCCAAGGCCCAAGCGGAGGCTGGTGGGGATCCTAGACTTAACCAAGATCCGTCGTCACCGCCACGTATGGCCGAAGCTCCGCAGCAGCCTGCCCCCCTGTCTCCAGAACAGCAACTGCAAGAGGGGATTGCGAATCCGTCGCAGCCGTCACCAATGGTGGGAATCGGCCAAGGTTACATGCAACCAAGCCAGCCAAGTTTTCCGTTACCTCCACAAATGGGACCGCAACGAGGGGGCTTTGGAGTAGGGGCGGGGCCGGCCGCCAACTACCTTGGAATGGGGAATGAGCAATCCCAGCAGTCATTTGGGGAATCGCCACAATTTGCCGGCCAAGCTGAAATCGACATCGAAGGAGAAGTCAACCAAGAGCGTAGGCGACAGATACTGGCACTTCACGCCAGAATCAAGGCCCAAGCAGAGGCAGGTATCGAACAGGGCGGATTCAACGGTGCTGGCATCACTCGTGGCCGTCAGCCGATCACACAGGACATGGTGCAAGGCGGTGGTGAAGGTGGAAGGTTCCGTTCCCCTACGGACCCCAAGTGGGACCAGCGCAAGGCACTCTCGAAGCGAAACATACAGGCATACAAAGACAGCCTGTCTGCACCGAAGCGTAACCAAGCCGCAATCGATGCTGGATTTCAGAAGTACGGCGGCAGTCCGGGCCGCGGCTTGAGTAGGTTCGGCAACCGAAGACTCAGGCGGAACGCCCTGCGAGAGCGAGCAGGACGAAACAAACTCGTGCAGACAGCGTCCAAGGAACTGGATGCAATGAACGAGAAGCAGGCGAAGATGCAGGCGGTCCTGCGGAAAGCGAACAATGGCGGCGGCTACAATAAGGAACGCCGCGAGGAGATGGCAGCCATCACTGGGCGCAGACCGCAAACTGTTGCGGGGGGAACTCGCACAAACAAGGCCGCACTGGAGGTTAGAAAGAGGGCTAAGGCCAGACAGGTAGCTAAGCAGAAAGCCGCTCGGGACGTTATAGCCAAACGGAAAGCCGCTGCAAAGAAAGCTAATTCTCGGCCGACAGGGAACAGGGCCGCATCGGTTCGCGCAAGGCAAAGTGCATTGCTTCGCCAGCGAATTATGCAACAGCAGCGATACAGGCAGATCATGGCTCAGCGACGCGCACGACAGCGTACTCCGTGGAATGTCTAATCCCGGCCTCACAGTCAGTCAGCAATAGGAGAGCGTAATCATGGCCGGAACTTGGCTCAGTACACAGCAACAATACTTCCCCCAGCAAAATGCCGGTGGCGGTTACCAATACCAACAGAACAACTCTGGGTACTACAACCAACAGAACCAGATGTTGCAGTATTACCAGAACCTCGGCCAGATGCAGTTGCAGCAGCAGCAGGCGGCTATCGCTTCGCAGCAAAATCAGCGTGATTACATGAATGGGATCATGCAGCAGTACCGTGACGCCCAGAACTCAGCCAATGCCGCGAACGAGGGCCGGTACAACGAAGGCCGGGACATGCTGCGATCCAGATACAATCGCATCATGGGACGCCTCGACGATCAAGGGAAGTATGAGGCCGACGACATCAACGAGCGGTCGAACGCACAGCTTGGAACCACCGAGCAGGATTTGATTTCACGGGGGCTTGGCAACACGACCGTGCGATCGTCGATGTTGCGTGGCGTCGAGCGCGACCGGACCCGAGAACTCGGAGGACTGCGGGAACGCAACGCCCGTTTGCAGTCCGACTACGACGAACGCCTCAGCGGAGATGAGGTCGGATTCTTGGAGCGACGAACGGATTCTGGACCTGACCTGAATGGGCTACTTCAGATCATGGACCGGGCTGGCGCTGGGGGAGTTGGTGGCGGCGGCTTCTCTGCGTTTAGTGGATCGAGCGGTGCCAGTATGGGTGGATCGGCAGCATCTCCGGGTTCAGCAACTGGTGGCGTTGATCCCGGCCAAACTGCCGACGCATGGGGCGCAACAGTCGGCAGCGATGGTAATGACGTAGGCTCAGGGGCATGGGGTCCAGACCCCGACCAAATATACGCCGGAGGTGCCCAGCAGTCTGGTGCATCCTTGGCCGAATCACTTAGCCCTTACGGGGGCGAGTTTAATGCCGAGCCGCATCAGCTTCAGTCGCGTTATCTTCAAGACCCGACATTCGCTCCCGGTGCAGTGAAAAATGAAGACGGCAGTGGTAACACGTATCCAGCCAGTGGGGGCGGATGGGGCACTCCTGCACCGGGGGCTGACGCTAGTGCTGGACCGGCGCAGTATCCAGCCAGTGGAGGCGGATGGGGCACTCCTGCACCGGGGGCTGACGCTAGTGCTGGACCGGCGCAGTATCCAGCCCCGTCCGCACCCGGCAGTCAGTATGGACCGGGCGGCAACTGGTGGGAGACAGACAACACGCTGTTCCCGCCGCAGAACTCGTCACCACAGCAACCGGCAAATGACCCGGTGACGACTCTTCCGGCACAGCTTCCGGCACAGCCTCCGGCAAATGACCCGATAGTGCCGTTTTCTCAGCCGTCTAATCAAGGGCCAAGCGGTCCCACCGGCAACCCAAACGGATTCGGCATCGCACCCGGTCGGAGAGAGGACTCTGTAAATGCAGCCGAACTGCTTCGCCTCAAGAACGGCCAGGACGGTGCGGGGAGTGGTGCGAGGGGCGGCGACCCGAGAGAAGCGTGGCATTCACTCAATGAAAGGACAGGTGGTTACGATGCCGTCATGGCTCGCCGGGCAGCACTGACGGCATCGTACCAAAATGATCCGGTGTCGCCACGCCGTTCCACGACGTCGACGCCTTCAGCGGGGAATTCCCAATCTTCCCAACCAATGAATGGATTGGCTGGCAACGGGGACCGTTTGATGTACCCGTCGGCCCAATGGGGACGAGACAACCCCGGCCAGACGACGAACGACTACCTGCAAGCACAGAATCCGCAGCGGAGGCCGATGCAGCCTGCGTTTAACAATTCAAACCAGAAGAATCTTGCTGCGAGTAGGAAACGCCAGAAGCTGGAACAGGCCAACGCTCAGATCAACTCGATTCTACCGGCACGGTTTCCACGTCAGAACCAGCAGCCCAAACAATCACAAGACGAATACTGGAAGGCCCGAGGCTACGGGCCGGGCGGAAACGAATTAGACGGCACGCCCGCGACTCACTCCGCAACTCAGAATCAACATTTCGCGGGCACATTCGGCCTGCCGCGCACCCGATAAGGGAACCCACATGCCAATCACAGTATCGCACCAACCCGTCGAGGCCATCGCGGCTGGCGGGTATATCGGTGGTCTTGGTAAATTCCGTAAAACCCAAGACGACCTGCGACTCAGCTTGCTCAAAATGAAGCAGGCGAACGACCAGAACCTTCGCGGTCAGTTGTTCGACCGAGCAAACAACATCGAGAACAGGAATCAGCGCAACCAACTCGATGTTCGCGATCGCGTACAGCACAGGCAGGATCAACTGTTTGGTGCAGGGCAGCGGCAGCGAGACGCCATAAACCGAATGCAAGCCAATCAGCAGGACAATCAGCAGCGAGCGGAGATACAGCTACAGGGGAATCGCCAGCGATCGGCGATGAGTCAGCGGGACATCGCCCTGCGTGGAAGTATTCAGGGGGAATTGTACGGACGGAGAGAGGACTTCGAGTTCCAAGAATCAGGGCAGAAGTTCGATCAGGAAGTCGAAGCGAAGAGGCAGCAGGGGTACGATTATTCTGATGCACAAAATAAGATTCTCAAGCACGCCGACTCACAGATCGCGAAGATCCATGAGGCGGTGGTTGATGACACGATGACGCAACAGCAGGCACAGCTTCAGATCCAAAAGTGGGAAAGAAAAAAGCGACTGATGCCGTCGATGCGGACGCCGGAGTCGGCTGGTGCTGCTGCCAAAAAACGGATGTATACAATCGATGGGATGCCCGGACTATACCACGACGGACAGGGAGGGGTGCCTGTTCAAGTAAAATCCGAAGAAGTCAAACTTCCGTTTTGGGAAACAGACAAGGGGAATGAACTGGATGCCAAGGCGGCAGACGCAGCGGTCGCTGCGCAGGATAAGCGAAACAAGGAGATATTGGACGCATGGGCGAACAGAGACGAATACCGCAACAAGGCGATCGAAAAGTATAAAGCGGCCGTCCAAAAAAACAGGACACTAGACAAGGATGACCAGATCGAACTTCCTCCAATGCCAAGCCTCACGCCGGAACCACGTCCCAAGATTAGGGTACTTGGCTACGACGAAGCCCACAGAACTATCCGAGAGAGCCATGTAGGACGGCAGCCCCAAGCCGTGAATCAGAACCCAGCGATGGGTGGCCAGCCGCAGATGCCACAGGATCCGGGGATGTATCAGCCTCCGTCGCTTGGTGCCGAGAATCCAATTGGTGGTCCGCAGGGTGGGCCACCAATGCAAGATTACACCAGTGGTCCGGGTCTAGATATATTTAATCCGCCGCAGTGGCAGCAGGGCGCTCCGCCGCCGCCGCTGCCGCAGGATCCGATGATGCAACAGGGTGGCCAACAACAGATGCAACAGGGTGGCAATGGCAGTGACTTTCAGTCCGGAAATCAGCCGATCCCGGAGCAACAGGCCGACGTTCAGGAGTTTGAGGAAGCGCCTTCAGTGGCCAATGAGATCAATAAATTTGACAGCTTCGTGGCGTCATCAGGTGAGCCGAGTCTTGCCATGATTTCCGATGTCCGTAAGGGTGCAATTCAATCCGGCAACAAGACCATCGCGAAGCACTCCGATATTTTTCTTGAGATAAGCGAAAAGTACAAAGGCAAAGATGTAAAGCATGGATCCATAGATCACAGACGACTTCATAGTGCATATTTAGTACTAAAACACGCAGGGATCGATATGAGTCCCGAGAAAACTGACCCTTACCCTAACGCTCCGGTATACCCTGAAACCTCGAGACCCTGGTACGAGGGCATTA
>CAUZOB010000230.1:0-7494 GCA_963581185.1 Planctomycetota bacterium | reverse complement strand
CGAGCACTGCCAGACCGGCGGCTAACGTCCCGGGCAGCCTGACCGCTGGTCGCGAACCCCAGGTGCCAGTTGTGATGGTGTGGCGTCTTGCTGTTGCTGCTAATCTTCTTCTACCGCGCCGGTCACGTATACTCGCCAGGCATCCAGTTGGGACTGGTTAAGCGAGTTCTCACGGGTGATCTCGTGCTGCAGCTGGATCTCCGTCCCCTCGACCTGGACGGAAACTGTCAGTCGGCCATTGGGACGATAGCGAAAACGGACTTCAATTGGCGTATGGACCGGCAGGTTGTCGGGCAGGCCAGTCACCGTGCAGGATCCGAGCTGTGCACAATCGTCCGGCGAGTAACTCTCGCCCTCCACGATCTTCACCAGGATCGACTGCTGGCCTTCTGACTGTGTCTTGAAAACTCGTCGAGCAGTGACTGGCAAGCCAGTATTCCTTGGAATCACAACCGCTGAACGTGGTCTGCCTGTTGCCGGGTCCATGCCAGCCACGCCCAGACTATGCGAGTTGACGTTGGTGACCTTGACCCGTGGTTCCTCGCCCCGCTGTTCGTCCAGCAGGGCTCCGGCGTGAATCGCTGCACCATGGGCAACAGCCTCGTCGGGTGAAATAGAGGTATCCAGCTTGTGCCCGGTCAGCTCTTCCAGCATCGTCACCACTGCCGGCATCCGCGACGATCCTCCGACCAGCAGCACGCTTTCAATATCGGCCCAGGTGAGATCGGCCGCGGCCAGTGTTTGTGTGGTGGTAAAGCTGGTCCGCTCCAGCAGGTCTCGCGTCATATCCTCGTATTGATCACGAGTCACTTCCACTCGCATCGCATGGCCCTGGTAATCGCAGGCGATCTGTGTCGACATACGTTGCGACAGCGTGTGCTTGGCATCTTCACACTCCCGCCAGAGTCGGCCAGCCGTATTGGGCTCATCGCGCGGGTCGAGGCCATACTGTCGCATGAAAGCCTCGGTGGCGAAGTCCATCAGTCGCTGGTCCCAGTCGCGACCACCCAGTTGGACATCGCCATCGGTGGCCAACGCGGTATAGCTGTTACCACAGAGTTTCATAATGGAGACATCAAATGTGCCACCACCCAGGTCATAGACCATGATGGTACGTTCCCGTTTGGCCTCTTCGGGATCTCGTCGACCGAGCTGAAACCCGTATGCGATCGCTGCGGCGGTCGGCTCATTAATGATGTCGAGTATATCGAGCCCGGCAATGTAGCCCGCATCCATGGTGGACTTGCGCCGCGTCTCATCAAAGTAAGCTGGCACCGTGACCACGGCACGGGTGAATTCACCAAGCTGGCTCTGGGCGTCCTGATGCAGCTTCTGCAGGATCCAGGCCTGCAAGACTTCCGGAGGAAACTGCCGCTCCCCCAGTTGCTTGCTAAACAGCAACGCTCCCAGTTCCCGCTTGGCACATTCGGCGACCAGGTCAAAGTCGGTTCCCTTGGCCTTGACCGCTTCCTTGCCAATAACGACATTTTCTCCTTCCAGCAGGATTACGCTGGGCGTAATGAAATCGCCCTCGGCATTTCGCAGGGTGGAGGGAGCTCCAATTTCATCGATCCAGGCGATTGCTGAATTCGTGGTACCAAGATCAATGCCAACAGCCGGCTGCGAGATGTCGTTCATGGATCGTCTGAGGACCGCTGGATACAAGCGAGGAAGGGTCAGACACCAATCTAGCACTCGTTCCTGGCAGCGACAACGTGACTGGTTATTGCCCGCTCGGCTTGTCCCAGACTTCACGAATGGCACTGTTGTCCTGGTCGCCGAGCCCTTGCTGGACGGCACGTTCGAGTAATGTCCTGTGCTGTTCGGACAGCGGCAGGGGACATTCCGAGTGTTGGCCTAGTTCGAGAATAAGCTGAACATCCTTCAGATGCTGGGAGAGGCGAGCCTGGAGTTCGTAATCCCGGGCGATCATCTTGTGGCCCTTGGAATCCATCTGGGCAGAATAGGCGGCGCTGTTCTTGAGGACTTCCAGCATTGTCAGCTGGTCCATCCCGGCAGCTTCCGCCAGGGCCAGGGTCTCGGCCAGCACGGCGCGGTTCAGACCGAGTGCCAGGTTGACGATCAACTTGGCCGTCGCTCCAGCCCCACTGGGTCCAAGGTACTCGTGGCGACCGACCAACACGTCCAGCAGTGGCTGGCTGTCGTCATATATTTTCCGTTCGCCGCCGACCATCAACAGCCCATCACCCGCTTCGACCTGGAGACTGGAACCTGCCACTGTAGCGTCGAGGTAACTTACCTGGAGCTGCTCAAGTCGGCGCGCTATCCGCCGGCTGGCGTCAGGCTGGCCTGTCGTGGTATCGATAATCACACAGCCGGGACGAACGAGTTGTTCCAGTTGCTGAACCACCTGCCCCACAATCTGCGAATCCGGCAGGCAGAGGATGATTGTCGAGAGCGGGGCGACGTCTTCGATCGCCCTGGCCGGGGTCGCACCCTTGCCAGCGAGCTCCTGCAGGCGAATCGGATCGATATCCCAGCCGACCACAGCCAGGTCAGCAGCCAGCATGCGACTTACCAACGCCTGTCCCAGTAGACCTGTTCCAATAATTCCTGGCATCTGTCAGTCCCTGCTAGCTGTTCTCTACTGCCTGTTGTCGGCGATTGATGATACAGAGCAGACCACCCATGATGCCTGCCATCACGGCAATCCCACTGAAGACCAGATAGATAGTTGTCTCGCCCTGGATTGCTCCAGCCAGCGGTGCTCCCAGTCCTCCCACGCCGAAGCCCATCAGGAAACTGAAACCATAACAGAGACTTCGCCGACTGCTCGGTGTGTACTTGGCAATCAAGCTGTTGTAGATCGGCTGGTTCATGAAGTGAATCAGCGAGAAGACCATGGCAGCCAGCAGCCGAGTGTTGTCACTGGCAAACCCCATCCAGACCAGCAGCGGCGCATTGGCCAGGCAGACCAGGGTCAGCTGCAGTTCCAGTGCATCGCTATGGGCAATCCGCCCCGCCACGTACTGGCCGATACAGCCAGTCAGCAGGACCAGTGCCATCAGGAAGTAGGCACGCATCATCGCTGGATCGTTGACTGCTGTTGTCGCGTCCATTCCCAGGAATCGGCGCAGGAAGGTCAACACGCCGGCGTAGATCATTCCCATCAAGGCGGCCAGCACGCAGAGTACAAAAAACGCCTGCCAGTGGGCATCCTCTGGATCTGCATTGCCACTCATCGCTTCAGCCTGCTGCCCCTCGTCTTTCAATTGCTGGGAAACCACGGTCATCTGGCGGCCCCTCAACAGCATCCAGCAGCCGAACAGTCCGGCCAGCAGGGCCAGCAACTGGTAGTAGTTTCGCCATTCATAACCCAGCAGCAGTACCAGTCCAGCCAGCAAGGGAGCCATGGCGATACCGGCCGAACCGATGACGCCATGCATCCCCAGTGCCCGTGGCCGGTTTTCGGTGGTCGTACAGTGGGAGATCAAGGTCAGGCCGGCCGGATGATAGATGCTGGCAAAGCTGCCCATCGTGAACATCACCACCAGCAAGACGGGCACCGATAGCTGCAGGCCAGCCAGCAGGCATGCTGCGGCGCCTCCCAGCAGGTAGATCGTCAACATCCGAGTTGAACCGTAGCGGTCCACAAGCCAGCCGACCAGCAGCGCACCACAACCCCAGGGCAGCCGCCAGGTAAAACTGAGCCAGCCAGTGAATAGCTTTCCAGCGGCCGCGTCCTGCGGATAATACTCGCTGGCGATATTGTGTTCGACCGCCGGCAGCGACAGCTCAAAGAAATGGGCCATTGCGTGGGCGCAGGAGATGACAAAGACAAGACGAAACGTCGTTCGGTTCATTGTCCTGGCTTTCCAGTTAACCCTGGCTACTCAATTGAACCCAGGCATCAAGCAGCCTGCCAGCTGCCCCCTTGTCGATCGCAGCAGCGGCCTGCTGCGCTGCCTCAAGCTTGGATAGCTTGGGCTTGGCAAGCCAGATCGCAGCTGCAGAATTCAGGACCACAATATCCCGCGCCGGGCCTGGCTGACCTGCCAGCAGGTCACGAATCATGGCGGCACTTTCGCTGGCATCTTCCACCGCCAGCGATTCGAGAGAGTTGGCCGGGAGTCCAAACTGGTCGGGCGTCCACTCCTGCTCGCTGACCGTACCGTTTTCGACCAGTGAAACGTGGCTGGGGCCAGTCAATGTCAGCTCGTCCAGTCCGTCGTGACCGCAGACGACGATCGATCGGCCAGTTTCCAGTCGAGCCAGGACGCTGGCCAGTAAAGGTCGCAGGTCGGGCCGGCCGACGCCCAGCAACTGGCAGTCGGCACTGGCTGGATTACAGAGCGGACCGAGCATGTTGAAAATGGTCGGCACACCCAGCTCACGCCGAATCGGCATCACATGTTTCATGGCGGGATGCAGGTGAGGTGCAAAGCAGAAGCAGATCCCGAGTTCGGCCAGGCAGCGTTCCACAACCTCGACCGCAGCCTCGACATTGACACCCAGCTGCTGCAGGACATCGGCCGAACCAGTCTTGCTGGTGATCTTGCGATTACCGTGCTTGGGCACAGCCACGCCGGCAGCGGCAGTCACAATCGCAGCAGCCGTGCTAATGTTGAAAGTGCCGGAACCGTCGCCACCCGTGCCGCAGGTGTCGACCAGCAATGCCTGATCGCAATTGATTGTTGTCATGTGACGCCGCATGGCAGTCGCTGCACCGGCGATCTCGTCGACCGTTTCACCCTTGTCGCGTAAAGCGAGCAGCAGCTGGCCAACCTGACCGGCCTCGCATTGACCTTGCATTACCAGGTCAATCACGTCGGCCATCTTCTCGAGGCTGAGGTCTTCAGCTGCCGAGAGCTGGGCAAGTACATCACTAAGCATGTCCTGGTAAACTCCCCGGGGACCGATCGAGACACAAGTCAAACTTCCATCATAAGCCAATCCGGTGGGGAGCGGGCCTGCCGGCACATGACAGCCAGTTGTGATGGAAAATGGTTGACCCGCTGTGGCGGACAGAAATAGAATCGGACCATCCTGTCTGGTAAAAGGGCTGCGGGTAGATCGCGGAGATGAACCGTAACCGCAGCTTCATTTCACAATCTTCTGAAGAGTAATTCGTCGCACTCCATCAGGAGTCGGCGAGTCAATGCCAAGTGATACGTATGGCCCGCAAGCTGATCATTGATTGTGATCCCGGCATTGACGATGCCGTGGCCCTCTCGCAGGCGCTGTTCGATCCGCGGCTGGAGGTCCTGGCGGTGACCGCAGTGGGCGGAAATGTGCCAGCAGACCAGGCAAGTGAAAATGTGCAGGCGATCGTGAACCAACTTGATCCTGCCCGCACTCCACGAGTCGGTACCGCCACGCCACCCCCGGCTGGTCACATGGTCGATGCCCGGCACATCCATGGAGAAAACGGTCTGGCGAATGTGAGCTTGCCGTTTTCGCGTCATCACCAGCAACATACGGCCGAGAAGCTGATCTGTGACCTGGCGCGAGCTCACCCCGGCGAAGTGACGTTGCTGTGCCTGGGCCCGCTCACCAACGCCGCGCGGGCTCTGCAGCGAGACCCGCAGCTGGCGGACGATCTCGACCAGCTGGTCATTATGGGTGGCAGCATCCAGGCAGGTGGCAATATCACGCCGGCCGCTGAATTCAACATCTATTGCGATCCGGCCAGTGCCAGGGAGGTCTTCCTGTCGCCCGCCAACAAGCTGCTGGTGCCGCTTGATGTGACTTACCAGGTGCTGTTTTCGATGGAGTTACTGAGTCAGTTGCCCTCTGAATCGAGCCGTGCAGGCTGGCTGTTGCGAAAAATCCTGCCGCAGATGTTTCGGGCATACCACGAATTGCTGGGCCAGGAACGGATCAATCTGCATGACGCAGTGGCGCTGCTGGCGGTCACCGAACCGGGGTTGTTTGAACAGCGCGCAATGGCGGCTGACGTGGAAACCACAGCGGGTCTTTCGCTCGGCGCCACCGTGTTTGATCGGCGCGCCAACCAGGCCTGGCAGAACAATATCCAGGTGGTCAGAACTGTCGATGCTACCGCCGCGGCGCAGGCTATCCTGCAAGCGCTGAAGCAGGCAGGCGAGAAAAGCAGCTAGCTGGTCACCCTGAGCTAGGGTGACTCCTCGAATTCCTTGCGCTGGCCTAACTTGACCACGACCTTGATCTGCTGACGCTGGCGCATGACGACCAGCGTGATCCGCTGGCCGACGGACGACAGGCTAACGAGGCTTGAGAGGTGGTTGTCATCCTCTAGTCGGGTGTCGGCGAAGAACAGGACGACGTCGTTGACCTGCAAGCCGGCCTTGTCAGCCGGTGAGTTGGCAGTTATCCCGGTCACCCGAACGCCCTGGGCGTGGGCAAGTCCCAGTCGATGGGCAGTTTCGTTACGGAACTGGTGGTCCATGCGAACTCCGAGGTATCCACGCTGGATCTTGCCGTGCTCGACCAGTTGCTTCACGACCACCATCACCATGTTGACCGGAATTGAGAAACCAATTCCCTCGAAGCGTCCGCTGTTGCTGGCCATGGCGGAGTTGATGCCTATTAACTCGCCTCGCAGGTTCAATAGCGGACCGCCACTATTACCAGGGTTGATGGCAGCATCGGTCTGCAGGAAGTCCTGGATGACCACGCCACCCTGGCCCAGCTTCAGGTCGCGTCGACCCTTGGCGCTGATGATGCCGTAAGTTACCGAGTGGTTCAGCCCGAAAGGACTTCCCACGGCAACGACGAAGTCGCCGATTTCGGTTTTCTCGCTGTCGCCCAGTCGGGCCGGTATCAGTTTGGGAGCCGCCGGCTGATCTCGTAACTTGATCACGGCAATATCCGTGCTGGCGTCTCCGACCACCTCGGCAGCATACACCGGGCGTCCATTGTGGAGCTTGATGTCAATATGCCCCAGCTGGGCGCCCGCCAGCACGTGGCGGTTGGTGACGATGAAAGGCTGATCCTTGACCATCACGATCACACCCGAGCCAGCTTCCTCAACCAACTCAATCGACCCTGCAGCGAGCTGCTTGTAGGCCGAGATGTGTACCACGCTGGGAGTTGCCAGCTGAACCAGTCGCTTGAGCAAGTTCTGGTTTTGCAGCAGGTCTGCGTCTCGAGCCAGTTGTTCAAAGAGGATCGTGCGCTGGGCACTGGTCGGCACAGCCGGGGCCTGGGCGTGCAGCTGAAGCGACGGCAGGCTTGCCAGGCAGAATGACAGCAGGGCGAGTCTTAAGAAGCCTGGATTATGCAGGTCGACGCATGGAGTCAATGTCATCATCCAACGGCCCGGGGAAAAGATCGCCGCCTGGCGGGCGGTCAAGTCGATCAGGAAACGTCCATGCCAAGATCATTCGGGATAGCATCGTTCTGGATCAAGTGTGCCAGGTCCGAATCAGGATGTTCCTCGGCCGTCCGTTGACAATCGATGCAGGTGGCGGCATACGGCAAGGCTTGTAATCGAGCCAGTGGAATCTTGTTGCTGCAGCCACCGCAGATGCCATATCGTCCCTCGCGCATCTG
>CAUZOB010000229.1:0-7513 GCA_963581185.1 Planctomycetota bacterium | reverse complement strand
ACGTCGACCGCAGCTGGAGAGTAAGGGACAGCCATGAACGTCAGCAACTTGTTGGACGAGATACGCCGAGATCCGCGATACGCTGGTCAGATCGTGCATGTCGAAGAGATTGCAGCTCGGTCGGGGACATTTGCCAGCCCGGCCAAGCCACTCCCAGCCGAACTGGCTGGCCTACTCGGTCGCTGTGGCATCGAGCAACTTTACTGCCACCAGGCCGCTAGTCTCGACCTGGCCAGGCAGCAACAGGATCTGGTCGTTGTGACAGGTACAGCCAGCGGCAAGACACTCTGCTACAACCTGCCGATCCTGGAAACATGCCTGTCGGATGCAGAAGCACGGGCACTCTACCTGTTCCCCACCAAGGCCCTGGCGCAGGACCAGTTGAAGGGCTTGCTGGAGTTGATCGATGGTGATGATCCTCAATCAGCTGATCTGGCCAGCCGCATACGGCCTGGAGTTTATGACGGCGACACTCCCACGGCCCAGCGTCGCCGCATCAAGGCCGAGGCCAATCTGGTACTTTCCAATCCCGACATGCTGCATGCTTCGATCCTGCCCTACCATCCCAAGTGGGCCCGCTTCTTCAGCAGCCTGAAGTACGTCGTGCTGGATGAAGTCCACATGTATCGCGGCATCCTGGGGGCCAATGTCGCTTGCGTGCTGCGTCGACTGAAGCGCGTTTGTGAGCATTACGGTGCCAAGCCGACCTTCCTGGCAGCCAGTGCGACGATTGCCAATCCCGGCGAACTCAGCTCCCGGTTGATCGACCGCGAGGTCACAGTGGTCGACCAGGATGGTTCACCCCGCGGCCGCAAGTACTTTGTCCTCTGGAATCCCTCACCACTCGGTTCCGACAACCTGGCTCGCAGCAGCGCAGCCGACGATGCTGTCTGGTGGACAAAACAGGTCATGCAGCGTGAGGGCCAGGTACTCTCTTTCACCCGCACCCGGCAGGCCGCTGAATTGATCAACCGGTACGTCCAGGATCAATTGCGGGCCGAGGGCAGCGTGCTGGCAGACAGCATGCGAGCCTACCGCGGCGGATACCTGCCCGAGGAGCGGCGGCAGATCGAGCAGGACTTGTTCAGCGGTCGACTGCGTGGCATTGCCTCGACAAATGCTCTCGAGCTGGGGATTGATATTGGCTCACTCGATGCCGCCCTGCTGGTCAACTATCCCGGCACGATTGCCAGTGCCTGGCAGCAGGCCGGGCGCAGTGGTCGCCGCAGCGATGAGAGTCTGGCAGTCCTGCTGGCGGGCAATGAGCCTGTCGACCAGTACTTGCTGCGCCATCCCGATTATTTCTTTCAGCAGTCGCCTGAAAATGCGGTTGTTGACCCTGAAAACCCCTATGTGCTGGCCAAGCATCTCAAGGCTGCTGCCTTCGAGCTGCCGCTTGATGACCGGCAAGCCGACCAGTTCGGCTCGCTTGCTCCCGCCATCACCGAGTTACTGGAGGACGAGCGTCAACTGACCCGGGTCGACGACTGTTATTACTTCTCAGGCGGCCAGAATCCTGCCCACCAGATCAGCCTGCGGCACATGAGCGACAACACATTCAGCATTATCCTCTCCCCACCCGGAGCGGAGCTCTCGACCGATGCTGGCAACCAGGTGATTGCCAATGTAGATGCAATCAGTGCTCCTGAGCTGGTCTATCCACAGGCTGTCTACCTGCACAATGGCGAGACTTACTTTGTCCGCGAACTGGATCTCGACGGCCGGGTCGCCTATGTCCAGCGCAAGGAGATGGATTACTACACCCAGGCTATTCTTGAGAGCAATGTGTTGATCACCCAGCAGCAGCGTGAACGTGAGCCGGAGCTGCGTGCCCAGCTGGCCTTTGGTGACGTCGACGTCAGCTGGAAGACCGTTGGTTTCAAGAAGGTGAAGTTCGCCACACGCGAGAACGTCGGCTACGGTACGGTCGACATTCCCGAGCAGCACCTGCCCACCACCGCTTTCTGGCTGACACCCAGCGAGGATGTGCGGCTGGCCCTCCGCCAGCAGGGGCTGCGCCCCAGCGAGGGACTCTGCGGCCTGCGCAATCTGGCGGTGGTCGCGCTTCCGATGATTGCGATGTGCGACAGCCGCGATATCAGTGGCGTCGTCGACAGCAAGAATCTCGGTCGCAGCACGATGATTCTTTACGACCGTTATCCGGGTGGCCTGGGATATTGCGAACGTGGCTACGACCAACTGGAGCGGCTACTGGAGATCTGCCGTCAGCTGGTGGTTGAGTGTGAATGCCAGCAGGGCTGCCCCAGCTGTGTCGGCTTACCCAACCTGCGACCAGCAATTCACAGCGATCCTGACTTGATGCGTGGCTATCCGATCCCTGACAAGGCAGCCACCATCCAGCTACTGGAACTTATCACAGCACCGACTCCTTCCACCCAGGCGGCCCAACAGAATGCTCTCGCCTGAAATACGTGCTCGCTTGAGCCGCTTGAACCGGGTAACCCTGCCTGACGCTGACCAGCCGAGTCCATCGTACGCTCCGTCCTCTGGCTCGATGTCAGAATTGCCAGCCGGCGAGCAGGTCGACAATGGCTGTGGCCAGCACTGGCTGCTGCGGACAGCGATCGATGAACTCTGGCCCGCCGGCGCGGACGTTATCGAGCAGACGCTGTCAGACCGTGATCCGCTGCAGGAACCGAGTAACCGGGCCGAGTTGGAAATCGCAGAACTGCAAAACGCTTTTCCTGAACAAGTCCTGCTGCTGGACCTGGAAACCTGCGGGCTCGGTGGTGCCATGGTCTTCCTGGTGGGGCTGATACATGTGCACCAGGGCCAGTTTGTACTTAGCCAGCTACTGGCCCGGAACTATGCGGAGGAAGCTGCGATCCTGCAGTCGCTCTGGGAGATTGCCGCCGCTCAGCAGGTACTGGTGACTTTTAACGGCAAGAGCTTTGACTGGCCGCTGGTCCACGATCGCAGCACACTGCACCACCTCGGTCGGGACCCTCGCCAATCCAGTTGCCAGCCGACCGCCGTTGCTGGGGAGACCATCCCCGCACGACTCGCTCGCCATCAGCCGCGGCCCGAACTTGTTCACTGCGACCTGCTTCATCATGGCCGGCGGCGCTGGAAGTCCCAGCTGCCCGATTGTCGCCTGCAGACGCTGGAGCAGTACATCTGTGGTCGATATCGCAGTGGCGACATTCCTGGCCGCCTGATCCCTCATGCCTACCACGACTATGTCCGCACGGGAGACGCCTGGCAGATGCGTAACGTGCTCCATCACAATGCCCTCGACCTGGTCACGCTACTGGAGTTGAGTTGCAGGTTTATTACCAGCGGCGCAGAAAAAAAGCCCAGCTTTCAAGAGGAATGCTGAGCCAAAGTTGAGTCATCAATCGACGCGACAAATGGAGTCGCTGCGAGAAAAGCGAGAGTCGGGCGTGCTATTGCACGTGCCACATGGTGACTCTAGCCAACGCGAAAAGTGGTCCCTCTGCCGGATTGGATCAATGAACTCAACCACGGACAGTTATCGACAACTGCCTGCTTGAAGTTTAACTACTCTCGGACAGTCCGTCACGATAGTTTTCCGTGCCTGGTCAATTGTCAGGCCTGTTGCCGGCCCTTGCAGCTGGAATCCTGCCGGCCGAAGTATTACCCTGAACATCCACCGCCGCCTGCTCGCGAGCCTTCCGCTACCAGCATCGCGCGGGCCATTGCCCCTGGAGCTGTTTGACGATGGACATGCCGACCAGTCAGAGCATCCTGACTCCGTTGAATTACCTGCGACGTACTGCTGCGGTCTATCCCGACAAGACAGCTATCATCTATGGCGACATCCAGTTCAGCTACCAGGAATTCTCTGCACGTGTGAATTCTCTCGCCAGTGCACTGCGCCATGCCGGCCTGCAGCATCTTGATCGAGTTGCGATTCTCTGCCCAAACACGCCTGCCATGCTGGAAGCCCACTTTGGTGTGCCGCTTGCCGGGGGCGTGCTGGTGGCGATCAACACGCGGCTATCGGCGCCGGAAATTGCCTACATCATCAAGCATAGTGGCGCCCGCTTCCTGATCGTCGACAGTGAACTCGCCCCGGTCCTGCGCGATGTCATCGATGACCTTGCCGAAATCCAGCTGGTCATCAACGTCATTGATCCAGTTGCAGCGGGAGAGCCGCTGCCTGGCCCGGAATACGAGACTTTCCTGGCGGAAGCGGATCCAGCTGTCGTTGCATGGCAGGTGCAGGACGAGACAGAGCTGATCACGGTCAACTACACCTCGGGAACAACCGGTACTCCCAAGGGCGTGATGTTCAGTCATCGTGGAGTTTATATCAACGTGCTGGGAGAGATGCTGGAGACGAACTTGACGGCCCAGTCGGTTTACCTCTGGACGTTGCCAATGTTCCATTGCAACGGCTGGTGTTTCACCTGGGCAGTCACGGCGGCCGGCGGGACGCACATCTGCATGCGCCGCATGGACCCCGCTGTTTCCTGGCAACTGGTCACTCAACACCAGGTAACTCACTTTAATGGCGCCCCGGTGGTGCTCAGCAGCCTGCTCGCCGAACCAACCCGGCCCCAACGGCTGGAGACTTCGCTGACGATCTGCACGGGCGGCGCACCACCGTCACCGACGCTGATTGAACAGATGGAAGCCCTCGGCGCACGGCTGATTCACATCTATGGCCTGACCGAGACCTACGGTCCTCACACGGTCTGTGCTGTCCAGCCCGGCTGGCAGCAACTGACGCTGACCGAACGGGCCAGGCAAATGGCCAGGCAGGGGGTGAATTATGTTGCCACCGATCCGGTTCGTGTTGTTGATGAGGATATGAACGACGTGCCCAACGATGGCGAGACGATGGGTGAAGTCGTGATGCAGGGAAACAACGTGATGCTCGGTTACTTCAATGAACCCGAGGCCACGGCCAAGGCCTTTCGTGGTGGCTGGTTTCATTCCGGCGACCTGGCGGTGATGCACGCGGATGGCTACATCGAGCTGCGTGATCGTGGCAAGGACATTATTATCTCCGGCGGCGAGAACATCTCATCGATTGAAGTCGAACAGATACTCTACCGGCATCCGGCAGTCCGCGAAGTTGCCGTGATTGGTGTGCCTCACGAAAAGTGGGGTGAGACTCCCAAGGCCTTCGTAGCCGTGAAAGAGGGACAGACGCTTTCAGAGGACGAGTTGATCTCGTTCTGCCGTGACAACCTCTCCCACTTTAAATGTCCCACCAGCGTGGAGTTTACTGAGTTGCCGAAGACCAGCACGGGCAAAGTACAAAAGTATGCCCTGCGAGAAAAGGAATGGCAGGGCCACGACCAGCGGATTCAAGGCTAGCGGCTCGCAGCTAGGCCAGCTGCATTCTCTAAGCACTCGCTGCGGGCCACTGCTCTCGGATCTCCAGTGCCAGGCCGGGATCGATCATGGCAGCTGTGGCGATGTGCACGGCATGTGCACCGGCGGCCAGATAAGACTGGATGTCCTGCAGACAACTTGCCCCACCCACCCCGATCAACTCCAGCTGCATTCCGCCGTCTCGTGTTATTTCAGACACCATGCGGGTTTGCTCGAGCGATGCTGCCAGCGTCGCTTTGCCACAGATGCCGCGACGCTCACCGTCAAATAACAACTGGCTGTCGGCACCAACCACTGTCGAGGCGATGCTGTTAGTCATCGCCATGGCATCGAGATAGGAATGAGTTGCCTCAAGCAACCTCGTGGCATCATTGCGATCCATGATCCGTCCGACCTTGGCAATCAAGGGGGTGCTGCCGATCGCCTCACGGACTGCCGCCAGCACCAGCTGAGCATCCTCCGGCTGCTGGTAGAGTTGACCATCGCAGGTACTCACATTCGGGCAGGAGAGGTTGGTTTCGATCGTGTCAGCTCCACTCTCAACTGCCAGGCGAGCACAGTTGGCGTAATCGTCTGCCAGCTCAGCCAGGCTCCACTCCGGCAAGACGCTGCCAACCACGGACACGTTGAGCAGCTTGCCTGCTGGCAGGCGGTCACGCGTTGAGCGGATATCCTGCTGCCATTCTTCGGGACTCCGTGACGGCATGCCGTAAGAGACGGCCCAGCTACCATCCATTTGTTCCGTCGCCGGCAGATCGGTTTCACCGCCATGCAGTGGACCACAGTCGACCGGCTGCAGGTTTGGCAGGTCATAGCAGTCACGGTGGCGACTTCGGACAGTCTTGTAGGTCACCACATCAAAGCCGAGGCTGGCGTAATAAAGACACCACTCGCCATTCAAAAGTGGTCCCGCCGGAACACCAAGTGGCGAGTCAACAGGCAACCCACAGAACTGCCATTGGCCGGCAATCGGTTTGGCCACGATCTCCTGCCGAGCGGGCACATTGTCGTAATTCCAGTCGTAGGACTGGTGGCGATCGTATTTCTGTAATTGCGTCATAGCAGAGTAAGTAGCTAGGAATCCGTCGTTCGTAGTACGTGATTAGCCGTTAGCATACTTGGCAGCAGGTGTTTTCGAGCAAAAACGCTCGTTTTTGACAAATTAGATTGTCGATCTATTAGGATAGGCACGCTCGTACTGGGTGCAAAGTTGCTATTTCGATGTTGGAGCACTACGATTGGACGCGTAGACTTTAGCATGCAAATCGCCATAGCACGGGCAGCCAAATCGCCCCGCGAATGCCGATGGTGCGAGTGTCGAACAACATCGAACAACAACAATGGACTGGCAAGATTAGCCACCAGCAGGGAGTCAATGAAAATGGCAAGGTATTTAGGACTCACGATTTTAGGACTCGTGTTACTCGTACCAGCGAGCACCTCTCTCCAAGCCCAGGAAGAGACATTGACCGCGGTCTACAGCAAGGGCGTACAAGCCTATTTCAACGGCGAATTTGAGCAGGCACAACAAAAACTCAGCCATGCCATTGAGCAGGGGACGCGCGACCCCCGTGCCTATTACTTCCGTGGCCTGGCCCACTCGGAGTTGCAAAATGAAGCACAGGCCCAGGCGGACTTTCGCAAGGGTGGCGAAATGGAAGCACTCGACCGGCAGGACCTTTATCCGGTCTCCAGGTCGTTAACTCGAATCCAGGGCGCTGTCCGTGTGTCGATCGAACGACACCGACTTGAAGCACAACGTGACGTGGCAGCATTGGAAGCTGAGCGGCGGCGAGTTCGTTACGGCCGAGTCCAGCGGAACAGCGCGGAAGCTCAGCGCCAGCCCGTTGATTCCCAGGCACCGACCGTGGTGATCGACCCCAGTACGTTGCCCGCACTGCCTGCCGACGCCAGCAGCCAGATTGTGAACCCCTTCCGAGTGGACACAGCTGGACTGGCCAATTCGGATCTGCTCGGCGGAGCCAACTCGCGACCTGCTTCGGCACTCAAGCCAAGCGTCTCGAACCCCGTTGCAGGTGCTGGCAATAATGCCTTCAACACCAGTCCTCCTGCTGCCACTGCTGGAAACACTCCGGCCGCAGTTGCTGGCACTCCCAGTCCCTTTGCAGTCAAGCCGACCGCTCCGGCTGCTGGTGCTGGTGAAGCCGATCCGTTTGGCACCAAG
>CAUZOB010000228.1:0-7524 GCA_963581185.1 Planctomycetota bacterium | reverse complement strand
TAGGATAAGCTAATCACCACCGAGGACCCGGTGGAGTATGACATTGAAGGCATTATCCAGATTCCGATCGACGCGGAGATTGGTGTGACTTTTGCCGCTTGCTTGCGAGCGATCCTGCGGCAGGACCCCGATCGCATCCTGGTGGGTGAGATTCGCGACCTGGAAACGGCGGAGATTGCCGTCCAGGCGTCACTCACCGGACACATGGTCTTCAGCACACTGCACACCAACGATGCACCCAGCAGCATCACACGGCTGAAGGACATGGGTGTACCAACATTCCTGATCACGGCCACGGTGGAAGCAATCCTGGCGCAGCGACTGGTGCGACGCATCTGTACTCAATGCCGTGAGCAGGTTGAACCGTCCGACGAGATTCTTTCGCAACTGGCGATGATCGGCACGGACACCTCGGACAAGGAGTTTTTTCGTGGTCGCGGTTGCGAGCATTGCAACAATACCGGCTACAAGGGTCGGGTCGGCTTGTTTGAGCTGATGGTCATGAACGACGACCTGCGAGAGTTGATCATGCAGAATGCGTCCACCGACGTTATCCGTGCGCGTGCCGAGAGCTTCGGCATGGTGCAGTTGCGTACCGCCGGTCTGAACTTTGTCTTTGACGGGACGACCACCGCCGAAGAGGTCGTGCGGGAAACCATCCTTGAAGCCTGATCCAGTATGCCGATCACTCCTGGCTCCAGTGCCTGGAGAGTGGAAGGACAATCAGAATGCCAACTTTTCAATTTGAAGCACTCGACGCCACGGGACAGGAAATCCGTGACGTCATTGATGCGCCGACAGAGGAAGATGCTCAAACGACCATCCGCCAGATGGGCTATTTCGTTACTCGGATTTCAGTCAAGAAATCGGGCACAGAAATATCCCGCGGATCTGGCGCCAGTCGCAAGAGCAAACTCTATTTCGGTGGCGGCGGTTCCAAGGTCATTACCACCTTTACCCGCCAGCTTTCCATTCTGCAGGATGCCGGCCTGCCGATTCTGCGCAGCTTGCGAATCCTCGAGGAGCAACAGGCAGCGGGTCGACTCAAGAACGCCTTGATCGACACCTGCGATGAAATCGAAGCAGGTTCCACGCTCTCCGAAGCGATGGCCAAATCGCCTCGCGTTTTTGATCGCCTCTATATCAACATGATCAAGGCGGGCGAAGCAGGTGGTGCACTGGAGACCATCCTGCAGCGGCTGGCGGAATTCAAGGAACGTGCCGAGTCACTGCGCCGCAAGGTCAAGGGTGCCATGATCTACCCGATCGTGGTGGTGCTGGTGGCGGTTGCGATCCTGACCTTCATCATGATCCAGATCGTGCCGGTCTTCCGCGATATGTTCGTCGAGTTCGGCCTCAAGCTGCCGGCGGCGACCGAGTTATTGATCGCCATCTCCGAAAACACGCTGCGTTTCTGGTTCCTGATTCCTGCTATCCCGATAGGCCTGCTGATCTTCGTCAAGTTACTGAGGAAATTCAGCTATGGTCGAATGGGCTGGGACCTGTTCATGCTGAAAATCCCCGTCCTCGGCTCGTTGATTGAAAAGAATTGCCTGGCCCGAACGACCCGAACCCTGGGTACGCTGGTTGCCAGTGGTGTGCCGATCCTGGAAGGCTTGAACATCACCAAGGAGACATCTGGTAACGCCATGTTCGAATACATGTTCGGCAAGGTTTCCGATTCGATTCGCGAGGGGGAGACGATCGCAGTTCCGCTTAAAGAGAACTCGCGTCCCAGTTTCCACCCCATGGCGCTCTTCTTCTGGGTCTTCTTTAGTGCGGTACCGGGCCTTATCATCATGCCCCTGCCGGCTGGTAAAGGAGCCAACATGACTGCCATCGGCGGCTTTGTGGCCCTCCTCGGTGCGACCCTGGGAGCAGCTTTTTACCTGCTCAAGATGAAGCATCGCGTGGTCGACAGCCTGGTCGTCAACATGGTCGACGTCGGTGAGGAAACCGGTGAACTGGATACCATGCTCTACAAGGTGGCGGACCAGTATGACGAGGAAGTCAAGACCCTGACCGATGGCCTGATGGCCTTGCTTGAGCCCCTCTTGATTGTCTTCCTGGGGCTCGCTGTCGGTTTTATCGTGGTCGCCTTGTTCCTGCCGCTGGTCGACTTGATTCAGAACCTGTCCAAGAAGTAAGCGCCGTGCTGCGCGCTCCGATTACACGGAAAGAGGTATACCATGAATCGGCTTACTACATCCGACCGCCCTGCTGGCAGCCGCCGACGAAGCGGTTTTACGCTGGTCGAGCTGATGGTTGTGATGGCCATTATCGGCCTGCTGGCGGCTATTCTGATTCCCACCATTCGAGCTGCCATGATCCGCGCCAAGGTGACGGCAATCGCGGCCGACCTGGCGGACCTCGATATTGCACTCGATGAGTTCAAGGAAAAGTGGGGCGAGTACCCCCCGGACTTTTCGGATCGCAACCTGCTGATCCGCCAGGTCCAGAAGGCCTGGCCGCGGATCACAACCAACGAATTGCGACTCTTCCTGGCAGTTGCCTACCACCGTGGTGCGGGTATCACTGGCCCCCAGTGGGAGATCGATCCCGCCGAGGCGCTGGTCTTCTGGTTGGGTGGATTTAGCGAGGACCAGTTGCATCCCTTTACCGGGCCGGGTGGCCCTTTCAGTAGCACCGAAAGAAACGCCGATAACGCCTTCTTCCCGTTTGACGCCGATGCTCTGAGTGAAACGGGACAGGTTGTGACCTACGAGGTCGAGTTTGTGGATGCCGCCGGAGGAAATCAAACATTCCGTTTTAACGCCCGTGAATCCAACGACGACTCCCTTCTGCATGGGCTACAGAATGATCCATTTCCGGTCGTGATGACACGCGGTACACAGCTACCGGTGGTCTACCTCGACTCTCACAGCTACGCCAACTCTGTTTACCCGCCCCATGGATATACGAACTCCATCGTCACCGGCGATGCCCATCCCTATCTCTCTGATCGGCCACTCCTGAATGGCGGTTTCGAGTGGATTAACCCCCGCAGCTTCCAGTTGATTTCCGCAGGCCTGGATGAGGATTTTGGCGGCCATGGTACCGACACCAGCGGCAACTTCATGTTCAAGCGTTTTGATAGCGGCACTTACTATAAGGACGGTGACTTTGACAATGTCACAAATTCCAGCGGGGGCACTTTGGAGGATGCGATTCCATGATCCAGCAACGCCCAGCAGAGCCGGGCAGAAAACATCGCCGTCCAGGTGGCTTCACGCTGATTGAACTCCTGATGGTGATTGCCATCATCACGATCCTGGCCAGCGTCCTGCTGGTGGCACTTTTTGCCGCCGAGCAGTCGTCCAACGTGAGGCGAACCCAGCAACAGATCGATAAGATCCATCGGCTGTTGATGACCCGCGTTGAGTATTTCCAGAATCGACCGATTCCTGTCTCCGTGCCACCTGGTGCCACGGCCCGGCAGATTTCCATGCTCAGGTTGTTGACCATTCGTGAGCTGATGCGGATGGAGTTGCCCGATCGACGCAGCGACGTGGCGTTCGAAGTTGGCAGCCCCGTCACACCCTACATGCCCGGACCCGATGGCAAGTGGGGTGTTGCTGGAACGGATGATGACAGTGACGGGTTTGCCGATGGGGCCAGCGAAGCCGGTTTCCCCGGTAGCGATGACGTGCTGCTAGTGAATGCTCCCAGGTTACAGTCGACCAGTCTCTGGCGATCCTACAATCGCCGTGTGCAGGCGGTCTGGGGCCCCAAGTGGTTCCAGGTTCACCCCCACACACCGTTATCCGGTCCGCCCCAGACCTGGACGCCACTTTACGAATCATCCGAGTGCCTCTACATGATCCTGGCGAATATTCGCGAGGGGGATCGCAGCGGGCTGGATTTCTTCACCGAGAGTGAGATTGGTGATGTCGATGGCGACCAGATGCCCGAGATCCTCGATTCCTGGGGCAAGCCGATCGAGTTTCTCCGCTGGGCACCAGGCTATATCGGCAATGGCGTTTCGACCTTGCAGTTCGGCGATGGTGTTATTGGGGTGGATGGTGACGCTGGTGAAAACGGCAATATCATGGACCCGCTCAAAGTCGATCCGCTCTGGACAGATACCAAGACCGACAAGGATCCATTTACCCTCGTGCCATTGGTATTCTCAGCTGGTCCTGACGGCATTTACGACGTGATGATGACCAAGGTCTATTCAGGCAGTGAGCGGATTGACGGACGGCAACAGGACTACCCCGACCATGCCAAGCGACGGTTTCG
This sequence comes from Planctomycetota bacterium, assembly GCA_963581185.1. Lineage (GTDB taxonomy): Bacteria > Planctomycetota > Planctomycetia > Pirellulales > Pirellulaceae > SAT2750. Next base: position 3,282 of record CAUZOB010000228.1, on the reverse strand, counting down.
TTATACCCAGGATTCGTACATCTTTGCGCCGCCAGCGAATCCAAGCGTCTTTTACCCCAACAACCCGTACTACTGGATAGACCCCAACGATCCAGACCCGGGTATCCAGAATCGTTCCTTCGGTGACCCCGATTTAACTCGCGGTGCCCTCGACAATATCAGCAATCACTTCCCATCGCAGTAGCGAGTCCCCATGCTCCTTGACGTCCATAACCAGATTGCAGGCTCTTCTCGCCGCCGTGCCATGACGGTGATCGAGCTGGTCGTTGTGCTGGCGATCGTGCTGCTGCTGCTGGCCGTGTTTGCACCGCTGATTCGTAGCACCGGCAAGGACCGCCGTTTGCGGGAAGCGTCACGAGCCATGGGTGGTTATATCAACGGCGCCCGCACGCTCGCTTCCCAGCGAGGCCGGCCAGTTGGCATCTGGATTGAGCGGATTGTCAGCCAGCAGCAGATTGTTCACGGGCAGTACGCAACCGAGGTCTTCACTGCCGAGGTGCCACCCCCCTACAACGGCATTACCAATGGAGCCACAGCGCGAATCGAGCTGCACCGGATTGACCCCACGGACCCCACACTTGGTAGCCGCTGGGAAATCGACTTCATCGCCTCCTGGATGACCGGAGCTGACTTTCGCTGGGGCAATGCCAGCACGGATGACAACGGCAATGGCGTCCGGGATGATTTTGCCGAACGTGGCTGGCAGGGGTCAGACGACACGCCGGTCTTCGATCCGCTGATGTACAACCCCTCGCCAAGCACGGCGATGGTTAAGCCGGGTGAGTCATTCAGAATACGTTTTGATTACCGCGGACCGCTCTATCGCGGCCGCAGGCTGCCAGGGTTGCCGACCGACCACACTTATGTGCTGGATGCTCCCTATCCAGGATCGCCGCCGCCACCGCTGTTTGCAAACACCGCCAGCGGCGCACCGTTCCAGCTGTTTCGGCATCCCAAGCGCAGCAGTGCTGAGCCGCTGCGATTGCCTGCCAACACCGCAATCGATCTCTCCGCTTCGGGTTTCGGAGCCAGCGGGATCGAGCTAGGCAGAGGATTGAACGATCCGATCGTGATCCTGTTCAATCCCGCTGGAGATTTGGACCGTGTCTATGTCGGTGCCGTTGAAGTTCCGATTACCGATTCACTTTACCTGCTAATCGGACGCCCTCAGCAAGTACTCGGTTTCAACGGACTGTTTACCAGTAACAACGTGGATATCTCGAACCTGATGGATATGGCGACCCTCTGGGTTTCCATCAGCCACAGGTCGGGACAGGTCACAACCACCGAGAATGCCAGCCCCTGGAGTGCCGGGGCGGATGGAGCCTGGGGAGTGGCTGGCACGGACGATGATGGCAATGGCAGCGTGGATGATGTTGGCGAGCGTGGCTTTGCTGGGTCCGATGACTTCCTGGCGATCTTTCCCTCGCGCCAGTTTGCGCGGGCCAAGATCGGGATGGGAGGTCGGTAATGAATCGACACAGAACCACCGACCGCTTCGCTAGCCGTGCTGGAGTGACACTGATCGAATTGATGTTTGCCTGCGGTATTGTGCTGGTCGGGCTGCTTGGTGTGGCCGCCCTGATACCACTGGCAGGGTTTGAAATTGACCGCGGACTGACGGCCGACCGGATGTCCGCGGCAGGACGTAATGCCGTCGCCAACTTCGATATTCGCAGCATGCGACGGGCGGATATGTACGTCAACCCAGACGGAACGCCCTTCGATCCAACCGTCCAGCAATTGCCACTCTATCCACCCAGTTCTGGCTCGCTCTCATTTTGCATCGATCCCGGCTACTTGCATTTCCACCTCGGTGGTCCTGCACCGCTGCCTCCACTGCCGATTGGCCGCTCACCACGCTTGTTCCCCAGTTGGGGACCGCAGGCACTGTCGCTGATCCATGGGAATGTTCCGGCGACAAAACAACCTCGTATGCACAGGGTTGCGATTCGTAACCATCCGGGCGGTACGCTGATTTCCCGCGTGCTGGCAGACAAGCTGTTCGTGGCACAGGATGACCTGGCGATCTTCCGGCCCGTCGATCCAACCCTGCCACCCGTCCAGGTCTACGGGTCGGGAACACAATATAGCCGTCGGCAGTTCAACGGTAACTTTAGCTGGCTGGCGACACTTGTACCGGAACTTAATCAGCCACGAAGTCTGTATGACCAGTTCATTCTCTCGATCGTCATTTTTGATGATCGAGATGCACGATTCGATTCGGGCCTGGGTACCAACAGCCGGCCCGAGCCGATTCCGGAGCGGGTCCTGGATATTGAGTTACTGGGTGGTGGCTTCGGTGGTGGTGAGGCGAGGCTGGAGGGTCCCACAGCGACGTCCGTGGATGTTCGCAGCGGGGACTGGGTCATGCTCGCTGCACAGGCGATCGTCTTTCCGCCGATTCCTGTTGCCATCGCGCGACTCAAGGCGAGTCCTCCCCTGCCGTCCCAGAAGATTACCCAGAGTCACTTCCGCTGGTACCGCGTGCTGCATTCAGAACTTGATCCACGGCCGGTGGCAGGCCGCTGGGTGCGGGACATTACGCTCGAGGGGCCGGACTGGATGCGCACCGAGTGGTTGAGCGTGAACCTTCGTCAGGGTGACCCGGCTTTACGCGAGCTCTACATGCCCACCCAGGCGATCGTGATTCGTGACGTGGTGGGAGTTTTTGAGAAGTCGATCCGACTTGAGAACACGTCACTGTGGGATGCGGCTCCCTAAAGGCACAGCAGGACAGGGGCAACCGGCGGACCAGACCGCCAGGGATGAGAAGGTCATGGCAGAACGAAAACGACAAAACGAGGCGGGCGTGATCTTGCTGGTCGTGGTCAGCCTGCTGGCGCTGTTCGTGATGATTGGAGTCACCTACGTGCTGGTGGCAGGTCAGTTCCGGCGATCAGCGACGATGGACGCGCGGACCAGGTTGTTGCACATCGATCCCCAGATGCACCTCGACCGGGCCATGTACCAGCTGGTCCGTGACACTTATAACACCGCGTCGGTGATGCGAGGCCATGGCCTCTTGCGCGACATGTACGGGGAAGATCTGCAGGGGGGTGTTGTCGCCCAGCTGACGCTCCCCTCGGGCGCGGCAGGCCCGCTACCGGTGCGTTTCTTGCCAGGCGGCGCTTCCCAGGACCAGATTCTCGAGATCGACTGTATCATCGGCCGCTGGGCCGATCTGCAGCCTGCCGGTGGCGATGGCGTTTTTGAATCGCCGCTGGATCGTCCCTTTCCGCGTGACTATTTCAATGGTTGCGTTTTCACTTTCCTGGACGG
>CAUZOB010000227.1:0-7546 GCA_963581185.1 Planctomycetota bacterium | reverse complement strand
CTTTCGTCCGCATGACGCGTGTGGAAAGTAATCAAGCCGCCACCGATGGGTGCGTCGGCTGCGGCCTCGAGGATGACCGGCATGATGTTCATGTTGCCCGGCATGATGTTGTTGTGCAGCGTGACTCCCTCGGGCAGATCCTTGGGATCCAGCACCACGTCACCGCCAAAGTTGCCGCGACCGACCGTCATCAAGGTGGCGAAGCGGTTACCACGGGGGACCACGATCCACTGGCGGTACTGTGAGTAGCGAGCGACACGCGGAATGCTGACAGAGACTGTCTGCTTGGGAGCAGTCAATTCAACCCGGTAGACGAAATCCTCGGCTCCGTTACCAAGGTGATCGGTGACGCGAATCACGTATTCACCGTCCTCGGGGACGTTGAAGCGGAAATAGCTGTCGGGACCACGTGAATCGTCATTGCCGGCGATACCACGGCCGTCGGCATAGTAAACGTTCATGACCGAATCGAGGCCGGAACGAAGTCGTCGAGCGTAACATTCAACTTCAAAGGACTGACCCTTCTTGGCCGCGAACTTGAAACAGTCAATGTCGCCCGGTTTCTCGATGATGCCATTAAAGGCCAGCGGCAGTTCGACTGGCGTGGCGGCAGCAATCTCGTCGTTCGGTTCGGCTTCGAAGGCATTGCCATGATCGAACAGTCGGAAAGGATTCGGTGAGGGTGCCACGGCGTCCCCTTCGGCGGCTTCCAGGCCATACTCTTCCCGGTCTTCGGAGGGCAACTGGAAGCTGCGAGCGAGTGGTCCTGTGGGATCGCCGAGGAACTTGACGTCAATCATTTCACCCTTCTTGCCACCGGCCGGGTAGACGCCGGTGGGTCGGGGGAAGGTGCCGATATGCAGCCGGTAACGGCAATTGCCATTGCCGCCATAGGCACTCTCGCGAACTTCGACGATGAAGGTTCCGTCTTCGTCGGCGATAGTCGAGGCGAGCGCGTCTTGCTTGATCAGCGGTGAGTCGTCTGCCGAGGACATTTCGAATCGTTTGGCATTCAGGATCGCCACGTAGGGATCGAAGAGGGCCGTACCAAGTCGCATTCCTTCGACTTCTGCGGAAATTCGCTGGCCCTTTTTGAGTGTCACCGAGTAGTAATCGACATCCTCGTTCTGGACCACGCCGGTCACCGTGACGTTCAACTCGACCTGCTGCGGCTGCTTGAAATCACTGTTCGGTTCCACTTCAGCCGTACTGGCGTAAGGACCTACATAAAAGGTTCGGTATTCGGATACGCCACTGGCAGTTCGGACCTGGGCAACGTGTTGGCCGAGGCGGCAGGTATCCAGCACACGGAGCATGACTTTGACATTGCCAGCCGCCGCTTCCAGCGTGACGACTTCAAAACCGGGGCTGTAGAAGAGAATTTCCTGGGCATCGGCGAGGCGACCGCCGCTGAAATTCAGCTCCGATTCGACACCGCGCTGAACACCACGGGGATTGATAACCCCCAGCGAGGGTGATGCGGACCAGGCCGGCACGCTGACGGCCAGCAGAGTCAGGATTGCCAGCAGGCGGGTTGGGATGCGGTGGTTGGTAAACATGGTAGTAGTCTCTCCCAGACCTTCTCCGAGTTATTCATAAAAAACGGGCCACGCCCACGAGGAGACGTGGCCCGTGTCATTTCGTTCCACTCAAGCTATTGTGCTGTCACCGCGAATCATCTGCAGGACAGGCAGTGTTGAGTTAGGCCAGCAGCTCCTTACGGACCTTGCCGCCGTTAACTATTTCGATGGGACGGTCACCAGGAGCCATCAGCTCCTTGTCCGACGTGATGCCCAATCGATTGTAAATTGTGGTCGCCCAGTCCTCGACGTTGAGGGCGTCCTCTTCTGGTTCACTGGCAGTCGGGTTCGACATGCCATAGACGATGCCCTTCTTGATACCGCCACCAGCGAGAATCACGCTGAATACCTTTGGCCAGTGATCGCGGCCGGCATTGGCGTTGATCTTCGGTGTACGGCCGAATTCTGATGCCGTGCAGACCAGCGTCGAATCCAGCAGACCTCGATCTTCAAGGTCCGTGATCAAGCTGGCGAAGGCCTGGTCAAAGGCCGGCATGCTGCCACGGAAGCCACCAGCGATGTTGCCGTGCATGTCCCAGCCACCATAGGTGAGTGTGACAAAGCGGACACCCGCTTCGACCAATCGACGGGCCATCAAGAGTCGGGCGCCGGCGGTGTTGCGACCGTACTGGTCACGCAAGCCGTCGGTTTCCTTGCTGATATCAAACGCCTCACGAGCTTTCTGCGAACTGATCATGCTGTAGGCACGAGAGTAGAAAGCGTCCACGGCGTCGAGCGAGTCGGCCTTTTCCTTGGCAGCGAAGTGACCGTTGACAGCATCAAGGATGCGACGTCGCTGGGTGAAACGAGTGCCGTCCACTCCGCCCGGCAGGTTCAGGTCACGGACAGTAAAGCTGCCACTGGCTGGATCCGAACCGAGGCTGAAAGGAGCAAAGGAGGAACTCAGGTAACCGGTGCCGGCAAACGTGTTCGGCTGGTTGGGAATACAGACGTACGGCGGCAGGTTGTTGCGCGAGCCGAACTCGTGGCTGACAACCGTTCCCATACTGGGGAAGCTCAAAGCCGGACTCGGACGGTAACCGGTGAACATGTTGTGCGTGCCACGCTCATGGGCCGCTTCGCCATGCGTCATCGCATTACAGATAGCCAGTCGGTCAGCGATCTGGGCCGTCTTGGGGAGTGTCTCACCAATCCGATAGCCAGGGATCTTGGTCGCCTGGGATGTCATCGGGCCACGGTATTCCAGCGGCGCGTACGGCTTGGGATCGAGGAACTCCTGGTGAGCCATGCCACCCGGGAAGTAAATGAAGATCACCGACTTGGCCGGCCCTTCCTTACTCTCGTAGAACTTCTGCTCAGCCTGAGCCTGCTGCATGCGGTAGTAATCACTCAGCGTAAGCCCGAGTCCACCAAGAAATCCGACGTGCATGAAACCACGACGACCGATTGCGTTACCCTTGCATTTCATGAGTATCTCTCCAAAGTGCTTTTCTGATTGAGTTGATTCAGGTAAGGAGTTTGTGCCAGTGGCGGTGAGTCTTGTTGTCTCGTCGACGTTCCATTGCCAACTTTGGTTCGACCTGCGATGTCCGTTTTCAGAGCCTCGTGTCGAAAAGGTTGGCTTGGGGATGTCAGGTGCAATGCACCGCATGGTGGGGACACCGAAAAACCGCATCGCGGCTGCCTTCCAGTGCCGTAATAAGCGTTAAGCGTATGTTACCGGCCTACCCATGTCAACCAAACTTCAAGTCCTATTTCCTCGGTCTCAAACGACCTAATAAACGTCCTCACCTGTTTCTCTTTTTCGGTCCTGATGAGCACAAAAAAACAGGTCAAATGGAGCATTCAGGAGCCCCCTCAGAAGGAGGGTTGTGCTCCCCTTGGACCGCTCTGCTGCGGCCCGGCCTGTCAGCCGCTTTGGCCAACTGAACGGGACCGCATGAGCAACGCTGAAGACCGCTACTTTGTCGATGGCTGAGGCTCCTCATCGTGAGGTACAAGTTCATCGCGAAGCACGCGAATGTCCTTGGGTGCCTCAATGCCCAACCTTACTTTGTCACCAGAGACCCGCACAATCGTGACAGTTATTTCATCGCCCAGCTTGACTCGCTCTTGTTCTTTACGTGACAGAACCAGCATGTCGACACTCCTCTGTGGTATTACTATACATGTGAATAGATGTGTAAAGATGTACACCTCTTTAGCGGATGTCAAGTGTCCGGGACGCAACACCGGTCGATTGCTCAAACCTGGTGTTCGTGTGTCACCGGCCACGCGGCTGATATCAGGCGATGGCCGCCATCGTATCAAGCAGCTTGGAGCCACCGAGCTCAAGCTGCGCCTTGTGCTGGCGCTCGCCAGTTGAGCCGTAGAACAAGACCGTGTTGCCGTCGGTTTCCCAAACAGCTGTCAGCTTGATGCTACGTGGACCGTGCAAGCAAAAGAACATCCCACAGGGGTTACCACTTCGAGTGAGAACTTTTTCCGTCATCTGGAAGATTCCAGCTTCCAGTTGGTTGAATTGACAAAGGACTTCATGAACGAACAAACGGATTCCACTGAGATCATCAATTCGTGGGGCAGTTGCCATCATGAGCGGATACGCTCCTTGTCGGATAAAGAATAAGGGTCAGGCATTCTGGATAATCTGCTGTCACCATAGCGATCAGGAAACGCGGGAAGACTGGCGACAAGAGTAAGTATCGGAAAGATGGGCGGGATTTATCGGCAACTGTCAAACAGGTTGGATCACACCGACAAGACCGGTATTGGCAGTCAGAAAAACCCGCTCAAGACAGGTGTCTCTTGGCAGGTTTTTGCTGCTTCTGGAGTGGGATGGCCGGTCAACGTCGCCAGGCCGCTGCAATCAGCGATTTTAGCTGTTTTGCCTCACCTCCGGCTGTCAGTCCGATCGTCCAGTTGACGGTCTTGTGCACCCGCTGAGAGGCATCAGTGGAGACGGCAGGCAGCAGGTAAGATGCTTGTTCCGGGCAGTGGTGGCGGATAGATTCAGGAGAGTTCAGGCTGAGACTTACTGACCATTGGCCCCCCCGGGAAACCGAGACGATGCAACGAATCAACTTATCTCTGCTGCTGACACTGCTGCTGGTCGCCTGCCCACTCCAGGCGGACGAATTCCAGATCAAGAAAATCGATGCCGGAGTGGAGGTGCAGCTGGACGGAAAACTGCTGACTCGCTACCTGGTCAAATCCGGAGCCAAGCCCATTCTCTGGCCCTTGATCGGTCCCCACGGGAACGAGATTACACGTGCATATCCGATGGCGGAGGGAGTCGAAGATGAACGTGCCGACCACCCACATCACCGCTCATTCTGGTTTACCCACGGGAATGTCAATGGGATCGATTTCTGGAGTGAGACCAAGGGCCACGGCACGATCGTGCATCGCAAGTTCAGCAAGGCTGCCGGGGGTTCGGAAGCTGTGATTGCCACCAGCAATGACTGGGTCGGCCCCGATGGCACCAAGGTCTGTGAAGATCGGCGGCGGTTAACTTTTGCCACCGATGGCGAGGTCTTCTGGATCGATTTCGATACCACCGTCACGGCCAGTGAGGGGCCGCTCACATTCGGCGATACCAAGGAAGGGTCCTTTGGAGTTCGAGTGGCAGGTTCCATGAAAGTAACCGCAGAACAGGGTGGCCGGGTCATCAACAGCCATGGCCAGACCGATCTGGGAGCCTGGGGGAAACAGTCTCCCTGGGTCGATTACCACGGTCCAGTGAAAGGAAAGCAGGTCGGGATTGCGATCATGAATCATCCCAGTAGCTTCCGTTATCCCACTTACTGGCACGTGCGAACCTACGGCCTGTTCACTGCCAATCCCTTCGGATTGCATCATTTCAAGGGAAATAACGACCTTGACGGCTCCCACAAGATGGAGAAGGGGGAGACCATGACGCTCCGATATCGCGTCCTGGTCCATGCCGGTGATGAAAAGGCAGGCAAGATTGCAGAACGGTTTGCTGCCTATGCCGAAGTCAAGAAGAAGTAGCCCGCTCGCGATCGGCTCGCTGTTACTGCTGAGGAACCCGCTGGCCTTCCCGGCTGGCGGTTCACTCCGTCGTGCGGATGGTTACTTCCAGTACATCACCGGCGTGACTTCACGGTAGGTCGCCATGTAGTCACCAGCCCGGCTGATTCGCTTGCGATCGGTATTCGTCAATTGCCAGTTGACCAGGTGGTTGGTGCGCAACAGGTGATCCGTCGACAGCAGGTTGCTGGTCCGGACCACGCGTGTAACCGCTTGCGGAACCAGGCCCCGTTTTGCCAGCGCCCCGTTCAGCTGCAGGCGAGCAAAGGGTGGCAGGTTGCCAACCCGGGTGGCGTTCAAACGGGCGTACCAATCGGCAAATGCCCGATAGCGTTTGACCACGTCGGCGTTGGGCGGCTTGAGCGTTTTGACAGTGTAAGTGACCCGTGTGCCGGTCAATACGAGTGTTCCGTCGTCCTCGAGCGACTCAGTCAATTTAGCATTCACCAGAACCTTGCTGCTGCCCGACGCGCTGGCCTTGAGATTGGCCGCAAACCGTAGCAGCTGGTCCGTTGTCAGGCTTGTCCTGACCTGTCGCTTGCAATCGATCAATACGAAGCGGCCACGATTGATGTCCAGGATCGTGATTTCCTGCTCGTCGGAGCCCATGAAATCATAGACCGTGCTGCCACGAAACAGCGTCAAAGTACTCACAGTCGGTTCTGTCTCGTCAGCGTAAAATACGTCCGTTTCGATACGGAAATCCTGGCCGCACGCTACGCTCGTCAAAAGGCACGAAAGGCCCATCACAAGTCCGCTAGTCAGTCGTTTCATGGCTCGGTTACCCCTCCCCTGTCCAGGTCAAGTTCTGCTGCCCGGCAGCCTCCACCGCTATCAGTCGTGGGGACCCCCAAGGGCGAGGGAGAATAGCGGAATTCAACCGCTGCTGTCCAGCCAGATCTGGCTGCTGAATGCTGGCCGCTGACTGAGATTGGCGTCGTCATGAACGGCCAGCGCTGCATAATAGGGCCACGCAAAGCACCGCTGCTGGCAGGATCGACTGAACCAGGCCAGTAGGCGTGCCGAAGAATGAACTGATTTCCCGCTGGAACCCCCCTGCCATGTCGAGCTCCCAACGTATCCTGGTCACTGGCGGAGCTGGTTTTCTCGGCTCGCATCTCTGCGAACGACTCGTCGCAGAGGGTCAGCATGTGATCTGCCTTGATAACTTCTTTACCAGTCAACGCAGTAACATCGAGCACTTGTTGGATCGGCCGGAATTTGAGTTGATTCGGCATGATGTGACCACGCCGATCTGGCTGGAAGTTGACCAGATCTACAACCTGGCCTGCCCGGCCGCTCCAGGCCACTACCAGTACAACCCGATCAAGACAATCAAAACGTCGATGTTGGGTGCCATCCATGCGCTGGGAATTGCCCGCAAATGTGGGGCCCGTGTTCTGCAAGCGTCGACAAGCGAGGTTTACGGTGATCCGGAAGTCCATCCACAGACCGAATCCTACCGCGGTTGCGTCAATCCAATTGGACCACGGGCCTGTTACGACGAGGGAAAACGAGCTGCGGAAACACTCTTTATGGACTATCACCGGGTCCATAAGCTGCGTATCAAGATTGTTCGCATTTTCAATACGTATGGGCCGCGAATGCATCCCTTCGATGGCCGCGTCGTCTCCAACTTTATCCGCCAGGCGCTGGCCGCCGAGCCGATCACGATTTTTGGCGATGGCTCGCAGACGCGGTCGTTCTGTTACCGCGACGACCTGGTCGAAGGCATGATTCGCATGATGGCCAGTAGCGACGACCTGGTGGGGCCGGTCAACCTGGGGAATCCTGGGGAATTCACGATTCGACAGCTGGCTGAACTGGTGATTGAATTGACCGGAACGGGCTCGGAAATCCGCTTGCAGCCGCTGCCGACCGACGATCCGCAACGGCGTCAGCCGGATATCACGCTGGCCCGGGAAACACTTGATTGGCAGCCCACTGTGGCACTG
>CAUZOB010000226.1:0-7606 GCA_963581185.1 Planctomycetota bacterium | reverse complement strand
CAGGTTCAGGACTCATCGAGCGGAATGGTACGAATACCGAGCTCTTCAAGTTGTGCGCGGTCAACACTCCCGGGTGCCTCGGTCATCAAGTCAGTAGCACGTTGCGTCTTGGGGAATGCGATGCAGTCGCGGATATTGTCGAGACCGGCGAACAGCATCACCCAGCGGTCGATCCCCAGAGCGATACCGCCATGCGGCGGGGCACCGTACTGCAGCGCCTCGAGCAGGAAGCCGAAGCGGTCACGGGCCTGTTGCTCATCCATCCCCAGCAGCTCAAGGACTTTCTGCTGGCGTTCGGAATCGTGTAGTCGGATCGTACCACCGCCAGCTTCGGAGCCATTGATAACCAGATCATAAGCCTGCGCCCGGCATGCGCCAGGATCATCTGTCAGCAGGTCCGTGTCCTGAGTACGAGGGGCGGTGAAGGGGTGATGCATGGCATTCCAGCGTTGCCCCTCGTCGTCATAATCGAACATGGGGAATTCCACGACCCAGGAAAAGTGCATCGCGTCGGCAGCATACAGCTCCAGCTCGGCACCCAGGCGTCGCCGCAGTCCAGCTAGCGCCTTGCAGCTGACTTCCCAGGTGTCGGCGATGAAGAACAGTTGATCACCTGGCTCAGCCTCCATCTGCTCGGAAATTGCTGCCAGCACCTCTGCTTCGAGGTTCTTGGCGATCGGAGACCAGAGTGAACCGTCCTCCTCGACACGGAACCAGGCCAGTCCCTTGGCGCCAAAGTCCTGCTGCACGTACTCGGTCAGCTCGTCAATCCGCTTGCGTGAGAAGTCCGCTGCCGCTCCCTTGGCGTTAATCCCCCGCACCCGGCCGCCGCTATCGGCAGCACCGCGGAAGACTCGAAATTCCGTTTGACCGGCGATCTCGGTGCAATCGATCAATTCCATCCCGAATCGCAGATCCGGAGCATCGTGGCCAAAACGTTCCATCGCCTCGTCATAGGTCATTCGTGCCAGCGGCAGTGGCACGTCGATGCCAAGAATTTCCTTGGCCGCACGGACAACCAGGCCATCGATCATGCCGATCACATCGTCGGTATCGACGAACGACATTTCGAGATCGAGCTGGGTGAATTCGGGCTGCCGGTCGGCACGCAGGTCCTCATCGCGGAAACAGCGGGCAACCTGGACATAGCGGTCGTAGCCGGCCACCATCATGATTTGTTTGTAGAGCTGCGGTGATTGCGGCAGGGCATAAAAATGCTCGCGGTGCACGCGGCTCGGTACGAGGTAATCCCGAGCTCCTTCCGGCGTGCTGCGACCGAGAATCGGGGTTTCGATATCGATGAAGTCATTTTCCTCGAAGTAGTCCCGCATCATCTTGATGATCCGACTGCGGAGCAGCAGCACCTCCTGCATTTCCGAGCGGCGCAGGTCGAGGAAGCGATATTTGAGTCGCAGGTCCTCGCCCGGCAAATCCTGCTGCGAGGGAGTGAAAGGAGGCGTCTTGGATCTGTTCAGAATTTCCAACTGGGCGCCACGAATCTCCACTCCACCGGTTGGCAGCTTGTCGTTGGTCGTACCCTCGGGCCGCGGAGCGACCTGGCCGACGACCTTGATAACATCCTCGCTACGTAGCGCGCTAGCGGCCGCGATATTCTCTTCGCCCGAATCGGGGCCAAACACCACCTGGGTCTTTCCGTACCGATCTCGCAGGTCGATAAAAACGCCGCCGCCGTGATCACGGGTACTGTCGACCCAGCCACAGAGTGTGACCTCGTCGTCCACGTGACTGGCTCGCAATTCACCACAGGTATGAGTTCGTAACAAGGAAGCGGTCCTTTTCGTCGCTGCGGGATTTCGTCTGGAAGCTGGTCTGTCTCCATGCGGTTACAGACTCAACAGCCCCCACACGAGTCAAACCGAGTATTTTAACCTGCCTCTCCAAACGCGTATAGGAGCGAGAGGCTGGCAGACCTGGGGTCTCGTACCGTCGCGTGGCTCAACTTGGCTTCTCTCCTGCTGTTCTTTCAGCCAATCGCTGCCGGCCCAGTTGTTCCAGTTGCCCGGCCATGGCCGCCGCATCGACGTCGCCCAACTGTGCCACTCGCTGGCACTCCGGCACGCTCCGCAGCCAGGTCTCCTGGCGCCGTGCGAACTGGCGTGTCCGCTGCGCCACCATCTCGATCATCTGTTCGCTGCTGACCTGCTGCTGAAGATGATCCATCACCTCCTGGTAACCAACCGCCTGCGAGGCAGTCCGGCTCAGCTCGCCGTACTTGTCAAGCAAGCCTTCAACTTCCCCCACCAATCCCTCGGCGAACATCCAGTCCACGCGCTCAGCAATCCGCTGGTGTAACTGCTCGCGAGGCCAGTCCAGCACCAGCACCGGTGGCGGCTGCGTGGTCGGCTCCTCAAAATGCAATTGCTGGTGGCTAATCGGCTGGCCGGTCACCCGGTGTACCTCGAGAGCTCGAATCACACGGCGAGTATCGTTGGGATGCAGCTTGTGGGCCGAGAGCGGGTCCACCTGCTCCAGCCGCTGGTGCAGAGCCTGGCGTCCTGCGGAAGGACCTGCCCGCTCAAGTTCCTCCTGCACCTGTTGACGGAATTCCCAGTCGGCCGGCGGACCCTGGGAAATTCCGTGCAGCAGTCCCTTCAGGTAAAGCGGTGTGCCGCCCACAAACAGCACGTTGCGATCACGCTGCTGGATCTCGGCCACAACCTGGTGTGCGGCAGTGACATAATCCGCCAGGCTGAACTGCTCCGTGGGATCCACAATGTCCAGCAGGTGGTGCGGCACCATCGCCTGCTCGTCGCTGCTCGGCTTGGCCGTCCCGATATCCATCTCCCGGTAGACAGACATGGAATCGAGTGAGATGATCTCCGCATCCAGTAGCCTGGCCAACTCAATGCCAATCCGCGTCTTGCCACTGGCAGTGGGGCCGGTCAGAATCCAGCAGTTATTGTCGATTGGCGAGATATCACCCGCAAAATCGGACTGATGTGAACCTTCGGCCATCGATAATGATCTATTCGAAGCGTAGGCGAAACGGGAGTAATTGCCTGTATTCCAGGGCCCGTCTACGATGAAAAAACGTGCCCTTGGACGGCACACGTCCTTCATGGTGTAACCTGGCTGGCCAACTGTAAAGAGGCTATCACTCTGTGACCAACTCCGACTCCATCCTCGACCAGCTGACAGAGATCATCGAGCAGCGCAAGCACGCTCCCTCTTCACGCAGCTATACCAGCCAATTGCTCGACGGCGGTGTCGAAGCAATTGCTGCCAAGATCGTGGAGGAAGCAGCCGAGCTGGTGGAAGCGGCTGAGGATGTTGACCGGACCGGCAACCAGGATGACCGCCAGCACCTGGTGCGAGAAGCGGCCGACCTGGTATTCCACTTGCTCGTCATGCTGGGATACCACGAGCTGGCTTTTTCCCAGGTTGAAGATGAACTGGCCCGCCGCTTTGGCGTCTCCGGACTGGACGAAAAAGCCGCCCGCGCTTCGGACAACTGAACAACACGACAGCTTACTTTCCCCTAGACAGGCAACAGACCCGATGTCCCACTTGAAAATCGGAATCCCCAGCAAGGGCCGACTTGCGGAATTGACCACCAGCCTACTGGACCAGGCAGGCATGCGTTTCCGTCGCCACGATCGTACGCTGTTTGCGCGGGTTAAGGGGATGCCGATTGACATCACCTTCCTGCGAACCGACGACATCCCGGTACTCTGTGCCGAGGGAGCGATTGATCTTGGGATCACAGGCAGCGACCTGGTCGCGGAATCGGAATCTGATGTGATCACCCGACTTTCGCTCGACGTGGGACGCTGCAAGCTGGTCGTCTGCGTGCCGGAAGAGAGCGAGGTGACTGAAGCAGCCCAGCTGGACGGGCTGCGAGTGGCCACCAGTTTCCCCAGCGTGACAAAGCAGTTCCTGGCAGAGCATGGCTGTTCAGCACACCTGGTTCCAGTCCAGGGGTCCGTCGAGATCATGATTGCGCTGGGCGTTGCCGATGCGATCGTCGACTTGACCGAAACCGGCAGTACACTGGCCGCCAACAAGCTGCGAATCATGGCCGAGATCGGGAACTATGAAACCGTCGTAATTCAGAACAGCGAACAACGTGAGCCAGAATTGGCCGACCGGGTGATTCGTCGGCTGGAAGGTGTGATCGTGGCACGAGCCTACTCGCTGGTGGAATACAACACCCCTCGTACCCTGCTGGCCGATGCAGAAAAAATCACGCCCGGTTTCCACTCGCCAACCGTCAACAGCCTGGAAGATGACGACTGGTGCTCAGTCCGTGTGATGGTCAAGAGTGGTGAGGTGACGAGCGTGATGGACCAGCTGGAAGAACTGGGCGCCACCGCGATCCTGGAAACCCAGATTCGCAATAGCCGACTGTAGACGAGGCGGAAGCTGTTACCAGTGAGCTGGCCTGAGTCGTGGCCGACTCATGTCGGGAGTCGGAAGGACGCAGCAGAGACTCTGACTGACAACTTCCTCGACGCTGCTGCTTGGGCCGATTTCCGGCCTCCGGATCCTATAGCAGCTCACGCACCCAGCGGCCGTCACACATCACCGCGACCAGCTGCGACGATTCGGCCAGCACCGCTGCTGGCAGGTCGCCCGAGTGTGGATTCTCGACAGCCACCGCCACCATATTGGCTTGGCTGCCAGCAAGCAACTGGCCAACTGTGCCCTCCAACCCGAGTGCAGATGCACCCTCGACTGTCCCCAGCTGCAACACCGTCTCTGCTGACAGCTGCGGATATTGACGGTGAACCTCTTTCAATTCTGCCAGTAAGTCGAGATCGGGACTGGACGCGCGGGAATCGGTCCCGATCGCGACCCGCACGCCAGCAGCCAGCCGATCGGCAAGCTGGTAATCGGGGTGATCGAAATGGCGGTGAGTCCGCGGGCAGTAGACCAGCGCCATGTTGTCACGCTGGCTGGCCAGCAACTGCCAATCCTCCGGCTCCAGGTAATTGCCATGGATGACCAACACCCGCTGCAGCCGGCTCAATCGCTGCAGATAGTCACCCGCTGACTGTAGGCGGTGTGCATCGTCACGCCAGGCTCCAACGTCTTCGAGCAATGCCCGCAGGGCGCCACTCTTGTCTCGCAGCAGCTGAAGTTCGTCCTCGCTTTCGGCCAGGTGCATGGCTGCCGGCAGCTGCTGGGCCAGCGACAGATCGAGCAGCTGATCCAACAGCGAATCCCGCAGCGTGTAGGGAGCGTGGGGGCTGATCGCCTGCTGCCAGTCATTCTGCAGCGAGTCGGCGAGGAACTGGGTGACCGAATGCAGGTGATCTTGTTCGTCCTCACTGGCAAGCCCAATCACCTCTCGAAAGACGACACTGGTCGACGGCAGCGAGGCGTAGACCTCGCTACCCTTTCCTCGGGTCGCAATCTCACCAATCGTGGTGACGCCGTGATTGAGACTCTCCTGGATACCGGCTGCGATGGCGGCGGCTGCCTGGCCGGGCGCTGAGAGGTCTGTCTGCCGATAGTCGATGACCGAGCGTATCCAATCGGGGAAAGAGCCTGCGCTGATCGGCTGCTCGAGGTGGCTAAACTCCAGGTGCGTGTGGACGTTGACCAGTCCGGGCATCAGCACCAGGTCGCCCAGGTCCTGGACCGGCTCGCCTGCGACGGCCGGTCCGAGCTGGCGAATCTGTTGGCCAGCGATTTCGACGACTCCGTTTTCCACTGGATCGCCGGCGAGTGGCAGGACCCAGCGAGCACGAATGCGTTGGACTGGCTGCTCACTCATAGCTGGCAGCTTCGGCAAGAGGCGTCGATGACCGCGTCTGAGTCACCTTAAAAAAGACCCATATCAGCAGTGTTCCCAGCAGCAGTCCTACTAGCATGGCTGGCAGGGTATAGAGCAGGCCAGCGGTCGGGTGCACTTCCAGGACCCTCAGCTCGATCAACTTATCACGAGTACTGTCGTCGAGCCGAGTCGTACCGGCTGTAATGCCGTTATGGACGAAATGGTAGAGCATGCAGGGCCAAAGACTGCGGCTGCGCCAGGCGACGACTCCGATCAAGATGCCGACGAAGAATGTTGTCAGCGACTGCTGGAGGATTCCATGCGTGACTCCGAAAAAGAAGCTTGCGATCATAATCGCCGAGACGGGCCGGAGGTGTTTTTCCAGCGTGTTCTGGATCAAGCCACGGAAAGCGAGTTCCTCGCAAATGGCCGGTGTGACTGCGATGAACAACAGCAGCCAGAGAAAGTGAACTTCGTTCAGCCCTGCAAACATCGACTCCACACCCTCAGCCATCGATTGGCTGATCGGATAGAGTTGCTGAATCCAGATGCCGATTTGTGCCATCACCGGGTGCAGGCAGATTGCCATGGCGGCGACGCAGGCCAACACGGCTGGCCTGGACGAGGTCAGCCGCAGGACGCTGGCTGGCCGGCGGCTAAGCAGGCAGGCAAACAGCAGGGCAGGCAGGGCAATCGTCAGCAGTTGGCTGATGATGTTGACCAACATGAAGGACTCGGTCGTCTCATCCGGTTTGACAACAAAGTTGGCGAAGAAACGCAGCACGAGGATCAAAACGGCACAGGAAATGGCAGCTCCCAGCGGTGGATTGTCACCCCGCTGGCGGATAATCTTCTTCAGCCACAACTTGAGGCTCCACTGTTCGCTATCGCGGAACAGTACCGATTCATTGTTGAACTGGTAGATGGCCCAGCGGATCGAAAGGTAGCAGCAGCAGCCGGTGACGAGCAGGACCGGTAACGCGTACTGCAGCGCCAGCGCATAATCGGATTCCAGCAGCGCTTCAAGCAACAGCATGGCGCCGGTCAGTGGAATCAGGCTGGTGCCGAGCGTCAGTTCGACCGAGGGGATCATCGTCATGGTGAGTAGCGGCAGGCTGACCAGCATCAAGGGTGCGAGGTAGTACTGACCTTCCTTGGTGCTACGGGCAAAGGAGGCAACCGCCAGGGTCAGGCCACTAAAGAAGAGCGAAATCGGGATCAAGACGACCAGCATCCAGAACAGCGTGATCAGCGGCGGTGCTGTGAAAGAGGCGTTGGCCTGTGGCAAAACGGAGGCCACAAACAGACCGGTAACTCCGAGGCTGACCAGATTGAGTAATGAGGTGGCGGTGGAAAAGCTCATGATCGTGAACAGCTTGCCGGCGACGATTTCTCCTCGTCCAGCGGGGCTGCTGAGTAGCGTTTCCATGGTACCGCGTTCTTTTTCTCCGGCGCAGAGATCGACGGCGGGATAGAAAGCACCGACGAGGGACCAGATCAAGATCAGGTACGGTACAAGCTGTGCCAGAACCGCCACGCGGCGACTTTCTTCCCTGGCAACGTCCACCCGCTCAATTTCAAATGGACGCGACGCTGCCAGCGGCATGTTGCCGGCCGAGAAGACCTGTTCGACAACATCCTCGTGCCACTTGTCGAGGACTTCCAGTACTCGTCCACGAGCGATCCCGGACTTTTCATCGGTGCTGTCGACATAAACCTCGGCCGCAGGGATTTCCGGCAGATCCTCGCCAATCTCACCGCTTCGGCTGGCCCTGACTCGATCGTTAAATTCCTTCAGCTTGCTGGAAAAACCAGCCGGAAAACGGACGACCAGGTCGAACTCATCGTCGCGAATCTGCTGCTGCG
>CAUZOB010000225.1:0-7611 GCA_963581185.1 Planctomycetota bacterium | reverse complement strand
GGGCAAATCGAAATCCAGCGGTGTCGACAGCCAGCTGATCGACCGCGCCGCGTGCCTGGGCTCGAGCGGCTATGGCCAGCGGTGCTGTTCCATCGAGGGCCACCAGGGCGACGGACTGGGGTGTCATTTCGTGATTGCGGAGCAGCGAGATCAGCGACAGCACGTCGTGGATTCGGCGGGCTGCCAGCGAGTGGTTGTAACCGAACGTATATGCTGCCACTTCGCGCGTGTTGGCAACTCGCCGCGTCTTCTGGAAATCCGCACCAGCTGCCAGGAATTCACCCTGCCCCAGCAGGTCCACGCCGACGACGGTAGAGCCGGCGCTGATCAGCTGCTGAACAGCCGGCAGCAAGCCGCCTGCCGGATCATACAAGCCAGCCTTACCCTGCTCTGAGAGCCAGAGGACGGCATGCTGGTTCCATTCTTTGGGAACCAGGAAGACGGTTGGCAGTTGGCCACCGTAGCTATCGACCTGCAGCCAACCACCGATCCGCAGGTGATCTCCCTTGTCCGATTTGTAGACCTGTTCAAAGTCGACGTCTGCAGCGGGAGGCAGCTGAGCCCCCACCACGATGTCGATGCCACCGCCGACCAGTTCCTTGTAGGCCTGCAGCGACGCCCGGCGGCCAGGAATGGCCTGATCCAGCTGCTGCTGGGTGTCCTCATGCCAGCTCTTCAGCAGCCCGATTTCAAATTCGTTGCCAGCCGGCGGATGCGGGTGCGCCTCATTCCAGACGGTCATCTCGGCGGGAGTCTGGTAGACAATCTCTCGCTCCGGTGGAATCTCACCATAGCCGAGGTCGAGGTGCTTGTTCATCCAGGCATACATTGCCTGGCGACTGACGAGGTTATAGTTGTGTCCGAACTGAATGTTGGCCGCCAGCATTACGTCCTGCTTGTTGCCGATCAGCTGGTAAAGTTGCTGCAGTTCTGGAAAACCCTTGGTCTCCATCTCCTTGGTCCAGTCGTCGGCTGCGGTCAGGCCCAGCGGCCGAGGGGCAAAGAGAGCAGCCAGTTCGACATTGCCGGTGCCGATCCTCAGGCAGCTGGCATTTTCACAGCTGCAACCACCCTGCATGGCGGTCGAGACCATCACGGCGGGCATTGAGACGGCCAGGCGAGGATCAATGGCTGAGAGCATGAAGGTCTGCGTACCACCTCCGCTGGCTCCTGTGATTGCCAGGCGATCTGGGTCGACATCCTTGAGAGTCAGCAGGAAGTCGAGCGCACGAACTGAGCTGAAGGTTTGCAGGCCCATCACGCTCTGCAGTTGCGACTCAGCCTGGGGACTGAACAATCCCCAGTTGTCGTGCGAGTTCATAGCGGCTCGCTGCCGCGCGAATCGATGAGCCACTTCGAAGCTGATTTGCTGGCTGTCGGCATAGCCGATCATGTCATAGTGAAAGACCAGGCAACCGATCCGTGCCAAGTGCACACAGCGGGCCTGTAGCGGGCTGCGGGCTGCCAGCGGAAACTGCTCGGCATCCTGCTCGATTTGAGCACGGACGGTATCGTCGCCAGCGTCATGGAATCGACCGTTGCTCCAATGGCCATGTGGAGAGAGGATTGCCGGCAACTTGCCGCGTGCATTGACTGGCCGATAGAGGCTACCGGTCACATAGAATCCGGGCATTGCCTCGAAATAAACTTTCTCGATGGTGATCTCACCGACCTGTCGCTTGTCCCGAACGACGGCATTGAGTGGGGTGCGAGCCGGCATCGGCCACAGTCCCTGTGACACGAGCACGCGGCGGCGAACCTGTTCTGCTCGTCGCGACCAGTCAGACGGTGACTTTGAGACCGTCATTGGAAAATAGCTATTCAGGTCGCGCAGCGGTTGCAGGCGGGCATCTTTGGGCTGACCCTCTGCGAGTCGCGGCGGTTCTTCCGCTGCCAGTGGCAGACCGAAGGTGAGCAGGCAACAGCAGAGCAGGCAATGCTTGAGGAGGGTAGCAGCTGGCATGCGATCTATTCCTGGCGAGTTGTGGTCCGGCTGACACTCAACGACCAGCCTCAGCCATCGTTATATGAGATCCACTCGGCCTCCGCCATTCTCAGCCCGCTGCGATCCTCAGCAGCTGTTTCAATCGTCGAGTTCGCGGGGAATCCAGTAGCCACTCAATTGAATCGAGTCTGTGGAATCGAGCAGCGTCCAGCAGTCGATATCGACCGTCAGAGCTGCCAGCGCGGCGGTTGGCATGCCGCTCGCCTGGCCACAGAGTTGCTCGACAAGTTGAGAGATACCGGGATTGTGTCCGACCAGCAGAACTCGCTGATGCGCGTCATCCAGGTCAGCCAGCAGGGAGAGGTAATCGGAGGGGGGAGCCAGGTAGAGTCGGTCTGTTTCCTGTACCAGGTCAGGATCCCCACAACAGAGGGCAACCGCTGCGGCGGTCTGCCGTGCTCGCAGGGCTGAGGACGAAACGATCAAATCGGGCACGAGTTGCTGGCTGACGATCAAGTTCCCCATGCGGGGAGCATCGCGCTGGCCGCGTTTATTGAGTGGTCGTTGGTGATCATCGAGAGCCGGGTCCTGCCAGCTGCTCTTGGCGTGTCGTAACAGCAGCAATTGCTTCATAAGATTCCGCCTAGCTGTTTCCGGGTTGCCGGTGCGGCTCAAACCGCGTCGGTTTGGATTGTTCTGCCGCCTTGACCTGCGCGACTGCCCATTCATAGCGCCGTTGCTGGCTACTGAGTACGTCGTTGCTGTCGGCTGGGAGCCGCTGGTAGCTACCATCGGCAGCCAGCAGGTGTCCCTTGACGTTGTCGGCCAGGCAGACATCGAGGATTTTCACCAGGCGGTCGCGGCAGGCGGGGTCCTCAACGGGTGCCAGGAGTTCTACCCGGCGGTTCAGGTTGCGCGGCATCCAATCGGCACTGGCAAAGAACACGTTTGGTTCGCCACCGTTATGGAAGTAGAAGATACGGCTATGTTCCAGGAAGCGGTCCACGATGCTGACCACGCGGATGTTCTCACTAAGTCCCTTCACGCCCGGGCGTAGGCAGCAGATGCCACGCACATTCAAGTCGACTGTGACACCCGCGGCAGATGCCCGGTAGAGTGCCTTGATAATTGGTTCGTCGACCAGCGAGTTCAACTTGGCCCGGATAGCAGCCACTTCACCTCGAGCGGCACGAGCCGTTTCCTGGTTGATTGCCTCGGTGAAGCGGTCTCGCATGCTCAAAGGCGACATTGCCACGCGGTGCAGCACGGGGGGCTCGGTAAAGCCGGTGATGGCGTTAAAGACGCCAGCCACGTCGCTGCCGAGTTGCCGGTTACAGGTAAAGTAGCTGATATCGGTATACAGGCGGGCGGTTGATTCGTTGTAATTGCCGGTCCCGAGGTGCAGGTAGCGGCGGATGCCATCGGTTTCGCGGCGTACGATCATACACATCTTGGCGTGGGTTTTGAGTCCTTTTACGCCGTACATCACCTGGACTCCGGCATGCTGAAGATCACGTGCCCATTCGATGTTCCTTTGCTCGTCAAACCTCGCCTTCAGTTCCACGATGGCGGTCACGTACTTGCCACGCTGTGCCGCCAGTGCCAGTGCCTGCACGATCGGGCTCTCGGCGCTGGTGCGATAGAGCGTCTGCTTGATAGCCAGCACCTGCGGGTCCTCGGCAGCTTCTTCGAGCAGTCGGACGACCGGATCGAAGCTGTCGAAGGGATGTTCGAGCAACACGTCGCCGGCAGCGATCGTACTGAACAGGCTCTCGCTGAGATCAAATTGCGGTGACGGTTGAGGCGGCCAGCTTGTGTATTGCAGGTGTTCATGCCGGGCCAGTCCTGCAAGTCGGAACCAGGCGGCCAGGTCAAGCGGTGCGGCCGAGGGTGCAATATTGTCATGGTCGATATCAAAAAAATCGGCCAGCCTGTCGACCAGCTGTTGATCTGCTTGATCGCTGACTTCCAGGCGAATACATGCCCCTTCCTTGCGGGCATCGATCAAGCTTTCCATTTGTTCCAGCAGGTCATGGGCCAGGTCTTCCCGTACGCTGATGTCCGCATTGCGGAGAATACGAAAGGGAGTCGACGCAATGACTTCTTCGGCTGGCAGGAAGTGGCCAAGAAATTCCTGCACAACATCCTCGAGCAGGATATAGCTGTAGGGAGCGGCTGCCGAGATGGTCAGAAACCGTGACAGCGGTGCGGCCAGCGGAATGCAGATCAGGCGCGTCCGCGTGTCATTCGCCGAATTCTTCAAAAGCACGGCGACATGCAGCGTCTGGTTGGCAATCATCGGTGGCTGGAATGACTCGTCCATCGCCAGCGGCGAGGCGACCGCGGTGATCTCGTCGCGGACCAGCTCCTCGATCTGGTCCCGCTGGTCGGAATCAAGCTGAGCGGGCATCAGACGCTGGATCTGGTTCCGCATTAACTCTGGCTCGAGCTGCTCCAGGAAACACGCTGAGAGGCTTGCCGTCAGTTGCTGTACGTGCTCACCAATCGCAGCCAGCTGTTGCGGGGGAGTCTTGCCGGCCGAGTCGGTGTGGGAACTTCCCTCGGCAGCCAGCAGCTGCAGCCCACCGACTCGCACCATCAGGAATTCATCCAGGTTGGCAGCTGCAATGGCAGCAAACTTCACCCGTTCCAGCAATGGCAGCGAGTCGTCGAACGCTTCGCCCAGCACCCGCTGGTTGAATGCCAGCCAGCTGAGCTCGCGGTTAATGAACTGGTGAGTGTTCTTCTTCATGGTTCTATCTGAATTCGGAAGTGCCTTTTTAGCCTGGCGATGTTGTGAAGCGGACAGGCATGCCGTAAGTCTCTTCGAACAGGCTGCCATTCTGTTTGAGCGCCAGCTGTTCATCACTCAGGTCGTCGACATCTGGAGTTGAGATTACCAGCTGGCCGTTTGGCTTGTCGACAAGCAGGTTGGTGATTCTCTGCGTGCGAGACGTGTCGAGGGCAAGTGCCACGCGAAGGATGGCTGCCAGCTTGACCACCGCAACTCGCTGGTCACGCGAGAGGGCCATGTAATCCTTGTGGGATGGTTTGGGCGAGGCACGCCGCTGGTAACGTGTCACCAGCGAGATCATCTGTAGGTTGGTCTGTCCGATACCGAATAACTCACTGTTATTGATCAGGTACATGGTGTGCTTGTGATAGCCGCGGCTGCTCACGAACTGGCCGATCTCATGCAGCATGGCTGCGATCGAGAGGATCGTCTGGAAGCGGGCCTCCAGTTTGTGTTCATCTTCCAGCAAGCGGAACAGCGACTTGGCCAGCTTTGCTGTGTGCAGGGCGTGGGCCTGGTCAAAGCTGAAGCGGCGTCCCAGCTCCATGACAGAGCCGATAACCTGGTCCTCGAATTCCTGCGACCAGCTATGTCCGGCTGCCATTTCTGCCAGCAGACCGTCACGCAGGTTGATGTTGGAGGTAAAGATGTTGTCCAGCATGAGCGCGCGAGCCAGGTGGACATAAGTCAGCAGGGCTGGCCCGAGAGTCTCGGCATCTGGCTGAGTCAGCTGGTACTTCTGGGCAAGCTGTTCCACGGTCATCTCCAGCACGGTGTCCGTCAACTGGCTGAGCTGTTCGACGGATATCGACGCCAGCTCTCCAGACTGCTGCGGCGGCAGTAACTGCGCCACCACGAAGCGGACGTCGCCACCCAAGGCGACCAGGTCAACAGGGACATCGCCCGGCAGATGCTGGCGAACCTGGTTGACGATCCTGCCAATCTGGGTTTCCATCATGCGGCGAAACTTGGTCGATGATGTAGCAGCCTTTTCCAGCGATTCGCGCAGGCGCAGGGAACCAAGTCGATAAGTCTGGGCATAGGCCACCGTATTGGATTGCAGCAACAACATCTCGGTGTTACCACCCCCCACTTCACAGACAACCTGTGCAGCGGCGATGCCGGCGGCGTTTTCCAGCTGGGGGCGGATGCCGAGAAAAGTGACTCGACTAACTTCGGCCTCTTCGAGGGCTTCCACATGCAAGCCGGTCGCGATGTAGGTGCGGTCGAGGAATGCCAGGCGATTGTCTGCTTCGCGGACGGCGCTGGTGGCCACGATTCTGACTTCTTCAGGCCGAGTGATTCCGTATTCCGCCAGGATTCGCTGGTAGTCCTTCAGCACGTTGACACACTGTTCGATCGTGGCCCGGCGAATGGAACCACGTGTGAAGGTGTCCTTGCCAAGGTCCACCGCTTGCCTCAAGCGATCGAGAATCTCGACCGATCCTTCTGAGTCGATCTCGGCGATCGCCATGCGGATCGACGTCGTGCCGATATCGATGACGGCAACCGAGCGTCGCTCGGCAGCAGCTTCCGCGATGTCGTTCAGCGATGTGGTACTCATGGCTTCATTTGCCTGCCTGGTGTTCAGGTCTTGTGTTCTGCAGAGAGCTGGCGAGCCGCCCAGGATGCGGCACCCAGTACCGATGCGTCGTCACCAAGTGCAGCAGGTTTGACGCAGAAGCTGGAATGGAATTCAGGCAGGACATGGCTGCGAGCAGACTTTTCGACTTCCTCCACGAAGAGGTCCGGCATCGCCTCGACCAGGCCACCGCCGAGAACAATGATGTCCGGCAGCATCATCATGACTGCCTGGGCAATTCCCTTGCCGAGGAAGCGGGCTGCTTCTCGTACAATTCCCTCGATGGCTTTGTCACCATGTTTGATCGACCGAGCCAGCATGCCGCTCCGTATCAAGGCGACCTCTGTACCGATCTGTTCGTAGAGGTAAGGGGCTTTGCCACGGTAGGCCATGGCAGCAGCTTGTGATGATATAGCCAGCCGACTGGCCACCGTCTCCAGGCAACCATGGCGGCCGCAGGTACAAAGCGGTCCTCCGTTGATAACCTGGATGTGCCCGATTTCCATCGCCGATTGACCACGGCCGCTGATGACCTGTCCATCATAGACAGCCCCGCCGCCAATACCGGTACCGGGAAAGACACCAATCACGCAGTGAGCCCCTCGGGCGGCGCCATGCTCGAACTCGCCGAAAACACCGGCGTCGACATCATTCAGTAACCAGAGGGGGCGATCCAGCTGTTGCTGTAGAATCTTGACTAGCGGGACATCCTGCCAACCAAGGTTCAAGGAAGTATGGACAACTCCCTTCGTCATATTGACGGGGCCGGGCACGCCAATGCCGACGGCCGCCAGGTCCGAGGAATCGAGCCCGGCTTTGGCGAGCGCATCCGCCAGCGTGGAAAGCATCCGCTGGATCACTCGCTCAGCGCCCTGTTGACCATTGGTCGACGTGCGAGATCGACCGAGCTGCCGAAAACGACTGTCGTAGACCGCACTCAGCATCTTCGTACCACCCAGGTCGAAGCCGGCGTAAAACGGAGGTTTGGGTTTCTTGGGAGCCATCACAGTTGCCAACTGCACTCCTGTGGACCGAAAGAAGCTACCTGCTAACTCTCTAGGATAACCCTGCCCATGAGGTTGCCATATGCTTCTCGAGGGAGAAATCAGCGTCGCCGTCGTAGCACGTGCGTGCCCCCGCACCGACTTGATGCAATATGTCGATTGTGCGGGTGGTGCCCAGTGGCACAACCCTGCTCAGGCTCTACGCAGCATTGGTTGAGTGATGGGACTCTGGGTTGGTTGAGTGGTGGGACACACAAAAAAAACCCCGCATCCACTCGAGAGCAGA
>CAUZOB010000224.1:0-7665 GCA_963581185.1 Planctomycetota bacterium | reverse complement strand
CCAGCGGGAGTGCCTTGGAAAAGTCTGCGGCATCCTTGGCCCAGTAGTGGCTCGGCATCCAGAAGCCCGCATCCGAGATCCCATACATGATGTCCGCATCGCGCAGCTTCTGGGGAGAGCCAAGCTTAGCGAGTATGTCCCTGGCGTACGTCCTGTCCTCGTCGCTGCCCGGTCCCGGAAAGAGATTAAACGTGTAGATCCCATCGGCGCCCTGGGCCAGGTGACGCGAGGCGACTCCGTACCAGGCTTCCCGGGGCTGCTTGGTACCCGTCCCCCGGGGGGATCGGTACATCAATCCGGACTGGCTGATCGCCGGATAGAACGGCACGTCATGCTCTCTGGCCAGGGCCAGTAGTTCCGCAAGTGGCAGGTCAAAGGTCACATAGCCCCCGCCGGCCACCAGCAGGTCAAGGTGTTTTTCGGCCAGCCAGGAGTGAATGTCGATCCCGATATAACGACAGAGTGCGGGCGTGGAGGGAACACGTGCGGCAAGCAGCAGTGCTTTGCCCTGCAGTTCTCCCTGCCTGCGCACCAGGCTGCTGATCTTGCTGACCAGCCGGGTAAGAATAGCTGTCTGCTTGGCGGTCGTCGGCTTTCCCTCGTAGGTGCTGCGGAAATAACAGGGGGCCCGCAGGAAATCCAGCTCGATACCATCCACGTCGTAATTCACCAGCACGTCCTCGACAATTTCCAGCAACCTCGGTTCCACATCGGGGTGCTCAAAATCGACCAGGCTCCAGAGTCGGCGGCGGTCGTTGTACTGCTTCGCTTCGTCCAGCGTCGACATCACCCGGGTGGCATCCTGCTGTTTCCACTTGGACAGAAATGCCGGGGTCGAGGCGTCATGAATGTCGTTCATCCGCAACGTCCAGATCGTCTCCAGACCGTTGGCGCGAGCAAACTCGCTCGACATCCGCAGCCCATCGGTCTCCTGGTCGAGGAACGTGGCCAGCTGGTTGTCGGCAAATTGCCCCCCCTTGGCCCTGAAGATCTCGGCAACACGAGTATCATGCGTGAAGTGATTAAAGCTCTGGGTCGTGCAGTAGAAGATGCTGTCGACATTTGTGCCCAGCAGCGGCGTGTGGCGGACCGCCAGAAATTTGTCCCGAGTGTCCGCGCCCTTGGCCCAGATGTCGTCACCATCGTTGTTAAAGATCACGCGTCGGCGGATACGACCAGCGTCTTTGCGGGCAGCATCCAGGGCAACGCGTTCCTGTGCCTCAAGCGGCCGTCCTCCTGTCCAGCCATGCCCAAGTGCCAGGCTGCCGGCTGCCATGCCGGCCAAGAATTCACGGCGTGCTATCTTCATGCTGACCTCTTCGGTAATGAGGGAACGACGCACCCCAAACGCAGAAGAGATTCTAACGCTTTCGCGCAGTCAAAGGCGAATCTGTACAATCTCGCGTCCGCTGCTCGCCGCCCCCCCGGGAGCCTGATGCCCCTTGTGGCGAGCGGCTACAATCGGGACAGTTGCAACGCTCTTTGAGGAAAGGTGGGGACATGCACGATGAAGTTCGCCAGATGCTCGGTGGTCTCGTCGGTGCTGTGATCGGAGTCACTCTGAAGCTGGTGTTTTTTCCCGATAACAACAGTCTCTGGTGGTGGCTTGCATTTCCAGTGCTGTGCGGTTCTTTAGGTGTCTCGATCGCCAAAAAGTAGTCTACCCCTCTGCAGCTGATGCCACGATTCACTCGATTCCTGACGACTGCGAATCGCAGTCGGGTACAGCCGAAGCATGACCTGCTTGAGTGGTGTTTCAGTGGTTACAATCAAGCCACAGTAATTCCCCCTTAGGATCACCGTGTCTGGTCCTGAAACGACGGCTTGGTTTTTTCGCTGTTGGCAGCTGCCGGCAGTGGATCGAGCTGTTCTTGGTTGAACCTGGAAAACAAGGAACTGGTGTTATCAGAAAGTTGATATCTGCGTTGATCGTCGTGGGCCTGGCACTGCTTCTGGTTGCTGAGCTCGGAACCAATTCGCTCCAGGCTGCCAGGCCGACCGCCGGCGCTGCGAAGCCCAACATTATTTACATCATGGCCGATGACCAGGGTTTTGGGGATGTTTCCGCTTTAAACCCTGAGTCCAAGATTCCCACACCGAATATTGACCGGATCGCTCAACAGGGCATGATCTTCACTGACGGACATTCCTCCTCGTCTGTCTGCACGCCGACGCGTTACTCGGTTCTGACCGGCCGCTATCACTGGCGGACCCATCTTCAGAGGGGCGTGCTGGGTGGTTTTTCCAAACCGCTGATCTCGCAGGGACGCTTGACCGTCGCCTCCCTGCTCAAGCGGCATGGCTATTCGACCGCCTGCATTGGAAAATGGCACCTGGGCTGGGACTGGCCACTCAAGCAGGGCGGCACGGCCAATGACAGGGGCAACTTCTCCGGCAGCTTCAAGGGAGGCTGGGACGTTGACTACAGCGGCGAGATCCAGAATGGCCCCTGCGATCTGGGTTTCGATACGTTCTTTGGAATCAGCGCGTCGCTGGACATGCCACCCTATGTCTATGTCCGCGACCGCACGCCGACCGAGCCAGCCACAGTGGAGAAGGCTTTCCATCGCAAGGGGCCGGCAGCTGCCGGTTTCGAGGCGGTTGACGTGTTGCCAACGATCACCAGCGAGGCTGTCCAGTTTATTAATGACCAGGCAGGTTCCGACAAACCGTTCTTCCTCTATTTTCCCCTCAACGCACCCCACACGCCGATCCTGCCGACGCCTGAATGGGAAGGGAAAAGCGGGATCAACCAGTATTGCGACTTCACGATGCAGGTCGATTGGACGGTCGGGCAGGTTCTCAAGGCGCTGGATGACAACCAGATCGCCGGCAAGACGCTGATTATTTTCACGACCGATAATGGCTGCTCGCCGCAAGCCAAGATCCCGGAACTGGAAGCGGCCGGGCATGACCAGAACTACATCTACCGTGGTCACAAGGCAGATATCTTCGAGGGCGGCCACCGCGTACCTTTCGTCGTCCGCTGGCCCGGGCAGGTGCAGGCCGGCTCTCGCAGCGATCAGCTCGTCGGTCAGCTTGATCTTCTGGCTACAGTGGCCGAGATCGTTGGAGCCAGGGTTGATAAGAGGAGTGCCGAGGACAGTGTTTCCTTTCTGCCAGTACTGCTTGGCAAAGCCAGCGGCCAAGGGCGGACGTCGATCGTGTCGCAGTCGATTGGTGGCCAGTTTGCGGTTCGCGATGGCGACTGGAAACTCTGCCTCTGTCCCGGCTCGGGTGGCTGGAGTGATCCGCGACCGGGCCGAGTCGACCTTTCGATCATGCCAGCGGTGCAACTTTACAACCTGGCTGACGACCCTGGTGAAGCCGATAACCTGCAAGCCAGCCATCCTGATCAAGTTGCGAAAATGAAAAAGCTGCTCAGCCAGATTATCAGTGACGGCCGATCGACAGCGGGTCCCCGGCTGGCGAACGATGTCGAGGTGGTCATGATCAAGCCGGTGCCCAAACCCCGTACACCCCGTCCGGCGAAGAAATAGTCCCAGGCTGCCAGCAGATCTGGCCGACTCCCGTCGGCAGTCGGTAGCCTGCGAGCTGCCATCGATGTGGGCCTGGCACACGTTGCTTCCCTGTTGCAGACAGACTTAATCTCGTTCATCCTAAGATCTAGAGAATCATCTCACAGAACGACCCCGACTCGACTCAGCTAATCTTTGGGAGTACCCAGCATGCGTTTGCCAGTTGCCATCCTGATCGGTTTCGGACTGCTGTTGCTGACATCCTGCACAAAGACGGATACCGATAAGCCAGAGGATCCGGCGCCGAAGGCTGACTCCACAGCCATGCAGGCCGACTCAGGCCCGGCTGCTGCAGCTGGCGATGCCGTCGCCACAGATGACCATCGGCACGGCGGTTCCCATGGTCATGGGCATGGAGGCTCGGGGCAGGACGCGCACGCCATTCATGAACTGACAATTGCCATCGGCGACAAGGTGCCGGATTTTGAAGTGACGATTGACGGTGAGCCATGGATGCTGAGTGAGCTGCAGGCCAACTCTGAGATGACCAAGGATGGCATACTCGTGCTGACATTCTGGTGCTCATTTTGCCACAGCTGTCGCCATGTCGAAGAAAAACTGGATGAGCTGGCGCAGCAATTCGAAGGCCAGGTCGGTGTCATCGCGCTCGATGCCAGTGCCGGCGAAACGGCCGAGGTGGTGGCGGCGTTTGCAGCCAAGCAGGGGCTGACCATGCCAATTGCGATCAGCACAGGTGGTACGGCGGCTGACATCTTCGGTACCCGTGTGACAACCACCACGGTTGTCATCGATAGCGACGGAGTCCTGCGGTACTGCGGCCAGTTCGCCGATCGCGATCACAACTTTGCCGAGGATGCTCTCAAGGCGGTACTGGCGGGCGAAGAAATTCCGCTCAAAAAGACACGGCAGAAGGGCTGACCGATCAAACGGGCGTAGCTTCCGTGCGAAGCTAAAAAACTTCAGCCAGCGATTGTGCCTGGCTTACTTCTTCTTCAGCACCACTCGATAGGCCATGCTCTTCGGGTCCTTGTTGACCTTCGTGACCGAGATCACGACCCAGTCGGGATTGTCGGCCTGTGCTTTCGCCTCGCAAGCAGAACCTGACTCTCTACCTGCATTGCGAACTGGAGAAGCAATCTGCCTTGCTGGACAAGCTGGGGAAGCACAAGATCGGCAAGTCCTGTCTGTACCTCAATAAGCTCGAGGACGCCCACCTCCCCACGCTCAAGAAGCTGATCATGACGGCCTACAAGTCCCCCTCAGTCGGCTAGCTGGTGCCAGCCGGACTAGCCGCCAGCGCGCTGCTCAAGCTGCCATTGCCTGGGCTTCTCAGAGATGTCGCTGTCGTCTTGGTAATAATCCTGTAGCCCACGCAGCTGACCCTTCAGCTGGCTGGTCAGTCGAGCTTTGCCCGCTCGACCGTAGAGATTGGTCAGTTCGTCGGGGTCCTTCTTGAGATCGTACAGCTCCCATTCCTCGCCAAACTCATAGAAGTGCATCAGCTTGTACCGGCCTGTGCGAATCCCGTAGTGCCGCGGCACCATGTGGACGCTGGGGAACTCGTAGTAGTGGTAGTAGATTGAGTTGCGCCAGTCAGTCGGCGATTCACCCTGCAACAGCGGCAGCAGCGATTCTCCCTGGATGTCGTCCGGAATGGACGCCCCGGCAGCTGCCAGGAAGGTCGGCGCATAATCGATGTTCTGGATTAGATGCTCGTCGCGAGAGCCTGGCTGAGTGACTCCCGGCCACTTGACCACAAACGGCATCTTCAACGATTCCTCGTACATCCAGCGTTTGTCGTACCAGCCATGATCGCCAACGTAAAAGCCCTGATCGGAACAGTAGATCACGATCGTGTTGTCATCCAGTCCCAGCTCCTTGAGGGTTGCCTGCAGTCGCCCCACGCTCTCATCCACTCCCTTGATGCAGCGCAGGTAGTTCTTGGCATACCGCTGAAATTTCCAGCGGACGAGATCCTTGCCTGACAGGTTGGCCTCGTGAAACGCCTGGTCCTTGGGCTGCCAGGCCTGTCGCCATGCCGTGAGCTGCTGGGGCGTAAAACGCTTCAGGTTTCGCCAGGCCGACTTGTCCTGCACTCGCTGGATCGCTTGTGGCTCTTCATCCGGCACCAGGTCCAGGAAGAGGTCGTAGTGGGGATCCATGTGACGGTCGATTTCCAGCTCCTGGTGTCGAGCGGGCGGGGCGTTGTCCTGGTAATCGTCAAACAGCGTGTCTGGCTCTGGAATCTCGATGTCGTCGTAGAGATGTAGATGACGCAGTGCCGGCATCCAGCAGCGGTGAGGTGCCTTGTGCTGCACCATCAACAGGAACGGCTTGTCCGCGTCGCGCCCACTCTTGAGGAACTCAATGCCCATCTCGGTGACGATATCGGTGCAGTAGCCCTCGACCGTCATGCGGCCTTCGGGGGTAATGAAGTCCGGGTTGTAGTAAAGTCCCTGTCCGGGCAGCACGGTCCAGTTGTCGTAGCCCTGGGGTTTGCCTGCCAGGTGCGACTTGCCAAATATCGCTGTCTGGTAGCCAGCCTGTTGCAGCAGCTTGGGAAACGTCTGCTGGTTCCAGTCGAAACGATTGCCGTTGTTAAGGAAGCCATTCATGTGGCTGTGCTTGCCAGTCTGTATCACAGCTCGGCTCGGTCCACAGATCGAATTGGTGCAGAAGCTGTTGACGAAGAGCATGCCCTCGGCAGCCAGCTGGTCAATGTTGGGCGTGGGATTGACACTCTTGAGCCAGCCGTCGTAGGCACCGATCGCGTGTGGGGCGTGGTCGTCGGAAAAAATGAAGAGGATGTTGGGACGCTCATCCGCCCCAGCAAGCTTGCCAAGGATCAGGATGGTGAGTAGCGCCGTGGCCAGGACTCGGTACATCTGTAGAAACTCCGCAAGGGCAGGGGGGTGGTGGTCAGTGGTTCGTGCTGGGCCAGGAACATGATCCCTATCGCCCCGTGAATTACTCCTGGCTGATCGTGTAGCTCAGATCGTCGAAGTAAATCTGCTGTCCGTTGCCGTCAATCCAGGTTGTGATGATACCAAACCGGTCAAAATGCGTGCCGCCAACTCGCTGCTCCGGACCCAGCGTGAGGAGAGTGGATGTCTCGCCCATGCTGACGGTGATCGTGGCGCCACCGGCGGATGAAGGCAGATAGCTGAGTCTCCAGTTGTGCGACCTGCCGTCGGGCAGGATCTGCGGTCGGTCGTCGCCGTTGGCGACTCCCTGGACCTCGCTGCCGAAGCGGTAGAGAGGATAGAGCAGGAACCCCTCTCGACTGGGGCCCTCGACCGCCAGGCCGAGAAAATCCTTGGGAACTCCGGAGGCCTGCGAATCGCTGACCTCCATGCTGCGGGTCGAATGAAAAAATCCGATCAAGGTGGTGCTGTCGGAGACGCCACGACGCAGCGAGATTGTGCCGGACGCCTTGAGCGGCTGGCTGAGCGTGAGGTCAGCAAGACGATCTGCATAATAGGCCATGCGATCGGGATATCGACAATCCCCACGAAATACCAGACCGCCCAGTTCCCCTTCCGCCTTGCCGCCGGCAAGCCGGGTTGGGCTGAATCCAAAGTCAAAACGGGGGCGTACGTTGGCCGAAATGTACTGCCGCCGATTCTGGAACGACTCCCAGCGAGGGTCCCGATCAAACTGCTCGGTCCGGCCGTTGATGGAAATGTCATCCAGCCACAACTCGCCCCCATCATCCCACTGTTTCATCACGGTCATCAGCCCGCAGCGATTGAATGTCGCACCATCCTGCTTGTGTCCAGGATCGAGCTGGCAGATGGCCGTAGCATCGTCAATCATGGCGGTCACAACACCGGCTCCATCGTTTCCCTGCGGGTCATACGTCAAGGACCAGCGATGGGTCTTATTGGCAGCGAATCCTTTTTGCTTGCGGCGGCCTGTGCCGGTATCGATGACAAATGGAAAGGGCTGAGGGTTGTCACCGCCTGCTCGCCAGCGAGATGTGGCGTACTCAACATAGGCATAAAACACCTCGCCTCGCCCGTACAGTCGCAGAGAAATCGTGTTGGGCGTGCGCCACTCGTTGAGCGTCGTGCTGTTGAAGAATCCAACCAGCACGTGAAACTGTCGACCGGTGCAGTTGACCGTGCCCGAGGCTGTCAGCTTGTCGTTGAGTGTCTTTCGAGGT
>CAUZOB010000223.1:0-7801 GCA_963581185.1 Planctomycetota bacterium | reverse complement strand
GACATCGCCAACTTTCTTCAGGATCCCCGGAATCAGAATGCCAGCTCGACCCTCCGGATAGGGCTGATCGGTAATAAAACTAAGCGGACTTTCCAGCAATGCGATCCGATCCACACGCTTGTCGATGATTGCTGCACAACTTGCGACAATCCCGGCTGCCCCGACACCCAGCAGGGAAACCTGGCTGCGCCGGGAGCCAGGTTGCAGACTCAGGGCGTCCAGCAGTCGTCGGATATCGACCACCCATTGAGTGATCAGTGGCCGGCCAATCCAGAGACCCCACTGAAAACTGTTGTGGTCTTTTGTCCTGCGGATGGCATCCCCCTTGGGAGCCATCGAGCCGGTGGCCCGGAGATCGATACCGATGACGTCGATCCCCGCTTGCAGCAAGGAATCCGCAAGTGCCGAGGTGGTAGCTCCTGTCCCCTTTTCCAGGTCCAGCAGGATAACTCGCTGGCGCGAGTTTTCTCCAGCTTGTCGTATTGAGACCGGTAAGGAGATCCCCACTTCCGTCTCGATCCAGAGTCGATTTTCAGTGTCGACGGCACCGAATTTTCCAGCCGCTTTGTACGGTTTGTGATGCCAGCCGAATAGGCGATCGAGAGCTGCACCTCGCCAGCCACTTTCTGCTTCCCAGTGCATGGCATCCACGGGCGGGACGTTGTTGGCGGTGATCTTCCTGGCCTGGATGGCGGCGAATTGTGGCAGCGTGAGATGATCGGCCGGTCGACTTCCTTTGGGGAAACAGCGAATCAGCTCGCGGTCCTCGGCCTTGATCTCGCCTTCCGGAATTGGGCTGCCATCCCCTTCACCCTTGAGATGGAGGGTCATCCAGCCGTACATCGCTTCCCGCATCGGCTGGTTGTAATCATGACCCGAATCAACAATCACGTGGCGGATGTGATCGGGACATTCATGCAACGCAAACACCGGCTTGGCTCCGGCAATCGACTTCTTTGCTTCACCCACGGAAAACTGAAACGCGTCGCGGGTGGCGTTGATCACCATCAGCCCGCGTGGAGCGACAAGTCCGAGTAGCCCCCATTCCTCGGTGAAGGTTAATCCGCCCGGTACCATTTCACACATGCAACAGGCAGCTCCCAGGTAGGCCTGGTAAGTGCCAATCGAGCAGACCGGGACAACGCACTTGAATCGTTCGTCATAGGCACCCGCGTACATGGTCTGGTTGCCGCCACCGCTGGTCCCCGTAATGCCGATCGCCTCGGGTTGGACATCCGGGCGGGACTGTAAATAGTCCACCGCACGCATGTTCTCGTAGACCTGGATGCCGGCCAGTGTGATGCCCGAGGGCCAGAGCGTGGAGGCCACCATTTCTCCGTGATACTCACCCAGCGGCTTTTCGAGTCCGCGCTCACCGGCTCCGAATGCATCGACGGAGAGGACCAGGAAGCCAAGTCGGGCGAGCCCGATACAGCGAGCCTGGACGACCGGATCCTGCTTGGCACCGCTCCAGTGCCCGTGCACACAGAGCACCGCAGGAAAGGGTCCCTTGCCATCCGGCCGGTAGACGTTGGCCGTCATTCGCAATCCCGGCCAGGTCTGGAATGTCAACTTCTCCAGCGTGTAGCCATCTCGCTCGAGGGTTCCCAGTGCCCGCGGCTTGAGTGGAGCGGCTTGATTAGGGAAACGTCCCAGCGCTCTTTCCAGGCTACTGCGGATTCCCGATCGTTGTTGTTGCCAAGTCGCCAGGTTGTCCGGAGCCTTGTCATTCGACCGTAGATCTCGAGCCGATTGCTTGATGAAGTACAGGTACATTTCGTCATGGCGGGGGGGCATTGAGCGATTCTCCATCGGGCTCCGATCAAGCTGCTGGCTGTCGAATATACCAGCCTGCACACGGAAGTGGTGCTGATTCTGCCGCGTTGGACCGCCTAGAGAGATTCCGCTGCCCGACTCAAATCACTATCTGCTATGATCTATTGAGGGATAACCCTCCTCCGCTCTTGTCATGGGTATAAAGTCATCGTGGCCAGCCGCAGATCAGCCATTCGCCGTCGTTGTCGTGGTCCGATCGACCGGCGCAGCTGGCTGCGTCTGGGGGGACTGAGCCTGGGAGCGCTGTGCGGTGGTCTCTCACCGTCGGATTCCTTGCTGGAGGCAGCCGCACGTCGGGCGGTCGACTCGGAGGGAACTCCACTGCCGCCGCTGGCTAAGGACTTTTCCGTGATCCTGTTTTGGGCCAATGGCGGACCAAGTCACATCGATCTGTTTGATCTCAAGCCGGATGCGCCGACCGAATATCGTGGTCCCTTCCGGCCAATTCAAACTGCCGTACCGGGCATGATGATAAGCGAGGAATTGCCGCGACTTGCCAGCTTGGCGGACAAGTTTTCCCTGGTCCGCAGCCTGCACCATGAACGGGCCGAGCACTCCGGGGGCACGAACCGATTCCTGACCGGCTACGCATCGATTCAGGCCAACCTGGCTCGCTCCGAGTATCCCACCATGGGGGCTGTCGTATCCAAGCATCTCGAAGATACCGTTCGGGATGTGCCGCAGTTTGTTGGCAATACGCCTTTTTATGGAGCCGGAGCTGCTTACCTTGGTGGTGCCTGTGAGGCCTTCATGCCGAGCCCTTTTTCTCAGTCGGCCAGTGGTAACAACCGTTATGACCCAGTGCCGATCTACACCACCGACAGTTCATCAAGCGATCTCACGATCACGCCCGAGGGGATCATCAACCTGGAGCGTCGCAAGCAGATCTTACAGCGACTGAACCGGCTGCCGGGCCGCCTGGATCGTGAACCATCGGTCGCAGCGCTTGATCTCTACCGCCGGCGGGCGCTGGCCATGCTTTCAAGTTCCGCCACGCGCAATGCTTTTGATCTTGAGCAGGAAGATCCCCGCACACGGGCCCGCTATGGCGATACCCACTGGGGTAAGAGCCTGCTTACCTGTCGCCGGCTGGTCGAAGGTGGAGTTCGATTTGTGCAGTGCCAGGCGACCTACCGGTTGCTCGAAGAGACGGGCCGAACCAGCAACTGGGACGACCACTCTGTCAATTCCGATATCTTCAAGGCTTACCGCGAGAAGCTGCCATCGTTTGACCAATCGGTTTCGGCGATCATCGAGGATATCTACGCACGTGGCCTGGATCGAAAGGTGCTGTTCATCTTTTGTGGGGAATTTGGACGGACACCATTGATTCGGAACCAGGATGCCAGTGGCCGGCCAGGCCGCGACCATTGGCCGCAGGCGATGAGTGTGCTTGTGGCTGGCGGCGGGCTGCAGATGGGCCAGGTGATTGGCGCAACCAATTCTCGAGCCGAGGAACCGGTGCGGCGGATCATGAACAGCAATAACCTGCTGGCCACGATCTATCACCAGTTTGGAATTGACCAGCGCCGCAACTTCCTCGATAAGTCCGGCCGTCCGATCCCGATTCTCACCGAGGGCGAGCCGATTGCTGAGTTGTTGTAGGATTCGTTTAGTCGCTCAAATCCGCTTCATGTGGTAGCCTAGATGGCAGAGCAAGCCCACCTGAGTTGAGCGCGACCACCTCCTGAATCAGCCGATTTTGTCAGAGCATGACTATGTTCCACCGCCTGACGTTGACCGTCCTTGTTTTCGTGTTGTTGTGCAGTCGGACTGGCTGGACCGCCGAGCCGACGGTCGACTTTAACCGCGACATTCGTCCCATCCTCTCCAACATCTGTTTTCGCTGCCACGGCCCGGATGACAACGAGCGGAAGGGTGAATTGCGGCTTGATCAGCGGTCGGCCGCCATCGATGACTCCGCTGTGATCGTGCCCGGCGAACCGGAATCGAGCGAGCTTGTTGCGCGCATCACGGCCGAGGG
This sequence comes from Planctomycetota bacterium, assembly GCA_963581185.1. Taxonomy (GTDB): domain Bacteria; phylum Planctomycetota; class Planctomycetia; order Pirellulales; family Pirellulaceae; genus SAT2750. The sequence goes on along the minus strand of CAUZOB010000223.1, from coordinate 3,981 downwards.
TGACGAACGGATGCCGCCTATCAAGAGCGGCCTGGAATTGACTCAGCAGCAGGTCGAGTTATTGAGCGCCTGGGTCGAGCAGGGGGCGGAGTATGCTGGGCACTGGTCTTACGAGCCGCCACTGCGGCCGGAACTTCCGCAGGTTTCCAAGCTGGACTGGGTGAACAATCCAATCGATCGCTTTGTCCTGGCCCGCCTGGACCGCGAACAACTCACTCCAGCGGCAGTGGCTGATCGATACTCGCTGGCTCGTCGACTTTCACTTGACCTGACCGGCCTGCCACCGACAGTGGCAGAAGTCGATGCATTTGTGGCGGATGACGCGGACAGTGCATACGAACGATACGTCGATCGGCTGCTTGCATCCAAGCGGTACGGTGAACGCTGGGCAGCGATGTGGCTCGATCTGGCTCGCTATGCCGATTCGGCTGGCTACGCCGATGATCCTCCACGAACCATCTGGCTTTATCGCGACTGGGTGATCCAGGCAATCAATGACAACCTGCCTTTTGACCGCTTCACGATCGATCAGATTGCCGGCGACATGCTCGAGGACGCGAGCCAATCACAACTTGTTGCAACCGCCTTCCATCGAAACACGCTGACCAACAGCGAGGGTGGAACGGATGACGAGGAGTTTCGTAACGTCGCGATTGTAGACCGGATTAACACGACCATGCAGGTCTGGATGGGCACCACGGTTCGCTGTGCCCAGTGTCACAACCACAAGTACGATGCGATCAGCCAGCGTGAGTACTTTCAGCTTTTCGCGTTCTTAAATAACACCGAGGATGCGGACCGTCGTGATGAATCACCACTATTGTCGGTCATGCCTGAATCGCAAAAGCAGCAGAAAGCCGGGCTTGAAGCTCAGCTGGCAGAATTAAAGCAGCAACTTACGCCAGACGCCGAGGCTTTGGCCAAGCAACTGCAGGCCTGGCGGTTGCTGGCGAACCGTGACTACGAATGGCTGACACTCAAGCCGATGTCGACAAGCGCGGCTGCCGGCACCACGCTTGAGCTGCTCGAAGATGGGTCGATCCTGGCCAGCGGTGCTGAACCGGCCAAGGAGACGTATACGCTGGAATTCGAGTCGGACCTGGCTGGCATCACCGGCGTGCGAATCGAGGCGCTGGCGCACGATTCCTTGCCGGGTAATGGGCCGGGGCTGCTCAATGAGGGGAACTTCGTGCTCTCAGGCCTGTCGCTACAAGCCGGTACTGCAGGTGAACAGACCAGGGCCGGACGTTTCGTACGAGTTGACCTGCCGGGCGCGGGCAAGATGATCCACCTGGCCGAGGTGGAGGTGATGGTGGCTGGAAAGAACGTGGCACCAGAAGGGACCGCCAGTCAATCCAGCACGGGTTTTGAGGGCCCAGCCAAACTGGCCAACGACGGCAACACTGACGGAGAGTACGCCAACAAGAGTGTCTCGCACACGGCGGTTTCAGAGAATCCGTGGTGGGAAGTCGACCTCGGTGAGATCCTCGATGTCGGCCAGATCGTGATCTGGAACCGAACGGACAATAATCTGCAGTCGCGACTGGATGGTTACAAGCTGACGATACTCGATGCGGATCGTGAACCTGTCTGGACCAAGACTTTCGCCAAGGCTCCACAGACGGACCAGCTTGTCAGCCTCGATGGCTTGCAGCCGGTGACCTTTAACCTGGCCAGCGCCAACCACGAACAAGCGGAACAGAATAATGCTCTCTGGTCTGCCAGCCTTGCAGTCAGCCAGGAGAAGAAGGGCCCTGAAATCGGCTGGGCCATTGCTCCACGAATGGGAGAATCTCATGCGGCTATTTTCCAGTTGACCCAGCCACTCGGTAAGGCGGGAGAGACGACCCGGCTGCAACTGGTGCTGGCACAGGATTTCGATAAGCATGCGCTGGGTCACTTTCGAGTCTCAGTGACAATGCAGGCTGCACCAGTGCAGTTGCTGCCGGACTCCATTAACGAGCTTGTTGCCCGGCTGCCGGCCGAGTTGACCGTTGCGGAGCGGCAACTACTGGTGGACTATTACCTGCAGCATGTTCCTCCGCCGAAGGAAGTGACTGACAAGATTGCGGCGATCCAGAAGCAGATTGACGGTATCAAGATGGTGACGGTACCGGTCATGCGTGAGCTGGCAATCGACAAACGTCGCACGACGAAGATCCAGGTTCGCGGCAACTTTCTAATCACAGAGGATGAAGTCAGCGAGGCGACGCCGGCTGTGCTTCACGCATTTCCAGCAGATCAGCCCGTCGATCGGCTCGGGCTGGCCCGCTGGTTGGTCTCTCGTGACAATCCACTGACTGCTCGCGTGGTTGTCAATCGCTACTGGGAGCAACTGTTCGGTATCGGGTTGGTTGCGACCAGCGAGGAATTCGGTACGCAAGGCGAACTGCCGACTCATCCCGGGCTCTTGGATTGGCTGGCCGTGGAGTTCATGGAAGATGGTTGGGACGTCAAGCAGTTATTGAAAGTGATTGTGATGTCGGCCACCTATCGGCAGTCGAGTGCGGTAACGGCCGAGGCCGCGGAAGCGGATCCGGACAACCAGTTGCTGGCCCGGGGGCCGAGGTTTCGGCTGTCGGCAGAGATGATTCGCGACCAGGCCTTGGCAACGGCTGGGCTATTGAGTCCCAAGATGTTTGGTCCGAGCGTGCAGCCGCCACGGCCCAATCTCGGTTTGAAGGCGGCGTTTGGTGGCTCCACTGACTGGCAGACCAGTCCGGGTGAGGACAAGTACCGGCGCGGTTTGTATACATCGTGGCGACGCAGCATCCCTTATCCGTCGATGGCCACTTTTGATGCTCCGTCACGTAATGTCTGCACGATCAGGCGTGGTCGGACGAACACGCCGCTGCAGGCGCTGGTTACGCTGAACGATCCGGTCTATGTGGAAGCGGCCCAGGCGCTGGCCCGCCGCATGTATGCCCACGCGTCGGCAGACATCGAAGCACAACTTGTACAGGGTTTCCGGATCTGTCTTGCCCGGCCGCCGCTGAAGCAGGAATTGACACGGCTGGTTCAGCTTTACGATCAATTGCTCGAGCGATATCGTGCCGATAAGGAACTAGCCATGCAGATGGCGACCTCGCTTGTCGGTCCTGTCCCCGAGGGGGCGGACGTCAGCTCGCTGGCGGCGCTGACGATTGTCGGCAATGTACTCTTGAACCTGGATGAAACACTCAGCAAGCGGTAACGAGGAACGCGATCGATGAATCCTTCCCAGCAGAACCTGCAGACGTTGACACGTCGCCATTTCCTGAGAGATTGCCAGGTTGGGCTTGGTGGAATGGCCCTGGCCGCAATGACTGGTTCGGCCACCGTGAGTAGCGCCAAGCGGATCGCGGCAAACAACCCGCTGACTTCGCGCGAACCCCATTTTGAGCCACGAGCCAAGCGAGTGATTTACTTGCACATGGCCGGATCGCCCCCGCACCTGGACTTGCTCGACTACAAGCCTGAATTAGTCCGCCGTAACGACGAAAAGTGTCCGGACGAGTTTTACGAGGGGAAGCGGTTTGCTTTTACGTCGGCACACCCGACTTTGCTGGGGACTCCACAGACCTTCAAGCAGCATGGAGAGAGCGGCACCTGGATGTCCGGTGCAATACCGCACCTGTCGGCGATTGCTGATGAGTTGACGGTTGTGAAATCGATGCACACCGAGCAGTTCAATCATGCTCCGGCTCAGTTACTTCTCTACACCGGCTCGCCGCGACCAGGCCGTCCTTCGCTGGGTTCCTGGGTAACGTATGGACTGGGTTCGGAGAACGAGGATCTGCCGGGCTTCGTCGTATTGATTTCTGGTGGAGTGAGTCCCAGCGGTGGGAAGGACAACTGGGGGAGTGGCTTCTTGCCGTCGGTATACCAGGGAGTGCAGTGTCGCTCGAAGGGCGACCCAGTGTTGTACGTGACCAACCCCAAGGGGATGGACCGCAAGCTGCGTCGAGCCAGTTTGGATGCGCTGCGCGACTTGAACCAGAT
>CAUZOB010000222.1:0-7925 GCA_963581185.1 Planctomycetota bacterium | reverse complement strand
CCCCAGCTCACCACCGCTGGCCAGTCCGTGCCGGTTCAGATCACCGTGTACAACCAGCGACGACGACGAGGCAGCTGGTGCATCACGGTCGAGGATCGCATTTGCCCAGTCGGCCAGCCCTCCCGGCAACAACAGCCGATCCAGATGTTGATCCCCTATGTCGCAGCCGGGTCGTCCGCAAGCAGTCATTACCACTGGATGATCGACCAACGTGGGGAGTACGAACTTTCGCAGATCCAACTCCAGACCCGCTTTCCCTTCGGCCTGCTGCAATCACGACTTGGCTTTTCACAGCCCCAGAAACTGCTTGTCGGCCCACAGGTTGGCGAATTGACATCTGCCTGGGATCGCCTGCTGGAATCCGATCGGACCGGCGAACACCATGCCCGACCACTGGCAGGCCGCACCGATGGGGACTATTACGCGATCCGTCCCTGGCGGACTGGCGATAGCCGCCGCTGGATTCACTGGCGCAGCACCGCTCGTCTTGGAAAACCCGTTGTCAAGCAATTCGAGCGACAGGAGCAGCGCCAGCTGTTCCTGCTGCTTGACCTGGCCGACGACGCGGACCCAGCTGGCAGTAACCAGCTCAGTGTGGAACTGGCCGCCTCCCTGGCAATGACCGTGGTTCACACCGCCTGCCGCCAGCCAGGAGGTCAGCTGCTGCTCACCATCGCCGGACAACAGGTCCATAACTGGTCCACTGCTCCCTCTCGCATGCTGATGGAAGAAGTTGCCAGTCTGCTGGCAACAATCCAGCCGGGAGCTGGAATCTCGCAGCCAGGCTGGCAACAGCAACTGGCTGGGCTGCGCGCGGATGTGCTGCCGGTTGTCATCAGTACCCGCAGCCAGCACGCTGCCGGCGAACTCCCGTTGGGCGTTGCCGGTAGCTGGATTGATTGCAGTCACCCGGACGCCTGGCACTACCTGCGGTTAGCACCTCATCGGCTCGATCCTGCTGCCGGGGAGAAGCTGCCGGTATGAACCGCAAAGCACATCAGCGAGTGGAAGGCTGGCTGCAGATCGCCATCGTGATGCTGGTCTCCAGCGGCGCCCTGCTACTGGGCTCTGGCCAACGCGATTTTCAACTCGCCACGCTGGTGCTCTTCGCCGGTGTCAGTTCAATCATCTTTACTGATCGCCTGGGCTGGTTCCGCCTCCCCCGTCTGCTGGCCAACGTGTTGATGATCCTGCTGGCTTTCTACTGGCTGTGCGTCTTCTTTGGCAGCGACGCCGGGATCACTGAGTTGATCGCGGCGGTATTCTCCGGCCGCCTCACCAGCGTCTTGCGCGGCGGCACCGACAGCTTCAGCCGCTTGATTTCAATCGCCAGCCTGCTGGTCTATGTCCAGCTGGTGATGCTCTACCAGAAAAAGACTCTGCGGATCTATGGACACCTCGCCATCTTCAGCCTGCTGCAGGTAGTCGTCGCCGCGCTGATTAACACCGGCTGGGAATTCGGACTCGGTCTCGTTCTCTACATCACAATCTCCTTTTTCGTGATCTCACTATTCCACCTCTTTCGACAGGCAACGCTGATTGAACGACAGCTCCGGCGGGCCAGCCAGAAGGCCAATCGGCATCGACAAGCCCAACTCCAGCAACTCCAGCCCGGCAGCCAGAGAGCCGCCCTGATCGGCTCCCTGCCAGTGCCCAGCCTGGACAGATCGGCTCGTGTAACAGCAGCTGGTGTGCTCGGCTGGGGCTTCACGCGTCACCTGCTTGGTATCGGCGTCGGCACCTTGCTGTTTTCCATCGCCTTCTTCTTTTGCATGCCGCGGACCGGCAGTTCCTCCTGGCAACAGCCCGGCTTTGGACACTATCGACAAGTTGGCTTCCGACGAGATGTGCAATTGTCAGACGTGGGACAGCTCTTGATGAGTAACGAAATCGCACTCAAAGTCTCCTATTCCGATGCGACAACTGGTGGTGAGTACCCGGTGTTTCGCGAACCCTATATGCGCGGCGCCGTGCTGACTCGCTATCGCTACGACAACCAGGGCAACAGCCACTGGTACGCGATGGAAACCTCGCCACTGTTGTCCTCCGAGTCGCTGCGGGTGCCCGAACCGCTCAGTAGCCGGGACCTGGTACGACAGGAGGTGCTGATTGAAATGAACGATGATCCAGCCCTGATGGCGATCTTTCCGGTTTACAAGCTGCCAGACACAGATCAGTACGTGGCCTACGATCCATCTTCAAATCAACTCCACCTGTCCCGCTCGCGACGCAGTCCCGTTGTAAAGCAATACCGCTATGTGCTGGCAACCGACGCCTTTCGCGACGGTGTCCAGGCCGAGATGAACATCAAGCTGGTTCATGACAGTTTTGATAAGGACCTCTTCAGTAGAGAACTTGCCGAGATGGAGTCGGTGCCAACAGGCATTGCCAGGCTCCGACGCTTCACTAGCGAGCACCTTGAGCAAGCCAATATCGATACCAACAACCCGGTCCTGGTATGTCGTACGCTGGAACAGTTCTTGCAGTCCGATGCCTTTCAGTACACGCTCAACCTCGGCCAGATCCAGCAACTGCGACAGTATGGACGGGACCAGGTCGAGGACTTTGTACTCAATCACCGCATCGGCAATTGCGAGTATTACGCCAGCGCCCTGGTGCTGATGCTGCGTAGCCAGGGTATTCCTGCTCGCATGATCATCGGTTTTCGAGGTGGCGAACTCAACCAGACGGGAAACTACTTCACCGTCTACCAGAGAAACGCGCACGCCTGGGTGGAGGCATTTCTGCAGCCCGACCGACTCTCTCCTGGGCTCACCGAGGGTGTTGACCCGGACAAGATACGAGGAGTCTGGTTGAGACTTGATCCAACACCAGTGTTTCGCCCTGAGCAGGAAGCTCCGGCACGCTCTCTCTCAGATCGAGTTGTGGATGCCTTCGACTATCTGCAGTTACTCTGGGACAACAATGTCTTGCGTCTGAATCCGGAACAACAACGCCAGGCCGTCTTTCAACAACTTGGCTGGGACCCCGAACAGGGCTTCCAGAGTCTTGCCTCGCTTCCCCTGCTGAGCTGGTTACGGCTAGATTTTTCCGGAGGCTGGAAGTCGGCGATCATCAGCTGGCAGTTCCTGCTCTGGCTGGTCCTGGGACCCTGCCTCGTCTGGCTCGTCACACGCCAGCTTCGTCAGTCGCTACTCGCACGGCAGGCCAGTCGGCCAGCAGCCCAGTTGACTCGCAGCGAGTTGCTTGAGCAGGCTCGCTGTGGGTTTTTCCTCGAAGTCGAACTTCTGCTTGCCGGCCACGGCCTCAAGCGACAGGTGAGCCAGACCCAGCGTGAGTTTATCGAGTCATGTCAGCGGGAACTGCCGGCCAGGGAAATCGCCGCAACGGTAGATGGCCTGCTTAACACGCTGCTGGAAACATATTATCGTGTTCGCTTCGGCAATCAGCCGCTTGATGAACGGGACCAGGGTCAGGTCGATCAGCAGGTGGACCTGCTACGACAACAACTCGCTGTCGCAGGCAGCAACCAGGTAACAGAGGTGAGAGGCTAGCAGAGGAATGAAAATCGGACTTGTCGGCTACCAGGGCAGCGGAAAAAGTAGCCTCTTTCATTGGCTCACGGGCCAGCCACCTGATCCCGCCCTTGCCACCAGTACCCAGACCGCCATGGCCACCGTTCCCGAGCCACGTCTGGAACAACTGATCGATATCTACCAGCCCAAGAAGGTCACTCGGGCAGCGATCCAGGTAGTCGATACCCCCGGCATCAGTCGGGATGGATCTGATAGCGCCAGCAAGCTGGCCCCCCTGCGTGAGGCAGGCTGCCTGATCATCCTGGTTTCAGCCTTTGCCGGACAGGACCCCAGCCAGGACCTCGCCTCCTTTGAAGACGACCTGCTGATTGCCGACCTGGCGATCGTGGCAGGCCGTGTGGAACGCCTGCGCGAGTCGGTCAAGAAACCAAGGCCAGGTCGGGACCAGGAAATCGAGGAACTGGCCCTGCTCGAACCCCTGCTGGTAGCACTCGAAGCCGGCCAGGCACTGCGCGATATCGAACTCACGCCGCCGCAGGAGAAGATCATTCGCGCCTTTCAGCTGCTCACCCAGAAACCCCGCCTACTGCTGATCAACAGTGACCAGGACGATTCTCAGCCCACCTCACTTACCGAATCCTTGCCGCCCGGCACTAGTATGATCAGCTGTAACGTCGCCATGGAACTGGAGCTGGAGGAGATGGATGCAGAAGAGCGGCTGGAATTCTGTCGTGAGATGGAAATCACTCGGCACGACCGGGATGAATTGCTCCAACTGATCATGCAGGTCTCCGGACAAATGCTGTTCTTCACGACCGGGGACAAAGAAGTTCGTAGCTGGATCGTGCCTGTCGGCACGACGGCGGTCGAAGCGGCCGGGAATATTCACACCGACCTGGCGCGAGGCTTCATTCGCGCCGAAACAATGAACGCCGATGACCTGATCCGCCTCGGCGGCGAACGTGAGCTGAAAGCCGAGAACCTGATGCGCCGTGAGCCGCGAGACTATGTCATCCAGGTAGGCGATATCATCCTGGTGCAACATAACTAGGTTGCAGGTTGTCTCCAACGTTGCGGGAGAGAGCCAGCGACAGAGACCCGGCATCCACCCCAACTACTTACTCCAGGAACCGTCGCAGCAGGATGGCCCGATCGACGTTGTGGTTTTCGCCTGGCTGGGAGGCGACCGGGACAGAACGATCGATGAAATAGAATGCCCGGTGCCGGCGAATCTCACCTGAATCGGATCGCAGTTCGCGTCCCAGGCGATAACCATCGGGATGATTGTCATCCACGCCATTCGGATTCGGCTCGACTTCAAAGAAGCCGACCGTGATCCAGACCGCGTAAACGTTCGAGCGGGTCGTCACCAGGTTCCCCAGCCGCTGTAACGTCTGGTAATGGAAATAGGGGTTTCGACGCGTGTTGACCGCGTTATCTGTGTCATCGATGGTCATCAATGGTTGCCGCTGCCGTGGCAGATCACTGCCACCGAGGCCAGCGCCACCCAGACCACCGCCACCCAGGCCGCCACCGGTCGTCAGCGCTGGTCCAATGTGACGGCTCCGCATGATCGTTGTCTCAACATCCGGACGGGCAAAGTCAGTGGCTACTCGGACCGGTACCAGGTCACCGCTTCCAGTCGGGCGGAAGGCATTGGCAAAGAACGTTGGGCTGTTGGCACTCATCACATCCGCACCAACCATCTGGTCGCCACTGTTCCCATAACCGCGACGTGCATCGACAATCGCCGCAAACGATGGCCCTGAATGGCCATCGAGGATCGCGTTCCAGACCGCCGGATCGAAGATTGTGTTGATATTCACACGCCCCGGATCACGGAACATCGAAACCCAGTTAAAGGGAGGATGGAAGGAATGATCGGGCTGGCTAATTGTCAATGGCTGCTGGAAAGTGTCGGGACGGAACCACCGCTCTGTACCAGCAAACCGCGACGGCACATGGGTGTACTCCAGCAAGCGGTGCAACTGCAGGGCCGCATCGCCGGCTGGATCGACCGAGGTCTCAAAGAAGTTCATCAGGTGACCGAAGCGCGAATTCGCCGCATTGGGATAGTCGTTACCGCCCGACTGTTGGCCCTTCACGTATGACCCGACCTGACCACCACCAGAGGCCGCGGTCGCTGCGAACTGGGTTCTCTCCAGGGTGAAATCGTGAGTCAGCTGAGAGCTACGGCTACGTGGCACTAGCAGCAGGTCATACTGACTGACGAACGGCCGATTCAACCAGGTCAACCAGGGGAACGTCGGACCGCGGTTATTTGATTCATCAGGAGCACCTGTGAAAGCGACGCCGGCTGGTCGGATGGGACCATACTTTGCGTTCAGGTAGCCCAGCGAATGGCGCAGCAGGTAGGCAAAACGCTGGTTCGTCCCCTGCAAAGCTGGATCGACTACGTCGCCAGGGAAACCACCCGAGTTGGCTGGCGGGTGGCTCCATAACTCCCGCCGATAAGGCGGAATGGGAATCGGATCCTCGTCACCCCGCTGCAGGGAACGAAAACGAATATTGGTGTCAGCGATGGCGGGATTTGGATTGGACACACCGTTGAAGGCGGTCACATCAACTGAACTGCTGTCGATCGTGCGGAAGGGATTCAAGACCGGATGATAATCCGCCAGTGGATTCGCCAGCCGCTGCAGGTGGATGCGGGCATAATCGCGAAGAGTCCCGCTTCGATCAAGGCGACCGCGCGGCAGGCCGCTGACCAGGTTGGCCCTCAATCCAGCTCGTGGATGGTTCGGGTCATCCAGTGGTCGGTCCAGTGGCGGCACATAAGCGCCATCGGCGGGATGGCCACCTGCGCCATCGGCATCCGCCTCGTTCAGCTTCCATTCTTCAAGGATGGGGCCTGGATTGACCATGCTGTACTCGGGGTAGCCATCAATTGGATCGGTAATACTGAGCGATGCCGTGGCAGCAGGCTTGCCGCCATACAGGCGCTGGTCCATGACAACCGCGACAGTCGGGTTAAGCGCCAGGTCGGCTGGTCCGCCAAAACCGGGATTGCCGCTGACAAAGAACTGCTGCACCGTCGGGTCCGGGTCTGGCACGAGTGCAAATCGCCTCGTCGTCGGGTACTCACTGACCGCGATCGTATTGTCGTAGCCCGAGCCAGGCAGTAGCGGATCGTCGGAACCGTCATCGAGGTAGCCATCGCTGTGTGCCGTCGTGCGGCCAAGATAACTGCGGTACTCCCCATTCACTGGGCGTGCATTCATTCCAGCGGACCCAATCACGGCATACTGGCCTGGCAGAACGGGGGCGGGAGCGCCGTTAGGACTGGAGGGATACCACTGCTCTACACCCAGCTTCGGTTGCTGATTAGCGGGCAGGCCCCGGAGCGGGGTCGGGTCAACGAAATAGATCCCTCGTTCAATGTAACGGGCGCGTGGCTGCCTGAGCGGATCGGGGTCATCCGGATCATGCCGATCGTCAAGAATGTGATTCGCCGGGTTCGGGTCGCTGCGATCTCCGCGTACCACGATCACTCGCCAGACCGGATGGCCGAGTGGAGTCACAGCATTCAGAGCAACACCAGGTGTGGCTCGATAGAATTCATTTGGTGGACGGTCGTCGCCGCCCCAGGGATTGAACAACTCGATAAAGAACGCACTGCGAGGCTTCAAACGCTGGTCATGGTCGTTGACCGGATCGCTTTCCGGATCTGCCAGCTTCTTGTTGGGAGTATCCAGATCCTCGGTGGCTCGGTCATGCCAGGCAACAGTCTCGCTCAATAAGAGCTCCGGCCGCTCGCAGCCCCAGACAATCACGTGGTCACGCGCGATAACCTGCTCGATCGGACCATCGGTAATCCCATTGGCGTTGTTGTCTTTCCCATCGCTGCCCCATGTCGACTCATTGGTGAGCGGGTTGCCATCAACATGCCAGCCGTTAAAGGGATTCAGGTCCAGTTCGATGGGGGTCATGATCGAGTCGGCATCGCGAAAGTCAATCACGTTGGCAACCCACTGGGCGATCTCCAGCTGGGTCTCGTTGGGATAACCCTTCCCCAGCGGGTCGTCAATGCTACCGTTGCGATTGGCGTCAATCTGCCGGTCGTGATCCTTCAGCAGCATGGTCAGCACAAACAGGTCCTGGGCAAACTGCTGACGGGCCAGGGCGTTATTACGGTCCATGGAGAAATTGCCGTCGTTGTTGTGGTCAAAAAACCACGCGCCCCAGAGGGACTCGTTAAAGGACTCATTGTTGACACCTGGCATGCTGAAGCCGGGAGTGAGTGAGTCATCCAGCGTGTGCTCGTCGACCACCCGGTTGAGGTTGTCATCGCGGCCATTACCGATCGGCCGATTGACATTCATTCGCATGCCAGCCAGCAGGTCGGGTGAAAGCAGCTGGCTAACCTGTGAATCCACGTACTCATGGAAGAGCGGATTCTGGAATTGA
>CAUZOB010000221.1:0-8025 GCA_963581185.1 Planctomycetota bacterium | reverse complement strand
GACTGACGGCATTGCTTGCCATAGCAGCGTCGCTGCTGCTTGTCGCCTGGTTGCTGATCCCCAGCGGGAGTGATCCAGTTGACAGCCAGCTGACTCTGAAACCGACGCCAGCCGATTCGGAGGTCCAAAGCGAGCAATCCCAGCCGGACGATATCCAGCTGCCAGACCCGATCCGCGAGTTCCTGGCCTGGGATCCCAGCAATAACCGGCAGGCCGGTTCAATGCTGCTGGCATCCACATCCTCCCGCCTCCTCAAGTTCCCCTTGCCGCATGCAGCAATTGGCCGACAGATGCAACAATTGTGGAATCGCGGGGCCGAGAATGGCCTTCCCACCGAGCAGATTCAGGATGAGCTGTTGCCACTCGTACAACCGGTCAATACGGTGCTGGATACCCTGCGAGAGTCATTCACGTCTCCGCTCCAGCTGCAGAAAGAAAACCAGCCAGATGCATCCAGCCGGTGCTGGTCAGAGCGAATTCAGCTTGCGGCAGCAGTACGACTGCGCCATCTGTCCGTATAACCGGAAAAATCCCGCAGATGGAATTCTTTCTCTGATCCGTAAAAGTTGCCACAACCCACTATTTTACCTGATCAGTAAATCTTACCAACGGTTCGGGTCGATTCTTGATACAGACGCGAGAGGTAAGTCTATTCGGCAGCTGGTCGATAGCCTCTCGACGGTAACAAGACCAGGAGTGCGACTGATGACAACGACACTGGAAATCGACATGCTGGCGACGGCGGACGAACTGCTGGAACAAACGTCGGTAGAGCGTCGACGCAAGATCGACCCCACCACGTGTGAACGCGATTACTCATCCGACGAGCGGGAATTCATGCACGCCCTCGATGAATACAAGCGTCATAGCGGCCGCAGCTTTCCCACCTGCAGCGAGATCCTCGAAGTTGTACGTGGACTCGGCTACTCACGCGGCTAGACCGCTTGTGAGTTGCCAGGCTGTGGGAACAGAGCGGGCATCGACAGGCCCGCGGCAGCGTGGTTCTGTGGAGGGTGGATCGACCTTGTCCTGGGTCCCTTGAAGCAGTAATCTCTCACCCCTTCCCCCGCCAGCGCGATCGCTGCGCCGCAACAGCCAGGAGACTGGAGAGACGTTCATGTTCAGGCAAGTATTCCAATTCCCGCTGTTGTCCCGCCGGCATTTAAAGCCAGTCGGGCTTGTCGTCTGCCTGCTGTCATTCGCATCTGGTTGCGGCCTGGCAAACCAGGGATTGAACAGCAAGGGTGTCCAGTACTTCCAGCAGGGACGCCACCAGGAGGCTTTACGGACCTTTGAAGAAGTGGTCACGAACGATCCGCTCAATACCGACGGACACTATAACCTGGCGGCCACCTATCATCGGCTGGCACTGGAAAAGCAGGACTCCAAACTTCTGGCGCAGTCTGAGCAGCTGTATCGCCAGTGCCTTCATCTGGACTCCAATAACGCCGACGGGTATCGCGGACTGGCCGTCTTGATGATGCAAAGTGGCCGGCGTGAACAGGCATACCAGCTGCTCGAGGACTGGGCCTCCAAGGCACCGGGATCCGCCGAGCCGCAGGTTGAACTGGCCCGGCTTTACGACGAGGGGGACCAACTGGACGAAGCCGAATTGCATCTCCAGAAGGCACTCTCGGTCGACAGCAATAACCCCAGGGCCTGGACGGCACTCGCTCACTTGAGAGAACGCGACGGTGACATGCAGAATGCCCTTGCCCACTACCAGCGATCTTATATCCTCGACAACCGCCAGCCGCTCGTGGCAACTCGGATTGCCTCCATCAACCGATCACTGCGTCTGGATCAGGACGGCAGCCGGACTCGCATGGTGGACGCCGGCGATGAATTCGTACGCTAGGCCGCCCCTGGCTGAGCGGCACGCATGCCCGCGATCCGCATCGATCGTTTCCTGCCGGCTGCTGCCGGTCCTTCTCAGTATTGGGGCCAAGCCTTAAAATCGCGGTTTGGCCTGTAAAGTTTCTTGTCAGCAGTGGCTGGGTGACGACAGGCCTGTAGCTACTCTGCCAGGTCGTTTCCTGATGAACATTGTGCCTGAAACCAGTTCGCGGGTTTTCAATTTCTCATCGGGTCCCGCTGCGCTACCGCTGCCAGTACTTGAGCGCGCCCGTGATGAGCTCCTGGAGCTGCCAGGCTGCGGTGCATCGATCATGGAAATCAGCCACCGCAGTGAGGCTTTCAGTCGTATCCTCGAATCGGCACAAGCCGGTATTCGCCAGTTACTCGACCTGCCAGAAAACTACGAGGTCCTCTTCCTGCAAGGAGGAGCCCGGCTGCAGTTCGCCATGATCCCGATGAACCTGCTGGCAGCGGACAGCCATGCCGAGTTTATTGTCAGCGGCAGTTGGAGCGAAAAGGCGCGCGACGAAGCTGCCGGGTTAGGCACCGTCCGCACCTGCTGGACTGGCCTGGACGGAGCCTTTTGCCAGCTGCCTGATCCAGCCGAGCTGGAGTTGGATGAAACGGCCAGTTATGCCTACCTGACATCGAACGAGACAATCCAGGGAGTGCAGTTTGACGAGTTTCCAGCCACTGGCAATCTGCCACTGATCTGTGATGCCTCCTCCGACCTCCTCTCCCGTCCGCTCGATTGCCAACAATTCGGCCTGATCTATGCATGCGCCCAGAAGAATGTGGGACCGGCAGGAGTCACGGTCGTGATCATCCGCAAGGACCTGTTAGAGCGAAGCCGAGCTGAGTTGCCTGGCTATCTCAACTATGCAGAACATGCCCGCCACGGATCCCGCTACAACACACCACCAACTTTTGCCATCTACATCCTCGACCTGGTCTGCCAATGGATTGCGAATGAGATGGGTGGCCTGGCTGGCATCGATCAGCTGAATAGAGAAAAAGCGGAGCTGTTATACGACCTGCTGGATGAACCGAGTGGATTTTACCAGGGACATGCAAAGACCTCCTGTCGATCGCGGATGAACGTGACCTTTCGACTTCCGAATCCAGATCTCGAGAGCCAGTTCATTCAGTCGGCAGCAGAACAGGGACTGACCAGCCTGGCTGGCCATCGCAGCGTGGGTGGCATCCGGGCGTCGATCTATAATGCCATGCCTATCGAGGGAGTTGTCGCCTTGCGCGACTTCATGGCCGACTTTCGAGACAAGCAGATGGAGGCGACCTGATCATGCCCCGCATCCTGATTCTTGACGAGATGGCCCCCCAAGGGCTCGCCCTGCTGGAGGCCGAAACTGACTTCAGCTATCACGTTCACACCGGCCTGGCGGGTGATGAATTGCGCCAGGCGCTGTCAGAGTACGACGGTGCTATTTGTCGCAGTGGCGTGACAATTGATGCCGACCAGCTGGCCAACAACAGCGTTCTCAAGGCGATCGTACGAGCGGGCGTGGGGACGGACAACGTCGACAAGCTGGCTGCAACACGCGCCGGGATCGTGGTCATGAACACCCCCTCGGGCAACACCTTCAGTACGGCAGAACACACTTTCACCCTGATGCTGGCGATGTCACGAAACGTGGCACCCGCCTACCAGAGCCTGCTGGACGGACAATGGGACCGCAGCTCTCATACCGGCTCACAACTGGCCGGCAAGACGCTGGGTATCATCGGGCTTGGTCGCATCGGCCAGGAAGTTGCCAGCCGGGCGATCGCCTTCCAGATGAAAATCGTCGGCATGGACCCCTTCTTCAATCAGGACCAGGCCGACAAGCTCGGTATCCAGCTTGTTGACTCGCTCGACGACTTACTGCCGCAGGCCGATTACCTGACCGTACACACGCCGCTGACCAAGGCTACGCTGGGCTTGATCGGCTCAGAAGAGCTAGCCAAGCTGAAGACGGGTGCTCGCGTCATCAACTGTGCACGCGGCGGAATCTATGACGAAGAAGCACTGGCGGACGCGCTTGAAGCTGGGCAATTGGCAGGCGCGGCACTTGATGTCTTTGCCCAGGAGCCATGCACCGACAGCCGCTTGTTCGGTATGCCGGGCGTCCTCTGCACTCCGCACTTGGGTGCCAGCACGGAAGAAGCCCAGACGCAGGTGGCAATCGAAGCAGCCCAGCTGCTGATCGATTTCTTCAAGACGGGAGAGATCCGGCACGCGGTCAACATGTCGCCGATTGACTCTACCACGCTGACCGCACTCAGTGGCTATATCAACATGGCCTACCGGCTCGGTCTGTTCCTCTCGCAATGGGCCGAAGGGCGCGCCGACGCCTGTCGACTGGAATACCGTGGTGATATCGCCGCGCGTGATACAGACTTGATCAGCGCCTCGGTCGCTGCCGGAGTTCTGGAACAGGCGATGTCGGACAACGTCAATATCATCAACTCACGGGTCTTGTTGAAAGAACGTGGCATCCAGCTAGCTGAACAGCACCAGGCAGACATGGGGGCCTTCAGTTCGTCGCTGACAACGCAACTCGCCTGCGGCGACGAGTCCTATACTGTCGCCGGTACGTTATTCGGCAACAACATGCCACGGCTGATTCGGATCGGCAGTTATCGATTGGAGACTTACCTCGATGGAGTCATGCTTGTCTTCCGACACCACGATGTTCCCGGCATTATCGGCTCTGTTGGAACCATCCTCGGCCAGCAAAACGTCAATATCGCCCAAATGTCGGTAGGACGCTCGGGTCCGGCGCCCGGCGGCGAGGCGATCGGCGTGCTGAACCTGGATTGCGTTCCGCCCGAGGCAGCGGTCGAGGCAGTCAGGCAACACGAGGGTATCCAGCGAGTGCAAATTATTCAGCTGCCAGCAGCGGGAGAAATGCCGCCCTGGCTGAATGCCTGAGCCGCCAGCTCACTCATCGTGGCCGGCCCGGCCGATGACCGTCGAGGGCCTGATTGCGATCATGGTATCGCGGAAACCGCGATTCCAGACTCAGTCGCCGCACCGACTGGTAACAGTCTTCAGAAAGCCCCGCCAAGCGCAGCACGCCACCCTGGCTGGCAAGGTCCTCGGCCAGCTGGATCAGTTGTCTTAGTAAGCGACCACTGAGTTGCCGAACCTGGTCCATCTCAATGACCAGCCGATCGACCAGCTCTGTTTGCAGAAACCGACGAATCGAATTCGCCAGGCGATTAACAGATGTCTCGCCGGCAGGTGCGAATAACCGCAGGCAAACCCACTCATGACAGTGGTCAACTTCGGCAGACCAGCCTGGTATAAGTTTCAACAGCATCAGCTGCCCTCGCTGTCGTTCCCTCGGTTGCAAATTGGCTGCATCAATCTATGACAGTTCCAGGATCGCGAAAAGACCAATCCTGGCCACCCCAACTTTCCATCAGCAGCCGCCCCGTCCAGCTCACAGCAATCCAACAGACCGCCCCTTGATTAGCCGAGAGTGGCTCACCATACTGTCTCTCTTGATAACGGTTTTGGTTGAGCTATTTCGTGAAAGGAAGACAATGTCCCGCAACGTGACATTCAAGGGAAATCCGCTGACACTGGTAGGCGAAGAAGTTCAGGTTGGACAAGCTGCGCCACAGTGCGAACTGACAAATGGTTCCCTGGAGTCGGTCTCACCCGCCGACCTGCAAGGTAAGCCGACGCTGATAAGCGTCGTTCCTTCACTCGATACACCAGTCTGCCAGGTACAGACCAGGACCTTTAACGAGCAGATTAGTGCGCTCGGTGACCAGATCAATGCTGTCACGGTCAGCCTGGACCTGCCCTTTGCACAGGGTCGTTTCTGCGATGGTGAGGGGATCACCAGCATGCAGAACCTTAGCGACTACAAGGATCGATCGTTCGGCACCAACTGGGGCATGCTGATTGACGAGCTGAAATTGCTCGCCCGCGGCGTGTTTGTGCTCGATAGCGAGGGAACCGTCGTCCACGCCGAAGTGGTCGGTGAAGTTGTCGACGAACCGAACTACGAAGCTGCTCTGGCCGCCATCCAGGGCTTGCTGTAGGCCACGACAGCCGCGTTCTGCCGGGCCGGCAACACCAACCTAGCCCAGCAGGTCGCTGATCTGTTGACGAGCCAGCTCGAGGGCATCATCGATCCGGTCTGGGTTTCCACCACCGGCTTGCGCCATGGCTGGCTTGCCGCCGCCGCTGCCTCCCACGACAGCCGCTACCTCGCCAATCCACTGACCGGCGTGTGCGCCTTGGGCGATCAGATCATCGCTTACTCCAGCGACAAGCAGGACCTTGTCCGGACCCATCGCCGTAATCAGTAACGCCGCGACCGATCCGGTTTTTTGCTTGAGTTGGTCGATCAACTGCCGCATGCGATTGGGGTTCGTGCCCTCCAGCGACTGCACGACGACCGTCGTCTCCCCGATCTGCAACGCCGACTCGAGCAGCGAATCTGCAGAAATCTCCTCGCTGCCTGCCATCTGCGACAGCTGGTCCTCGAGTGACTTGACGTCGTTCTGCAAGGCTGCCAGGCGCGTTGTCACGTCGACCGTCGAGACATTCAGCTGCCTTGCGGCGTCTCGCAGGGCAGCACGGATCTGGAGGTAGCCGAGCTGCTGGGCTGTATCCGCCTCCGCCGGATTGGTCGGCGGCGATGCCGAGCCGGAACCAGCAAGTTGTTTCTTCAGATCCCTCAGCTTGCCAGCAAGTTGACTGGCAGCCACTGGCAGGCGGGCGATGTCGACAGACAGCAGCTGGGCAGCCTGGCTGGCCTGTTGCTGAACCTGTTGGGCATTTTCACGCGCTGCTGCGCCTGTCAAAGCCGTGATTCGGCGAGTGCCAGCTGAAACACCTTCTTCAGAGATCAGCTCAAAGTCCTCAATCTCCGCTGTACTCTCCAGATGCGTACCGCCGCACAACTCGTGACTGAACTGGCCCATCGAGACCATCCGCACGGGGTCGGGGTACTTTTCACCAAACAACATCATGGCTCCACGGGAGCGAGCGTCCGCCAGTGACAACAATTCCCACTGAATTGCATCCGCCGCCGCGATCTTCTCGATCACGGCAGCTTCAATCGACGCCAGTTCCTCAACGGACACCGGCTGCTGGTGTGTGAAATCGAAACGAAGCCAGTCTCCGTCGACCTTGGAACCCTGTTGCTGGGCATGTGAACCGAGTGCCTGTTGCAGAGCGTGATGCAGAATGTGCGTTGCCGAGTGAGCCCGCCTGATGGCGTTACGGGAGTCGTCATCGACTGTCGCTGTCACCGTATCACCCGTGTCAAGCTGGCCTTCAGCGAGTTGACCATAATGCAGCAATAACTCGCCGTCTTGCTGCGTGTCGCTCACCTCGACTCTGCCCCGCGGGCCAACTAACAGCCCCTGGTCTCCCACCTGGCCTCCCGACTCACCGTAGAAGGGTGACACATCGGTGATCACGATCAGTTGTTGACCTGCCGTCTGGCAGCTTTCTACCAGCTGGCCGGCAGCATCCTGCTCGTCAATCCCCACGATACCCTTCACGACCACCTCGGCAGACATCTGCTCGTAGCCGATGAACTCCGTTCGCTGCAGTGTTCGCTTGAGACCCTCAACCGGGCCGGTCTTGAAGAGCTCGAACTGGCTCTTACCCGAGTCGATACCATGCTGTTGCATGGCAGCTCGAAAACCCTCCCAGTCGAAGGAAAAGTTGCGATCGGCTGCCATCGATTCGACAAGTTCTGGTGGCAGGCCGTAAGTCTGGTAGAGCTCCGCGGCACTTGTTCCTTCGACCAGCAATTGACCGTCCGCTTCCATTTGCGAGAAGATCGAGTCAATCCGACTCAGTCCTCCGTCAATCGTGGCGAAAAACGTGTTCTCTTCCTGCTCGATGACAGAGGAGACGCGATCAACGGTTTCTCCAAGTTCCGGATAGGAATGCTTCATCATTCCGGCCACCACGGGCACAAGCTGGTGCAGGAACGGATCTCGCAAACCGAGTTGGTGGCCGTCCAGCACGGCCCTCCGCAAGAGGCGGCGAATGACGTACTTTTCCTTATTGGGACCCGGGTAGACATTCTCATGGATGGCAAAAGTGCAGGCTCGCAGATGATCGGTGATCCGCCGCAGACGCCGCCCCGACTCGCTCGTAGAGTCGTACTCGGTTCCACAGACCTCGGCAAC
>CAUZOB010000220.1:0-8046 GCA_963581185.1 Planctomycetota bacterium | reverse complement strand
CACGCTCTGTTCAGCTTCACGATAGGCGGTCTTGCCCAGGCAAAGCGTGACCGTCCCCTCGCCCAGCACCCGGACCTCGCGGCCGCGGACCAGCAGAGCTGTATTTTCATCGATCCCAACGCCAAACCGGTCAGGCTGGTCGTCGACAACACCCAGCAGTCGAGCCAGCCGGTCACGCTGGCTGAAGTGCTGGTCAATCACGCTGCCCGGCAACAGGTCAAAACCCTTTTTGACGACCGCTTCGGTCTTGCCTGAGGCAATCATCACACGCGACTGGATGGCAGCACCGGCCGACGATCCTCCGATCACTGCACCTCGCTCCAGCAGCCGAACAAGTTCCTTTTCGACGCGCGTGCCCAGGTAAGCTTCGGCGATTCGGGACTGCGAGCCGCCACCGATCCAGACGCCGCTGGCCTTCAGCAGGGGCTGGACAAAGTCCTCGCTGTCAGCAGTCTGGCGGTCGCGGGTATGCAGCAGCGTGACGCTGGCGTGCGGATACTTTTTCCACTGCTCCAGGATCTGCTGGCTGGCTTTCTGATCATCGGCCCGCACCGAGGCGGTGGGGATGATCACCAGCTGAGCCTGCCTGCCGCCAGCCAATTCGATAAAGCTATCGATGATCGACGCGGGCAGCTCACCACCGCCGGCGATGATCAGCGAGCCGTCAATGCCAGCAGGCTGGATCCAGCCTGCCGGTGGGGCTGCCGCAACTGGCTCGATGAGCAGCACCAGAGCCAGCAGGGTCAGGGCCTGCCGCAGTCGAAACGGTGTCGATCGCATTATTCTGATTCCTTGCTTAGCGCCTGCTGACCTGCTGCCAGCGTATCAAGTATCCGCTGGACATCATAAACACAGCCGCCCCAGGTACCACCACTCGCTTGTTGCAGAGCCGCCCAGAGGCGGGTGTCATCGGGCAGCTCGCTGTCTGGCTGCAGATCCTCGTGCGGCGCTCGCTCCGACAACAGCTCGCTCGCTTCGACTGGCGATAGCTCCCCGTCGCTGGTACCGACCAGGTTGACTGTGCCAGTCAGCTGGACTCGATCCACGACGATCTCGACAAGGTCGCCGTCGCGTAGTTTGCCAATCGGACCGCCAGCCAATGCTTCGGGGCCGACATGGCCGATACAGGCACCGGTGCTGACGCCGGAAAAGCGGGCATCGGTGACGATGGCAACCTCTCGTCCCCAGCTGAGATACTTGAGGGCCGAGGTGATCTGGTAAGTCTCTTCCATGCCCGAGCCGAGCGGCCCACGACCAATCAGCACGACGATATCCCCGGGCTGGATCGCTGCATCTGCCTGGCCCTTGATGGCCGCAATCGCAGCTCGCTCCGTCGTAAAGACCCGTGCCGGACCGGTTTTTCGGTAGACACCGTCGTCATCCACAACCTCGGGGTCGATGGCAGTGGCCTTGATGACGGACCCCTGCGGGCAGAGGTTGCCTTGCGGAAAACAGACCGTGCTTGTCAGGCCACGCTGGCGAGCTGTGTCGGGATCCATGATGACATCATCGGGATCGACACCGTCGTGATCCGCCAGTCGCTGGCGCAGCACGGTTCGTCGGCTGGATGACTCCCACCAGTCGAGGACTTCACCCAGCGGGGCTCCGGTGGCGGTCAGTGCTTCCAGCTGCAGCAGTCCCAGGCGGCGCAAGTGGAGCATCACCTCCGGAACTCCACCCGCCAGGAAGAGTTGAATGGTGGGATGGTACTGGGGGCCATTGGGAAGCACATCGACAAACCGCGGCACACTTCGATTTATCTCGTTCCAGTCTTCGATCGACGGCCGCGGTATTCCAGCGGCAAAGGCGATGGCCGGAATATGCAGCAGCAGGTTGGTAGAACCGCCGCAGGCCGCATGGACCAGCATGGCATTCTTGAACGCTGCAGGAGTCAACAGGTCGGCGGTGGTCAGCCCGCGGCGATCCAGCTGCTGCAGGGCGCGGGCACTGCTGACAGCGTTCTGCAGCCAGATTTTCTGGCCGCTGGGAGCCAGGGCTGAGTGCGGTAGTGCCATGCCCAAGGCTTCGGCCACAAGCTGGCTGGTTGCTGCAGTACCGAGGAACTGGCAGCCACCGCCGGCGGTCCCACAGGCGCGACAGCCAGCCACGGCGGCATCCTCAAGCGTGATTTCTCCATGTACATAGCGAGCACCGATGGTCTGCACCTTGCCGGCATCCTCACCCTCCTCGGGTGGCAGGGTGACTCCGCCAGGAACGATGATCGAGGGCAGGTCGGGAAGCCCGGCGAGGGCCAGCATCATGGCCGGCAAGCCCTTGTCGCAGGTTGCTACACCGAGCAGGCCGCGGCGCGTGGGGAGGGATCGAGCAAGTCGCCTCAAGACAATAGCTGCATCATTTCGATACGGGAGGCTATCGTACATGCCAGGCGTTCCCTGGGTACGGCCATCGCAGGGATCGGAGCAGTAGGCAGCGAAGGGCAGCGCGCCATCTTCCTTGAAGGCCCGAGCGGCGGCCTCGACCAGCAAGCCAACTTCCCAGTGCCCGGTGTGATAACCAAGGGCGATCGGCGACCCATCCTCGGCGCGGACGCCCCCCTGGGTACTGAGTACCAGGTATTGCGGCCCCAGCAGATCTTCCGGTTTCCAACCCATGCCGGCGGACTGGGTAAGTCCAAACAAGTCACCGCTGGTCCAGCTGCGGAGCATCTCGTCGGTCAGCGGCAGGGAACCGGTTGGCCCCGCTGCCTGGGTTTCCACCTCACTTGCAAGGGGATCGTCCAGTGCCAGCAGTTGCTGAAGCAGGTCATTATTCGAGTCCGTCATGGGAATCGCCTTGTCGATGGACCTTGCGTTGATAGAGCTGCCTGACCAACAGGGCCAGGATGACAGGAATGGCAATGCTGGCTGCTAGCGCCAGCGAAAGACCACGGGTTTCACGGGCATAGTAACCGATCAGCGAGTAGCCTGCAGAGAGCAGGGCATTGGCAGCCAGCAGCGGCAGCAGGAACCGTCGCCAGGAAAGCTGGTGGATGCCGACCAGCAAGACACTTGCCTCGGCCAGGACCGGCACACCACGCGTGATCAGGATCACACCCGGGCCAAACCGGTCGTTGATCTGGCGGGCCCGTTGAAGGTCCTGCTCGCCTGACAAGCGGCGGGCCAGCGGTGCTCCCCATCGGCGCGCCAACGCGAAACCGAGTACGGCGCCGGCCGTCATGCCGACCAGCGAGACCAGCGAGCCGGCCAGCGGTCCCAGCTTCCAGCCAGCCATCGTACAGACCACGCTGGAGGGAATTGGCAGCAGAATGTCGATCGAGAGGATCAGTATGATCAGCCAGCCGGACACCTGCTCTTCAATCGTCCGCTGAACCCATGCTTCGAGTGCATCGCCGAAGACCACAAATGGCACGATCGGGACTAGCATAACCAGCCCAATCAGTACGATAGGACGCCAGATGTCTCGCATGCGACAGCAGTGCAATGGCCGTCAGCGGCCGAACCGGGAAACGAACAGGGTGTCAGCACCATTGGCCAACCCGGAACCACCCTATCAAAATCGCCTCGGCGAGCAAACTCTGGCGGTCGGAGGGGAAAAATCAGGGAACGAAAAGGAGGGCCGAAACGTCAAAGAAACTAGGCACGATTACGCCTTCAGTTAGGATAGAGCTTGATCCGCAGCAACGCTGCACAGCTGGAATCAACAACAGAGGAAAACACGATGAAACGTCTCATCAACTGCATGCTTTTCTTGATGATCCTGTCGACCACCACACAGATCAAGTCCGAGGAGATCGGCTACCTCGAGGATTTCGCCCTGGCTGCAGATCGAACGGTGGCGCTGGAACAACTGGTTCCTGGTACGGAGCAGTTCTACTTTTATCACTGCCTGCAGCTGCAGAACACTGAGCAGTATGACGAGGTCGAGGATCTGCTCACGTTGTGGGTGGCACGCCACAAGACAACCTCGCTGGTTCGCCAGATTCGCTTTCGCCAGGCCTTGCTGACGTATGCCAATGACCCCGCTGCGGCCCTGCAATACCTGCGTAAGGAGCTGTCGCTCAAATTCGATCATCAACGTGACGCAGCCAACCAGCAGGCCCAGTTGCCGACTGAATTACCCCAGCAGTTGATCGCACAGGAAACACTGATGGCTCGCGCGATGGCCCGCTATACCAACCTGCAGGGTCTGGAAAAGCATGGCCTGATCGGCTTGGATACGGCCGGCTTGAATCCGGTTCGTCGACGTCATTTCCTGCAGCGTCTTGAGCGGCCAGACGTCCCCGGTCTGGCACGATTGGTGCTGGATGATCTCAAGTTCAAGGGCTTCCCCGGCTTCGGTTCCTACAACATTCACAAACAGCTGTTGCTGTCGCAGCTGGACGAGTGCCTGCAGATTCATCCCCCGCTGCTGGACCAGAGTAATTTCGTCAATTCTTACATGAGCAAGTTGCGACCGAGTGACGACGTTCAGTGGACCGAGGATCCGGCCCAGCATCGTGACTATCTGGACCGGCTGTGGGGTTTCGTCGACCGCTTGGCTCCCGTCCATAACTCGCTCAAAGCGCATGTCCTCTATCGTCGACTGGTGCTGGACCGCTCGCAGGGAGTTTTCGATGAGCAACGCTTCATGCGTTACATTCAGCTGCCTCGCAATGCGGTCTACGTGAACCGGGACTTTATCAAGGATGAAAATCGCCAGCGTTACCTGGTCGATCTGCAGGCGAATTTCTCGCCAGTCACATTGCTGCCGATCATTGGCAACGATGAACCGCTGATCCGCTCTTACCTTGCACACTTTTTCGTCGAAGCAGCCGGCTACGAGGCCTACGAGCCGTTCCTGCATGACGATTATCTCAAGCACCTGTTTGCCGAGACAAAGATTGTCAACGGCCTGGGAGATTCCGAGCAGTGGTCTGCCATGCTGCCGCCAGCCCGCTACCAGGTACTCAAGGACCGCGTCGACCTGGACTTTGCTTTCACCAACCGCGAGTACTTCGATGGTGGCGCAGGCGTCGGACTCGACGTGCACGTCAAGAATGTCGACAACCTGATCGTCAAGGTCTACGAGCTGAATGCGCAGAATTACTACCGCCAGCGGCTGCAGGAAGTCAGCACCGGGATCAATCTGGATGGCCTGGTGGCGAACATCGAGCGGACATTCGAATACGAGGATGCACCGCTGCGCCGAGTCAAACGGCATTTTGAGTTTGCCGAGTTGAATCGGCCAGGCGTGTTCGTGATCGACTTTATTGGTAATGGCCAGAGTAGCCGAACGCTGATCCGCAAGGGAAAACTGGACTTCCTTGTCCGCACCGGGACAAGCGGCCATATCTTCAACGTTTTGAGCGAGGACAAGCAGCGGATCGCGGATGCCTCGATCTGGGTCGCTGGCTCACTCTACAAGAGTGACGATGAGGGTCGCGTGCTGGTACCGTTCAGCACCAATCCTGGCACGGTGCCATTTGTCGTCACCGACGGGACAATTTCCACGCTGCATCGATTCCAGCACGAGTCCGAGCAGTACCAGTTAAACGCCGGTATTTTTGTGGACCGCGAGTCGCTGCTTGAGCGGCGGTTGGCTGCCGTGATGGTACGGCCCTCCTTGTCGCTCAACGGAACGCCGATCACGCTCTCGGTGCTCAAGGACATCAAGCTGACGATCCTCTCGGTCGACCACGAGGGCATCCGCAGCACCAGCCAGGTCGACGATTTCGAACTGCATGAGGGAGAGGAATCGGTACACGAATTCCGCGTACCGCAACGACTCAAGACGATCCAGTTTACTCTCACGGCCCGAGTCGACAGCCTCAGCCAGGGCAAGCCACTTGACCTGTCGGTGATCGAATCGTTTGAGATCAACCAGATTGAGAGCACCGAGAAGACGGCCGATGTCTACCTGGCCTGGGTCGATGGCGACTTTGTCCTGGACGTACTTGGCAAGACTGGTGAGCGGCGAGCGGGACGGACCGTCCAGGTCACGCTCAAGCACGAGGATTTTGTCGATCCGGTCACGGTCCAGTTGCAAGCCGATGATCTCGGTCGCATCCAGCTTGGCCAGTTGCCCGGCATCGTCAACATTCACGTCCGCGATGTGGCTGGTACCGAACATCGCTGGCCGATAAACCGTGACAGGCATTCGTATTACCAGTCGCAGCATGCCCGCAGCGGTGAAGTGATCTCGATTCCCTACATGGGGAACCAGCCAGAAGTCGGTGCCGAGGACCTCTCGCTGCTGGAACTGCGCGGTAGCACGTTCGTCGCCAATCGCTTCGATGCCTTGCTGGTCAAGGATGGCATGATCCAGATCAGCGGGCTGGAGCCGGGTGACTACGACCTGCTGATTCGTGAAGGTGGACGGCGGATCCGGATTCGTATCACCGAATCCGCTGAAGCCCAGCAGGGATACCTGCTGGGTGCCAACCGGCACCTGGAAACACGCGGCCTTGAGCCCTTGCAAGTGAGTCAGATCAATGTGGCGGATGAACAGCTGGCAATCCAGTTGACGGGCTGGAACAAGTTTGCCCGTGTGCACCTGCTGGCAACTCGCTATTACCCGGCATTCCCCGTTTCGGACTACCTTGGCAAGGTTCATGATGCGGAGCCCTACGCGGTCTCCACACGCCAACCTCGTACACTTTACGTCGAGGGTCGGGATATTGGCGATGAGTATCGCTATATCATCGATCGCAAGTACGCCCAGAAATTCCCGGGCAACTTGCTGCGTCGCCCCGAGTTGTTGTTGAGCCCCTGGCCGATTCGAACCACCGAGACCGATCAGCAGGTTGCTCGTGATGGAGAGGCCTTCGACAGCAAGACCGATGCGAGTGGCTCGGCATCAGCACGTGGCAGATCGAATGGCGGTAGAGCAGCATCCAGCGGGGACTTTTCCCGACTCGACTTCCTCACCGAAACATCCAGCCTGCTTGTCAACCTGGTGCCCAACGAGGACGGCCTGCTGCTGGTGGACCGTGATGCACTGGGAGCCCATCAGCACGTGCATATCGTGGTGGTGGATCCAACCCAGACAGTCTACCGGTCCATTTCGCTGCCCGAACAACAGCAAGCGTCACTGGACCTGCGGCTGATTCGCGGACTGAACCCCCAGGGACATTTTGTCCAGCAGAAGACGGTCAGTGTTGTGCCTGCCCAGCAGCCCTTCACAATCCAGGACGTGACGACCGGTCGCTTCGAAACCTATGACAGCCTGCAACGGGTTTACCAGCTGTTCAGCACGCTCAACAAGGACGCCAACCTGCGCGAGTTCCAGTTTGTTACCGAGTGGCCATCGCTGCAGGAGGAACGTCAGCTTGAGCTCTATTCCAAGTATGCCTGTCACGAATTGAACTTCTTCCTGTACCGCAAGGACCGTGACTTTTTTGACACCGTGATCCGTCCTTTCCTGGCTAACAAGCAACATAAGACCTTCATGGACCTGTGGTTGCTGGAGCTGCCTTTGGAAGAACACTTGAAGCCCTGGAATTACCAGCATCTGAATGCCGTGGAACGCATCCTGCTTGGCCAGCGACTGGCCGAGGAGAGAACCGCATCGCAACGGCATCTGAAGGATCTCTTCGACCTGGTACCTCCCGATGTGGATCGATTCAATTATCTCTTTGATACCTCCTTGAGTCGCAGTGGGCTGAGTGCCGAGTCACGGTCGAACGCCCTGGTGGAAGATGCAGTGGAGAAGCTTAGCCAGAACCTGCAGAGGAATGAACTGGGCGCACCGGCAACGGCCAGTGCAATGAACCAGGCACGACGTCCTGCTGGTTTCGGTGGAGGAGGCCAGGAGGCCAAGAAGCTGGCGACGGCCGACCGGTCTAACGATCTACGGAGGCAGTCGGAGAGTGAGGAATTGCATGGCAACAAGCCTAACGGTAAAGCCAATGGCCGCTTCCGCAAATCGCAGGATGCCGCGGAAGCTGACAAGTCGATGCATTTTTATAGCGACCAGGCCGGCGAGCTGACGGCCGCGCGTGGCCTGTATCGTCAGCAGGAGAAGACCCAGGAGTGGGTCGAGAACAATTACTACAAGTTGCCGATTGCCAGCCAGAATGCTGGCCTCGTCACGGTCAACGGTTTCTGG
>CAUZOB010000219.1:0-8223 GCA_963581185.1 Planctomycetota bacterium | reverse complement strand
ACGTAGAGATCCAGGCCGCTCACGCCGGTCGCTGCCATGTGGGGCATCGCCAGTCGTGCAGAAGTCAACGTCCAGCGTGCCGAGAGTGAACTCGAGTCGGTGCTGAATCGAACAGCGATGCCGGCTGAGTGCTGACTGAGACCCCAAACCGGGTCTCGCACGACCCCCTTGGCTTTGTCCGGTAATCGCTGGTAGGGAGCCGTTGTGTCGGCCCAGGCCTTCCCCTCCAAACCAATGTCGGTCGCCTGGAACCAGCGAGTATTATCCTCGACCGTGCCCAGCTGGGTATCAATTGCAACTTCTTCAGCCCCGCTGCTTTCTACCAACAGGCAACTGGCGCCAATCAGGTACAGCACGGCTGTCGCAAAAAATCGTGTATCAGGCATCGTCTCGTCCCCGCATAGGTGCGACGCCGGCAATTAACCAGCGACTGAAATTGAACGGCCGGCGACCAGTTGAGCGTCTGCGACGTGATCGCGAGTCACCGACATCCTAGCCAACATGCCGCAGGAAGTTAATCCGCCCAATGGCAACCCACTCGGCCACGTAGATATTGCCGTCATGGTCAAAGCAGGCGTCATGGGGATGAATGAAGCGGCCGTTTTCCCAACGCTCAGGCTGAGTACGCATGGCAAGGTTGTTCGCCAGCACCTGTTCGCGCCAGGCGGGGTCATCACCCAGCTGAGTAATGACCTTGTTATCCTTGTCGTAGAGCGTGATTCGAGCGTGTAAGTCAGGGACCATCATGACTTCACCCTGCGTGTCGATGTCTGCTGGAAAGAGCACATCGTCCAGGGCTCCGGTGTATTTGCCATTCTCATCAAAGTACTGCAACCGCGCGTTGGCACGATCACAGATTACCAGGCCCGGTGTGCGGCCCGGCCGTTCGTCCCACCAGAGGCCATGCGGGGTTTGGAACTGCCCCTTCTTGTCGCCAGAGCCACCGAAGTAGCCGGTCACCTTGGCGTTCTTGTCGTAGCGAATAATGTAATTCGAGCCGTAGCCATCGCCCACCCAGAATCCACCGTCCGGCGCGAAGGCGATATTTGTCGGGCTGAATTTGACTCCCTTGCCATATTGTCCCGCCTGCTTGACCACAAAGGGTCTGGCACCCTCGTAGACGTCCACCTTGGGCGCCGTCTGTTGCCAGACCGTCTCCCCCGTGAGTGTCTTTTTGGCAATGTATCCCTTGTTGTCACAGAGGTAGAGGAATTGTTCGCCATCATCCTTGCGAATATCAATGCCATGACCACCGCCGTGATATTCTTTACCGAAGGAACGCACGAATCGGCCCTTCTGATCAAAGACGGCGATAGAATCCATCACCTCGGCGGTCTTCGTTCGGTGCTTGACGTAAACCAGGCCTTCCTCGTCGACGGCAACGCCATGCGTATCCTGCCAACGAATGTGGTCGGGGACTTTCATGCAGTCATGGTGGACTTCATAGCGATGGCCTTCGACGCCGATCACCTGGGGCTTGTTGCCAGCCTTGTCCGCTGCGCCGAGTATGGCCGGAGCCACGCCGGAAGCCAGCATGCCAGCAGTCGTCGACTTGAGAAAGTTACGTCGAGAAGCTCTCGTCTGTTTCACGGCACAGTACCTTTCCAGGAGTTGTAGAGTGTGATGCGCGGGACGTGGCGGCTATTCAAATACCTGGATTTCGTTCAGCCCGCCACCAATAGCCCAATGCGAGTCGATCAAGACCTTAACAAATCGTGCCCTGACTGTATCAAAATCCAGGTCGTACCAGCCATCGCCGAAAGGAACGGCCACGCCTGGCTCAAGCATCCCCGCAAAGGTCTTTCCATAGGTGCCAAAGTGCCCTGGGAAGCGAAATGCCTGCTCAAAGGGACGGTCGAGCACTTTTCCGAACTGGCCCTTCTTCTCGGAGACCAGGTTCCCGTCATCGTCGAGCAACTGGACCCGAAAACTCATGGTCGCATGATCATTCAGGCCCGCATTGGACGTATTGAGTAATCGCACCTGCGATACCGTACGATTGGCCGGCAGTTTGAGTTGTACCCAGCCTGGCTGACCATGGGGCAGAAGCCAGTAGGTGGGCCGAACATAGAACGGGAACTGGGCCATCGCGTCACCGAACAGCTCGATCTTTTCTCGTCCATAACCGCCACCCTGGGTTGTCTTGATCGGCTGCTGGGCATAATCCAGGCGGCCAGCGGTGGGGTACTCCCAGGTCTTGTTGTCAGTAACCAGGGCAGGAGGAAAACGATGATCCCGATATCCGGACGCGGTGACTTGGGAATCCAGAGCGATGTTCCGGCTGAGTACCGTGTCACGTTCTTCCCGTAACATCCGCATCAGCGGGGCCAGACCGTGCTCAAGTTCACCCTGGCTGGTGAGGGAATTGCCGCCCAGCGACGACGCGGTCTCGTCCCAGGTCCAGTCGAGGTCACGGCCAGCTGTGTAAACGCCGTTCCCCAGTGGATAGGTCTTACCCAGCATACTCACTTCGGTTGCACCATCGACAAATGCTCGAGCTCGTGTGATCGTGCCGATCGGGCTCAGTGAGAGGGCGATGTCCAGCGGCCCGGAGTTGGTCAGCACGGTCTGACCTTCCAGTTCGAACAACTCCGCCTTGCGCAGATAAACACGACTAACCACTTCGTTGTCATCCACGCGGATCCAGGCGAACTCGGCAGCAACCCGGCCCCATTTGAATTCGGTCGGCTTCCTGGCACCAACGATAATCCAATCCGCGGCGAATTCGGTCCGCGGAATCCGCGCCACCTGGGCCTCGCCTACCGTTGTGACTTCAATTGCAGGCGTCTCCGCTGACTTCCTGAGTGGACTGAGAATCGCCAAAAACGTCTCTTCTGCCCGCCGTGGGATCACACCCAGCGGTTCAATGTCAATCGCACCGATCTGCAGAACGGAGTCTTCATGGATGCGGTTGGGTGGATGTGAATATTCGGCGGCCAGCAGATCGCCGCGCAGCTCTGCTACATCAGAACCAGCAGGAACATCAAAATGCACCCACTCCGTCAGAAGCCAGTCAGTCGTGTTGGTGATCGAGCGCGGATCGCGCAGGGCAAGTTGGTCTGGCATCGGGTAATCAGAATCAGCAGCAGCGAGTATTTTGCCGTCCGCATCGTGCAGTGACAGGTTGATCCGCCAGGCGAGATTCTCGTAAACAGACAGCTCCTGCTTGCGCACGTTTAACCGCATACGGTATCGCGTGTTGGCACGGAGTACGGCCTCGTGACGGAATGTATTGAGTGCTTGACCTTGTTCCTGAACCAGGTTGACGCGACCACTGACCTGGTAGGCCGAGGCTGGAACCGAGCCTGGCCCGGCCTCAGGTTTTGTCAGCTCGCCTGCCCCCTGCCAGGCGGTCGGGGGAATGGTCACAGCTGGGGCCGATGTCGGTTGATATTTTCCGGCCATGGCGCGGAGAGTAAGTAGATTGTGGTCGAACATGTACGAGGTGATCGGCTGGCCCGGAGCATCCTCGATCTCGAATTCGACATCAGCTGGTGCGACAAACTGGATGGCCAGGTCGGCGTTGGGCCGTTCCAGCCGAACCTGATTGTCTGCCAGCAGCGTGAATCTGGCCGGATTGTCTCGTTGATTGCCATGTACGCTGTTCCATGTTTGCCACAGCCAGGCGTGCCAGCGAGGTTCATCGTGTCGGAGATGATCCATCACGATGAAGTAGTCTCGGCCTGGCCTGTCGCGGACATAAATGATGTCACGATCGCGCCGCCGGTACTTCTTGTATTCCGTGTCATGACCTGCTGGGCGGTAGTACGTAATATTGCTGGTGCTTGAGCGGGTCTGGACCATGCTCAACTGCTTGTCGTCCCAGGAATCGGTCACCAGCATGGAAGGAGCCAGGTTGTGTCCCTCGGTTTGAACACCACTCTCGGCTTTCTGGTAGCCGTGCCACTTGAAATGCCACGACATGCCGCTGGTCGTTCCCAGAATCTCACCCAGCGACGAAAGGAAAATGTCACCGTTGGCATAGAGGAAAGTCTCTCCCATTCCATAGCCGCTGCGGAACATCGTCATACGATCGGTGGTCTTGAAGAGTTCGCTCGGAGCTGGAGGATTCGGACGATAGAGGTCGGCGTCGGTCCACAGCAGGCTGATGATCTGCGAGTGGCCCTGCTGGTGCGCATCATGCACATAAAAGCGGAGGCGCTCATCGTCAGAGAGTTGAATCATCGTGCGATTGATGAAATAGGCTGCCGCCGATTTGGGTTGACGTCGGGCATAGTCATACCACCAGAGGCCGCCGGCAGCGGGGTGTGGTAATTCAATCGGCTTGCCACCGATGATGCCGGTAGCCCCCTTGTAGTTCGGGTCGATGGGCTTGTTGAACATCCCCACCGGTGGCACCGTCGTCTCGTGCATGATCGGGTAGTAGGTTGCCTCGGCAAAACCTGGATGGCTGCGCAAATCAATGCCGGTCGTATTGAACAGGCAGACAGCCCCGGTGTAGAGATTCTGCATCGAGACCGACCAGTAGCCAGGCATGCCAGACTCCAGGCCCTGCCCCGCCCAACCAATATCGTGTGTGATCAGCCAGTGAAACGTCTGAATGAAGCTGCGGCGCCACTGTCGGGATTGTGGATAATCGTTGCCTAGAGCCAGGCAACTGATCATGGCGCCCGCCATAACATTGCTACCCTGGTTCTTGCTTCTGAGGTGATGAAGACCCATCGCCGGGGTGTGCAGTACAAGGCGAAAGTATGGCTCGACAATTTTTTCTGCAATCAGCTGTCGGAGCTCGGCCCGCTCGGCCTCGGTCAGGGCATCCCAGATGAAGTCCAGTGTGAAAGCGGTGTTGCGGGCGTACATGCCCGCGTGAATGTGCGGCATCGATGTACCCGACCAGGTAAACCAGCCCCAGCGGTTGACTCGGCCCATCGTGCGCATCACGTCAAGTGCGACCTCTGCATACTTTCTCTCGCCCGTGACCAGGTAAGTGAAAGCTGCCGGGCACATCTCGCCCTGCGCCGTGCGACCTAGCAACTGGACCAGGTCGCGGGTCGGCTGATCCTTGGTGACAGCGTCGAATTCGATCGTCAGGTCGAGTACCGCTTCGAGTCGCTCGTCCATCTGCTGGGCTGTTGCCGGCCAATGTTCGACCAGCGCGTCGGCACGCTTCTGCAGATTGGCAAAAGTCGACTTCCACGGTTCAAGAGCCAACTTGGCTCGCAACGCAGGCATCTCCTCTGCCTGGACCAAGAGCCCAATGCCGGGGCTGGGAAGAGCATCCTGAGCAGTAACGCCTGGGGTGACGGAGGCGAAAAGCATCGTTGAACAGAATATGAACCGACACAGTCGAAACATCGTGGATGGTTACCCGTTGCTGAAAAACGCTGGCAGTCGATGGGACCGGTATGCGCCTCTAATGTAAGTGATTCCGACTGCTGTTGCGCCGCGAGGCAGGAACTGCTTCGACCAGCAGTTGCGTATCAGACGAGCGGTTCGAGTACTATACAGGCCTACCTACTGACACAATCTGCCGGCTCCTGGAAACAGATGGAAGACAAAATGACGATCATGAAGAGACTTTGCCTGACCGCCGTGATCGTTCTGTTCACGTGTTGCACGGACGTTTGTGGCGAAGAGTTATTTTCGCGCCAGCCGATCTGGAGCAGCGGCACGACACGTTCTGGCGGTGATGGGATTGCCCGCCTGATTGATTTTGACAAAGACGGTGACCTCGATTTTGTCACCAGCGCTCCGGGTCCGATGAGATGGGTGTTGTACAGGAACGACAAGGGCACAATTTCAACGACGCCCG
The DNA here is from genome assembly GCA_963581185.1 of Planctomycetota bacterium. Taxonomy (GTDB): domain Bacteria; phylum Planctomycetota; class Planctomycetia; order Pirellulales; family Pirellulaceae; genus SAT2750. The sequence continues at coordinate 2,450 of CAUZOB010000219.1, read as the reverse complement.
CCTGGGAGTCCGATGAGACGACCGATTGCGATCACATTGACGTACTGGATTTCAATGGCGACGGCTGGCTGGATCTGGCAGCGACGCATGAGAGTTATTGCACGCTGTACCTCAATGATGCCGGTAAGTTCTCATCCAAGCCGGATTGGCAGACCGGCCTGATCGCTAACGCCAACCAGATCGACTTTGGCGACTTTGACAAGGATGGCGATCTTGACCTGGTGATGGCCGCCGGCGAACCGATCAATGGCATTGCCCTGTTCGAAAACAAGAACGGCACGCCTGCGGGAAAGCCAACCCGGAAACTTGGGCATGCCGAGTATTCCGAGACCGCGATCTTTGCAGACTACGATGGCGATGGTGACCTGGACATTGTGGGTGGCTACCGTGGCGGCAAACTTGTCGTGTTTCGTAACAAGGACGGAGTGCTCGACGACGGTACGGTGGTCTTCGAGAACAAACAGAATGCCTGGACGCAGCGCGTTTACTCGTATGACATCGACAAGGATGGGAAACCGGAACTGTTTTGTGCCAAGGGACCCTGGGGAAACCGGCTTGGTCAAAGTCTCCAGCTCATTCCGGAAGCGAACGACGCGACCGTCAAGGTCGGCTGGAGAAGCTCACTGCAGACAGCATTTCATGGCTTCACGTTCCGTGATGTCGATAACGATGGAGATGTGGACCTGGTAGCGGCGGATTATGGTGGGGGTGGAGGCGTCTCGGTGTATCTGAATGAAAAGGGTACGATCGCGAACAAGCCAATCTGGTCGGTCAAAACCAGCGGGCCTGCGCACGAGGCAGTACTGGGTGATATCGATAAAGATGGAGACCTGGACCTCGCAGTCGGCTGCCGGGACCAGGCGCACATCTACTTGAACCTGACCGCAAAGACTCCCCCAGGGACGAAGGGCAAATAGACGGCCGCCGCCAACAGGCAGATTTTGTACGTTGCGGAACCCCTGCTGGCGTGGAAAGGAACCGATGTCCAACACGATACAAATTGCCTGTCCGCACTGTGGACAGCAGATGAATGTGTCGACTGTGATGGCGGGCAGGACAGCACAATGTCCTGGCTGCACACAGGCATTCACGATCCCGGCGGCCCCTCAACCGCCGGAAGCGGTAATTGTCAGATCGCCAGTCGCGACTCCAGCACCACCCGTCTCGTCCGTTACGCCTGCGACCGAGAGGTTCGAGCGGCCTGTTCAGCAGTCAGCGCCGTTGAATACCGGATTACAGCCCCGTAGCTACCTGGGCGTGGCCTCAATGATTTTTGGCGTCACGGCCTTGCCATTCGCATTGCTCTGGGCATTCTTGATGGGCTCGATGCCTGATTCCTCGTTTGGTGAAATGTTGCCCGTGGCAATTCCAGCTGGGCTGGCATTTGGGTTTTTCATGGGATTGATCCTGGCAATCTTCATGAGAGGGGACACGATCACTGTCCCTTTTCAGAACGCCCAGGAGTTTGTCTCACGAATCAATGTTGCCATGTCACAGATTGGCTATAACCCTGCAACCAGCGCGGCCGACTTCCTGACCTTCAAGCCGTCGTTCCAGGCTGGCTTCCTTTCCGGCCGGATGTCCGTTGTGTTGCAGGGAAACAGGGCCACGGTCGTGGGACCGGCCATGTATGTGAAGAAACTTGCCCGCTCACTTGGTTAATCGAAACAGATCGCGATCAGGTAATAGCCATGCCGGGATAACCGCCGGACGCGACGAAACCCTCGGCCCCACGGTCCGTGAAGCCGCTGTGCTTGATGATCGTGTCGATGTGCAGATTGATGCCGGCCTGGTGAAGTTGATCTACCAGCGTCTCGATGCCCTGTCGCGTACCGTAGAATGTGGGATTGCGGGCAGGGAGGCATCCAGCAGCAGCCGTGCCTTGAGGGATTTGAATTCCAGTCGCCGCTGGTGGGAGGGCCCACGACGACTCCGAGTGCGGCTGGCAGGTGCCCGGACGTTCATCGCGAAAGACCGTTGAGAGAATGAGAAATACCTGGCCCGTATCAACGCATGGTAGCTGACCTGCGTCCGACTGGCTTGCCGGGGGACGCCGCCGGCTCCGACAAAACCGATCTTCTTTGCCGCCGACCAACAATACAATCCTCATCAGCGTGCTCTATCCGGCAGAAATTCTCCGCGACCGGTCCAATCTGTTATTGACTAACCGCACTTCGCGAATTTTAATTCCGCTTTCCCTCCTCCCCGTTGGCCCAAGGCCGAACGAGATCCGTGGCTGTCCTGATCCAGATCCGTAATGCGTATAAGAGCTACGGCGACCAGCAACTGCTGGATGCAGCCGAAGCATCGATTATTGACAACACGAAAACAGGTTTTGTGGGGCGCAATGGCGCCGGAAAATCGACGCTGTTTCGGATTATCCTCGGCCAAGAAGAGCTGGATATTGGCGAGGTGATCAAACACCCCGATCTGCGTATTGGCTACCTGCG
>CAUZOB010000218.1:0-8244 GCA_963581185.1 Planctomycetota bacterium | reverse complement strand
TCTCGAGACCAAGCGGACGATGACCTACAAGGGTGTAGAAATGACGGCCAGCGGCAAGAAACTGCACGTCATCACGGGCGTCACGAACGACGCACAACTGGTCCAGTCACCCGACGTCAAGGGATCGGCTCCAGTCAGCGATAGTAAACTCACGGTCAAGTCATCCAGCATCCGCATTCTGTTTGATAACGAGCTGGGTCGACCAACGCTTTCCGAGTACAAGCTTCAGCTGGCCGGGAGCATCACGCTCACGATTAACGGCATGGCGCTGCCCTGCCAGATCGACCTGACCATGGACATCGCCGCAGCGACTCGCTGATCAGCAGCAGATCAGTCAACATCCTACTCGCTCGACTCGGCCGGCGTCGGTGGCAGTTTGAGCTCGCCAACCGGCAACTGAACCTTTGATCCAGCCAGTGGGATGCGGTGCTGGGCGGCCCAGAGGATTCCGTTGACTACCATCCTGCGGTGCATCGGCCGTATGAAGTTATAGTGAAAGTGGCCGAGGGTGGTGCCATAGGAACGACCACCATCCGCTCGCTCAAACGTCCAGCCCACCACCTGGTCCTTGCCTTCCACGTTGACGGTGACCAGCGGCTTGGCCCTGTCGTGGAACACCAGGTCGGTGTAGTACTCGCCGCGTAGCTCGTAGCCCAGCCAGCCCCGGCAGATCGGGTGACGAGAATCGACTTGGGCCAGTTCTGCTTGGGCAATCGTCACACCACAGGGAGGTCGACGAAACCAGGCGCCAAGAACATCCAGGTAGGCATTACGAATCTCCTCCGCCTCGGCAAACTTGCTGTAGCCAATCCCGGTTCCCCAGTGGATCGCCACGAAACCCGCGCCGCTCTGCATCAAGCGTGTGAACTTTTCGCGATTACGCGGATCCAACACCATTTCGCCTGCCGGCTTGGAGAAGAAAACGATCGCCGCAAGCCCTTCCAACTCAGCTGGATCCTGAGGAAATCCGCTCCGTACGATAGCCTCAACTCCGCGATGCTGGTTCAAGCAGGCAGCCAGCAGTCGACTGTCAAAGTTGTACATGTGCGAGCCGTAAGGGTGATCCTTGGCGGTCGTAATGAACAGGATCCTGGTGCCGGCCGAGCCCTGAGCCAGCAGGGGTGCCTGGCTCGTCAGCAGCAGAGAGATCAGGACGGCGGACAGAATAGCTGGGGAAAAACGATGCGACATGAGTGTCTCGCTGGCTAGAAGGTGACGTGCTTCCACTGGGCGCCCATCAGCATGCCAGATGGCATTCAATATGCAAGGGGTTTTGTCCTCCGCAGCTCGATGCAGGACCACGGCAGACTAGGCCGGCGGCTCGTAATCCACGAACAGCGGGCTGCTCCAGGCCATTTCCTGATCGGCCTGGACGACACGTAGCCAGTACGGCTGAAAACCAGGCTGGGGGTCCGGGTCGGTCCATTCGATCCGCGCGGATGTCGACTCACACTGAGGCAACAGCCCCAGCTGGATTTCACGACCTCGCATCCCGAGGTCGAGGTGAAGATCTCCCTCGGCCAGTTTCGCCACTCGCACACTCAATGCTGCCCGCTCGGCATCGGCCAGCGACACTCGCCGCGGTCCATCTTCCCCGTGTCCGCCATAACCTGGCCCGGTAAGTACCCGGCTGCGCACTGCCAGCTCGATCTCCGCCGCCGCCGGATCATTCAGTTCCAGCACCAGTCCCATCGGGTAACCACATCCCCAGGCGGTCCACTCGATGGAGTGCTCTGTCTGCTCACGGATATGCGAACGAGGACTCTCGAAGCGAATCTTTTCAAGCGAGAGGATGCGGGCATTCTTGACCTTCAGGCAGCCATCCCAGACCACGCCGGCATAGCTGGTCTTGCGACTCACTCCCCGCCACAACAGTCGAACTTTCTTCTGATCGCGACCGTTTATCAGCGGACATTCATAGTGCGGTTCGAGTCCCCGATACAGCTGGACCGATTCCAGCGGCCCGACCCCTTCCACCCGGCCAGTGAATGAGGGCGGCAGCGTGCTGGTAAAACTCTCTCCCATCCAGTGACCGTCCGATTCGATCGAGACGATCATCCGCGGACCGCTTGTGGCGAAGACCCGCCGCGCCCGCATCGCTTCGAAGAAACCATCCAGCGTGACGTCCTGGCAGTAGATCCCCGTCACGCCACTCTTGCTGTATCGCCGTAGCTGGTGGCCTGGACGGTCGTCACCCGGCCGTGCCGTGTAACAATCGCTACCACCCAGGAAGCCCAGCTGATATCCACGCTGGATTGCATCTTCCAGCATCCATTCGAAGGTGCCATGCGTGGAGACGATTTCCACAGCCGGTTCAAGTGTTGGGTCATGCTGGTCGATGTCCGAATGCTCGCCGCCAACATGCGGTGTGATAATCACCTGCTGGCCGCGGTAGGCATCGAACAGGTCCCGTGAGGTCTCCAACTCCGTGGCCGCATCGAACGACTCGGGAACCTCGACCGGCCGGTTACGCCGAACCGCCTGGTCGTGATGTCGAAAGTAGACGTTGTGGTGGCCACCCTGGCTTGTCCGCCCAGACCATTCGAAACCGGGGATCGGGACAAATCGCCCGGGCTCCAGCAAGCGATGTTCATCCGCCTGCTGGACCCGCCAGTCTTCCACCGATATGGCATCTGCATTGCGCTGGTAACCAACAAACTGCAGGCCAGCGACATCACGGGCATACGTGAAAAAGGTGGCAATCTTGCTGTTCAGGACAACCTGACCGCCATGTGGATCTGCCCAGAAGAGCTGGTGCTGGCGTGCCGTTTCGGTCACCTCGATCGGGTTGCTGATCGCTGAAAGTTCGAGGTAATGGCACCTCGCGGTCACTCGATCGACGCCAATATCGTTGGCGAGCACTCCTTCCAGGTGACGGACACCCTGGTCGCCGGCCGTCATGTCCAGCACCGGCCCGAAGGCGATCAGCTGGCTCGACAACTGTATCTGCCCTGCGAACGACGAGGCTGGATTCCCCCAGGCGTCCTCGACCTTCACAATCAACCGAAATGGCTGGCCCAGCGTGACCATCGAAGGGGCGACCAGCTTGATGGCCGCCGCCTCTGCAGCGACAACAGCCAGCCGTGGGGCATCCGCAACTGGCTGCCACTCGGCATTACCAGACAGGTCCACATCCACGGTGAAGAAACGGTCATCTTCTGCGAAAGTCTGAACGCGGCTGCCCGGACCGCCCTGCGACTGGTCGCCCCAGCAGACGGTCAGTTCGTCGCCAGGCTGGAGCGGCCGCCCGTGCAGCTTCAACTGCACCCCCCGCGAGCCAACGGTCAGCAACGACAGGCCGACACCCTCGGGCGCTGCCGCCGTCATGTACTCGGCGGCGCTCGGATCGTCGAATTGCGGGATTCCCCAATCGGTATCCGAATCGGTTGAAATGCGAATGCCGCCGCCGACCGCTATCGGCGCCGTGGCCTGGTAGACCAGCTGGAAACTGGCCGTGCTACCCGCTACCAGGTCGGTCCCTGGGGCCAGGCGGGCGACGCCGCGTTCAATTTCTACCATCCCACATTGCTCGACGATGAAAGGTCTATCCTGCCACGCTTTCGTGCTGACAGAGCTGGTGGCACTTAGCGACGAAATTGCAGCGAGTAAAGATCTGACTGCTGCAGCTCAAACAATAACCGCACCGGCTTTCCTGCCACACTCTTGAGCGATCCCTGCTTCCAGCGCACTTCCTGTTCCAGTGAATCTCCCTGCAGGGGTCGGCAGTCCTGGAGTGACAATCCTTCCAGTGGTTGGCCCTCAAGCGACTGCACTTCCACCCGTAGCTGGCCCTTCGCTGCGGTCACGTGATTCAATACCAGCTGGGATCCCGCAAAGGTCAGCGGGCGTGTCAGCAAACGTCCGCCCGTGTCTCCAGCCCGTATCGATACGAATCCGTCCAGGCGGAATGAGAATCGTCGGACCCGGCTGTCCGGACCGGTGTAGTACGCCTCGGTCGCATAAACCGACAGCTCACGGTCGCTGTGGGGCAGTGACAGCAGTCCACGCGCCATATAGTTACTGCGATTTCCACCTCGATCCATCGGTGCCTCCTCCGGCACCAGTGCTTCGCTCCAGCGATGAAAATTCAATCCGTCGTGACTGGTCATCAGGACCGGCTCCACGCGGCTGGCCTGCGTCGGCAGGTAACGCGTGGGAAAACCAATCTTGATATGCGGTGCTCGCTGGTAAGGCATGATCGCATTGGTATAGAGATGTTCATCTGGTGCATCACCGTACTTCAGGTAGACCGGTTCGTTCCAGTCAACAAAGTCCTCGGACGTGCAGGTCATGATGGCTCGTACACCGTCGACAAAATTGCGGTGATAGCTGACGTAAAGCTTTCGAACCGGATCCCAGAATGCCAGGTTCTGAGAATCAAAAGCCCCTGTCGTGATGACCGGTTCATTCTCGATCAGCGACCAGTGGATCGCGTCGGGCGACTTGAAGGCATACAGGCCTTTCTTGCCGACTGGCCGGCCACGGGCCACGGCCTTGTAACGCGCGTCTGCGGCACAATCCGGGTTCTCGTCCTTGAAGGGCGTGAAGCAGTGCGTGCCGATCCCATCCCAGACAATGTTGTTGTCCTTCGAGCCAGCGAATTCAAACAGCCCCAGGTTGGGTCTCTTCCAGTGAATCCCATCCGTGCTTTCTGCATAGCAGGCAACCTCACGGTGGGTCGCCTTTTTGGCGACCTCGTCAACGTGAGAGCCGCGATAGTACATCCGGTAGAGGTCACCGTCCTGAAAGATGGTGTAGTAAGCGCAGGTGTTTCCTTCCCACGGCTTGTCAGTCACCAGCACGACCTCGTGAGGCTTGGGCTGATGCATTTTCTGGACGGCGTCACCGCTCAGTTTCTCGACCAGGTAGTCGTCCGCCAGCAATTCCAGCCGTGAACCGATCTCTCGTGGTGGATCTGCTGCCCTGACAGCCAGGGGCAGACAGAAAGGGAAAACGAGGCAAAAAACACTCACTGCAGGGAATTTCATCGTCTTCTCTCCTCATCGGGAGTCAAAACCGTGATTGCGGTTTCCTTTATAAGTGACCCGTCATCGGATTCACACGGTCTGACATCAGAATGACAACAATTGGCACAGGCAGAAAACTGGCCAGAAAAATGCCGGCCGGCTTTTGCGACTTGAATAGCAGTGATTTCCACACAACGCCGTTCTGATTGGCACGCTCATTGCTCTATCTATGTGTCAGCAGTCGGGAGTTGGAACGATGCCAGCAACCGCCTGCAACGGACCTGAGAGGTTTATTTGGAAAGGAGACGATGATGGCACGTTTAATAGCGATCTGTGGATTAGGAGTGGCAATTATGTTGATGGGAAGCACAACTTCGAGTGCGGAGGACTTCCGCTTCTCGATCGGGGGATTCTCTTTCCAGCCTCATCGTGCCAGTTCCAATGCCCGACACGGAAACTTCCACGATGACCTGCGGCACAACGGCTTCCACCGGCAGTTGTATCACCGGGACGCTCATCGCTACCCGATGACTCACCGCAGCCATGACCGCTTGCACGACAACCTGGAGCACGATGCATTCCACGATCAGTTGAATCATCGGTCGGCGCACCGCAGTGGTTACTTCACACCTTACCGCAGCTTCGGTATCTCGGGTCGCAACTACAGCGTGCGATTCGGGTGGTAAGAAGAGAGGGGCCGGAACCCCGAGAAGAGAGCTGCACCGGTGCGAACTGTCGCCGTGCCCATCGCACCGGGGCAATCAGGCAAGGGGTTGTTTCATTCCTTCGCGGGAAAGAAACAGCCCCTTGTCCTTTTTTATCTCAGTTGCCGGCACGGATCTGTTCCAGCAGGCGGGTCATCTTCTCGACCTGCTGCGGATTCTCCAGCCAGAGATTCTTCGTTTCGCCGAGGTCGGTATCGAGCCGATACAGCTGACCTTGCGGACCACCCTCGGTCGGCTTTTCTCGTCGCGGCTGGGAGAAGCCACCGCTGCCAAGCTGGGGAATCAGCTTCCAGGTCCCATCCCGCACAGTCAGAACTCGTCCCGACGACTGCGAGACGAGGGTCGTGCGAGCGGAGTCATTTTGACTCGCTTCCATCAGCAGCGGAAGAAAGCTGACACTGTCTTCGCCGGCGTTATCGGGCAACTCGATCATCAACGCGTCGGCCAGGGTCGCCATCAGGTCGGTATGGCAAATCAACTGGTTACAGACACTGCCAGCGCGCACCGTGCCGGGCCAACGGACGACGAAGGGCATCCGATGACCCCCTTCCCAGGCATCACCCTTCATGCCTCGCAAGGGCCCGCAAGCGGCATGGTCATATTTCTCAACATCCGCTGGATACCAGACGGGGCCATTGTCGCTGGTAAAGATCACCAGCGTATTATCGTAATGCCCCTGGTCCTTGAGCGTATCGAGCAGTTCGCCGACGAGGCTGTCGACCTGGAAGGTAAAGTCACCGTACTCATCTGCCCCACTTTTTCCCTGGTAGCGCCGCGTCGGCAGCCAGGGTGTATGTGGAGCGGGCAGGGCAACATACAGGAAGAAAGGCCGTTGGCGACTTTCCTTGCGCTGTTGCTTGATGAAGTCGACTGCGTGGCTGCGCAATTGCGGCAGCACGTCGACGTGGCGGAAGCGCGGAGCAATGTTCCCGGCTCGCCAGAAGGCACCCTGGATCTTCGTCCAGCCTTCGCTGAAGTTGTCCTCAATGGTCTCACTGGGTGCTGCCACGCAGCGGTCGTTCTCAATCCAGTAGTAGGGTGGAATATCGAGCGAGGCAGGGATGCCATAGAACTCGTCAAAGCCACGATCCACCGGGCCGCCCGGTATTGGCTGCTGGTAGTCCTGCCTCACCTTGCCGCCGTCAAAACCCTGGTGCCATTTTCCCAGGCAGGCGGTGTAATATCCCCCTGCCGATAACATCGAAGCAATTGTCATGCGGCCGGGCTCAATCCGGCTTTCTATCCGTTCCGAACGCTCGCTGCGAAATGGATATCGCCCGGTAAGCAAGCCATAGCGAGTCGGTACGCAGACCGAGGCGGGAGAATGAGCGTCGCTGAACCGCATCCCCTGGCGGGCCAGCCGATCGATATTGGGTGTCGGTATTTTGGAACCTGCGTTGTAGCAGCGTGGATCGCCATAGCCCATGTCATCGGCCATGATCAGCACGATGTTGGGTGGCGCGGCGGAGGCCTGCGTGCCGAGGGCAGCAAGCAGCATAACTACAGCAAGTAGCAGGAAGCTTCGCACAGTTGTTTTCCTCTGTTCTCTCTGAATCGCCAGCACGGCAACGAATCAGCTACCACCATAAAGTGCCGGGCCAACAAGAAAAACCGCCTGAGCAACAAAAACCATCACCCCAGGTCAGCAGGCCGACGGAATTCAGGCGATCAAGTCTCGAATCACGTTGCCAGCCACATCGGTCAAGCGGAAATCGCGGCCAGCATACCGATAGGTCAAACGTTGGTGATCGATCCCCAGCAAGTGCAGCATGGTGGCATGCAGATCGTGCACGTGAACTGGATTTTCTTCCGCCCGAAAACCAAATTCATCGGTCGACCCGTAGACCGTGCCTCCCTTCACTCCCCCACCTGCCAGCCAGCAGCTGAAGCCATAGTGGTTATGGTCACGACCATTGAGTGCCGGCAATTCAGCCACCGGTGTACGGCCAAATTCGCCACCCCAGAGGACAAGTGTCGAGTCCAGCATTCCTCGCTGTTTCAGGTCCGCCAGGAAAGCTGCAATTGGGCCATCCCAGGCAGCAGCCAGTGTGCGGTGTTGTTTCTCCAGGTCATTGTGATTGTCCCAGGGCTGGCCAGCTCCCGACCAGACCTGCACAAAGCGCACACCCCGCTCAATCAGCCTCCTCGTGATCAGCAGCTGCCGACCGTGGATGCCATCACCATACATATCCCGTGTCGCCTGCGTTTCACGGGCCAGGTCAAAGGCATCCGTGGCCTCGGTTTGCATACGAAAGGCCAGCTCAAATGACTGGATCCTCGCCTCCAGCCGACCATCCAGCTCGCGGCCACGACGATGGCGGGCGTTCATGCTGGCCAGCAGATCAAGCTGTTGCCGCTGCTCGGTCAGCCCCAGTTGATGATTGCGAATATTCTGGATCAGCTTTTCGACTTCGGTGTTCTTTGTATCCAGGTAAGTTCCTTGATAGGCCCCTGGCAGAAATGAGCTGCGCCAGTTTCGAGTGGCCACGATTGGATAACCACCGGGACACATGGCAATAAATCCCGGCAGATTGTTGTTCTCGCTGCCCAGC
>CAUZOB010000217.1:0-8285 GCA_963581185.1 Planctomycetota bacterium | reverse complement strand
GGCAAGCAAGCCGCACTGCCTGTTCCTGGACAGTGCCATGCGGCACCCCCAGCTGGGCCGCTATTCCTTCCTGGCGGTCGACCCCTTCATGTTCCTGCAGCTCGACGAACCGGGCGAGGACGCTCTGGGCCAGCTTCAGCAGCAGCTGGAGAGTATCGCTCCGGACGGCAGCGTGCGCAGGCTGGCGGGGCTACCCCCTTTCCAGGGTGGTGCAGCAGGGCTGCTGGGCTATGAACTGGCCTGCAGCCTGGAAAAGGTTCCGGCGGCGGGCCTCGACGAGTTCCAGCTGCCGACCATGGCAGTCGGTTTCTACGATGTCGTCCTGGCGCTGGACCATGTTGAGAATCGTGGCTGGATCATTTCCCAGGGGCTGCCTGAACTGGATCCAACCCGGCGACAGGCACGCGCCCGTCAGCGTGCGGATGAGTTCAAAACGTGGCTCAGCCAGCCACCCGAGTCGGTCTCCAGGCCGACTGGCGAGCTGCTCACAAGCGACGACCTGGCACCGCAATACCAGGTTGGCAGGTTGCCGGCATTGACCAGCAACTTTTCCGCCGAACAGTACCACGAGGTTGTCCAACAGGCGGTCGACTATATCCATGCCGGGGATATCTTCCAGGTGAATATCTCCCAGCGGTTGCTCTACCCGGCGCAGGATAACAGCGTGGACTTGTATCTGCGTATGCGGGAGCGGAACCCAGCCACCTTCGCCGGTTACTTTGCGCTGGATGGATTCGAGCTGGTGAGTGCCTCGCCGGAACGCTTCCTGCGGTTGGAAGAGGGCCGGGTCGAGGCTCGTCCGATCAAGGGAACTCGCGCCCGTATGCCATATCCCGAGGCCGATTTGCTGTTGGCAGAACAGTTGCTACGGAGTGAAAAGGACCGGGCCGAGAACGTGATGATCGTCGACCTGTTACGCAACGACCTGGCCAGGGTCTGTGATCCTGACAGTATCGACGTGCCACAGTTATGTCATGTCGAAGCCTACCAGTACGTGCAGCACCTGGTGTCGGTGGTGGAGGGACGCTTGCGACCGGACCAGGGGCCGCTGGAGCTGATCCGATCGGCCTTTCCGGGTGGCTCCATCAGCGGTGCACCGAAGCCGCGGGCGATGGAGATCATTGCCGAACTGGAGCCCACCCGCCGGGGTCCGTACTGTGGTTCGCTGGGTTACCTCGGTTTTGACGGCACGCTCGATTTGAGCATCCTGATCCGCACCGTCACTGCCGGCCGAGGCTGGTGGCAGTTTCCTGTGGGGGGCGGCATCGTGGCTCAGTCGGACCCGAAAATGGAGTACATGGAAACCTGGGAGAAGGCAGCCGGTATGATACACTCGCTGGAGTAACTTCCGCGCTGGCCAAGAGACAGCGACCATGATCCTGCTGATCGACAACTACGACAGCTTTGTCCATAACCTGGCCCGTTATTTCAACCGGCTGGGTCAGCAGACGCATGTCGTCCGCAACGATGCCATCGACCTGGACCAGCTGCAGCAGCTGGACCCGGCCGCCATCGTCCTGTCCCCCGGACCATGTACTCCCGACCAGGCAGGTATCAGCCTGCAGCTGGTCGAGCAACTCGCCGACAGCTATCCGCTGCTGGGGATCTGCCTCGGTCACCAGGTGATTGCCCAGGCGTTGGGAGCTCGTATCGTGCCTGCCAGCCAGCCGGTACATGGTCGCACGAGTCCGATCGAGCACGATGGTGAGGGATTGCTGCGCGGACTACCCAATCCGCTGACCGCCTGCCGCTATCACTCGCTGGTGATCGACCGCGACTCCTTGCCCGACTGCCTGCAGGCCAGCTGCTGGCTGGACGATGGCACGGTGATGGGAGTCCGTCATCGCCAGTTACCGGTCTACGGTCTGCAATTCCATCCAGAGTCGATCCTGACGCAGCACGGCTATGCTCTGTTGGCTGGTTTCCTGGCAGAAGCAGGGCTGGAGGTAGTCGATCCCCTGCCGCAGCTGAATCGGAGTACACACCGGCCGGTTGTGATCGAGACAAGTGACCCGCATCAACCGGTGACGTTCTAGCCAGGATGCTCCGGCAGGCACGACAGGGAGAATCAGAACGTGATACTGGAAGGCATTGTCACGACCAGCGACGAGCTGGGCGCATTGAATATCGCTCCGATGGGTCCGCTCGTGGATGACCGTTTCGAGTCCTTCGTGTTGCGGCCGTTCCAGACTTCATCGACCTATCGCAATCTGAAGATCAGCGGCAGGGGCGTGCTGCACGTGGTGGACAACGTCGAGTTGATCGCCCGGGCGGCGATCAACCAGTGGGAGCAGTTGCCAGAAGTCGAGTCGCTTCCCTCAGGAGCTGGCAGCGTGCTGGTCGATTGTTGCCGCTGGTATGCCTTTGACGTAACGCTGCTGGATGACGAGCAGGAGCGGACGCGGATTGAATGCCAGGTCACTGATCAGGGGCGACGACGCGACTTCTGGGGATTCAATCGAGCCAAGCATGCTGTGCTGGAGGCTGCGATCCTGGCAACGCGCGTCGGAATCCTGCCTGACAGCTCGATTCTCGAGCAACTCGAAGGGCTGGCCAGCCCGGTCGAAAAGACGGCTGGCGAGGTGGAGCGGCGAGCCTTTGAGCTGCTGGACCAGTATATTAAGTCCTCGCTGTCGACCCGCAGCTGAGTTGCCACTCTATCGCCACGCTGACCTGTCATCCAATCCCGGTTCATCATGACTGCTGCCACCGTGCATGTCGAAACGGCCAGCCGCCTGCACCTGGGGTTGTTTCGTTTCGGCCAGCAGCCGGTCCAGTATGGCGGCGTGGGGTTGATGATCCGGCCACCTGGCTTCCAGCTGTCGATCTCGGCGGCAGACAAGTTCAGCGTGGCAGGGCCGTTGGCTGACCGGGTCAGCCAGTTCGCCAGTCAGTGGGCTGTTTTTCACGATCAAGCCGAGTTGCCTTGCTGTCAGATCGAAATGAACTCGATTCCACCACAGCATGTCGGGCTGGGTAGCGGCACTCAGCTGGGACTTGCCGTGGTGGCTGGTCTCTCCCGCTTCGTTCAGCTGCCGAACTTCTCGGTGGGAGATTTGGCGGCCTGTGCCGGCCGCGCCCGTCGATCGGCCATTGGAACGCATGGCTTTGTACACGGCGGGTTAATCGTGGAGGGGGGACGCAGCGAGCAGCACATGCTGGCGCCGCTGGAATGTCGCCTGCCGGTCCCGGACAGCTGGTGCATCGTGCTGATTCGCCCCGATCAGGGGCAGGGCTTGTCGGGTGAACAGGAACAACAGGCGTTTGGTGATTTGCCCCCGGTGCCCGGCAGGGTGACCGAGCAGTTGATCGAGGAGGTGCGGCAGCAGATGTTACCGGCACTGACGGATGAGAATTTTAGCGAGTTTGCCGAGAGCGTTTATCGTTATGGGAATCTGGCGGGCAGTTGCTTCAGCAGCCTGCAGGGTGGGCCTTACAACGGAGCGGCGTTGAATCAGCGTGTCGAGTGGTTACGGTCGATCGGTTACAGCGGCGTTGGCCAGAGTTCCTGGGGGCCGACGTTGTTTGTGCTGACGCCGGATGAGCAGGCTGCCGAGCAGCTCCAGCAGCAACTGGATCAATGCCCCACAGGCGAGCGACTGGTGAGTCAGCGAGCATGGCCCTGCAACCAGGGTGCGAAGATCGAAGTCAGGAGTTAGGGGTCCGAACGATCGAGCGTCGCTGTAGCCCGCAGCCGGCCACATCCGCTGTCAGCCGTTTCCAGAATGGCAGCGATCTACAGCAGTGACTTCATTTCACACACTGCCTGCTGCATGCCAACCATGACCGCACGGGCCACGATGGCATGGCCGATATTCAGCTCCCTCATCTGGTCCAGAGCAGCCACTGGCCTCACATTGCGGTAATTCAAACCGTGACCGGCGTGCAGCAGCATACCTGCCTGGCAGATCTGCTGGCCCGCCATCTCCAGCAATTCGAGCTGCTGTTGCTGTTCGCTGCCAGCCGCCAGTGCGTACTGGCCGGTATGCAACTCCACCGCTTCAGCTCCCATTCGAGCTGCTGCCTCAATCTGTGCCGGCTCGGGGTCAAGGAACAGGCTGACCAGGATGCCGGCTTGCTGCAGAGCAGCGACGGCCGACTTGACCGTGTCGAAATGGGTGACCGCATCCAAGCCCCCCTCGGTGGTAACTTCTTCCCGTTTCTCGGGAACCAGCGTGGCCTGCTCAACTCCCGACTGGCAGCCGATCTGGACAATCTCCTGGTCGCAGGCAAGTTCCAGGTTGATTCTGCACTGCACTGTTTCACGCAGCACCCGCAGGTCGCGGTCCTGGATATGGCGACGGTCCTCGCGCAGGTGGATGGTAATACCGTCGGCGCCGCCCAGTTCGGCCAGCACAGCGGCCCAGGCCGGGTCGGGCTCATACGTCTGCCGTGCCTGGCGGACCGTGGCCACGTGATCGATATTTACCCCCAGCTCAACCATCTGGCCTGCACCTGCCCTTTTTTCCTGTTACGGCTGCTTCTTCTGCATCTTAGCCCAGCTATCACGCAACGTCACAGCGCGGTTGAAAACCAGTCCCCCTGGCTGGCTATCCACTGCATCGGCAGAGAAGTAGCCGAGCCGTTCGAATTGCCAGATACTGCCGGCCTCGGCAGCTGCCAGTGACGGTTCCAGCTTACAGTGCTGCAGCAGCTCAAGTGAATCAGGATTCAGCGAATCCAGGTAACTGGCACCCTCGGCTACATCCAGCGGGTTAGGCTCGCTGAAGAGATGGTCGTAGAGCCGTACTTCGGCATCGACCGCTTCGTCAGCCGAGACCCAGTGAATGGTGCCCTTGACCTTGCGGCCGTCAGGCGACGATCCCCCGCGGGTTGCCGGATCGTAGGTGCAACGCAATTCCACCACCTCGCCGGTTTCTGGATCCTTGACAAAGTCCTCGCACTTGAGGAAGAACGCATATCGCAGCCGGACCTCACGACCGGGACCCAACCGAAAGAACTTCTTGGGCGGATCTTCCATGAAGTCGCTGCTTTCAATGTACAGCTCGCGGGTGAAGCGGACGGTGCGGCTGCCGGCGGATGGATCCTCGGGATTGTTGATCGCCTCGAGTTCCTCCACATGCCCCTCGGGAAAGTTCTCAATGACAACTTTCAAGGGACGCAGGACCGCCATCCGGCGTTCGGCGCGGCGGTTCAGATCCTCTCGCAGGGCACCTTCCAGCCAGCTCATATCATGCGTGCTGTTGTACTTGGTAACGCCGATCCGCTCGCAGAAATTGCGGATCGCCTGGGGAGTATAACCACGCCGTCTGAGGCCACAGATCGTCGGCATGCGGGGATCATCCCAGCCACTGACATGACCGTCGGAGACCAGTTCCAGCAGGATCCGCTTGCTCATCACCGTATGGGTGATATTCAGCCGCGCGAACTCGATCTGCTGCGGGTGGTAGACATCCAGCTGGTCAAGGAACCAATCGTAGAGTGGTCGATGATCCTCGAACTCGAGCGTGCAGATGGAATGCGTGATCTTCTCGACCGAGTCGCCGAGGCAATGGGCGAAGTCGTACATCGGGTAGATACACCAGTCGTCACCGGTGCGGTGATGGTGGACGCGGCGGATCCGGTAAATCGGTGGATCACGCATGTTCATGTTGGGCGATGACATATCAATGATGGCCCGCAGCGTGTGCTCCCCATCAGCAAACTCACCGGCCCGCATGCGTCGAAACAGATCCAGGTTCTCCTCGACCGACCGGTTGCGGTGGGGACTCTCCTGGCCGTCCTCGTTCCAGCCACCGCGGTACTCGCGAACCTCTTCTGCTGTGAGGCTGCAGACGTATGCCTTGCCGTCGTTGATCAGCTGTTCGGCATAATCGTACATCTGCTGGAAATAGTCCGAGGCGAAGTGCATACCGTCCCACTGGAAACCAAGCCAGCGGACATCGTCCTGGATCGATTCGACAAATTCCACATCTTCCTTGGCGGGATTGGTGTCATCGAACCGCAAGTTGCACTTGCCGTCATTTTCCGCGGCGATGCCAAAGTTCAAGCAGATCGACTTGGCATGGCCAATGTGCAGGTAACCATTCGGTTCGGGCGGAAAGCGAGTATGGACACGTCCATCATGCTTGGCCGAGGCGTTATCGTCCGCCACAATCTGCTGGATAAAGTGCAGCGAGGGGGTCTCCTCGGCGGAGTCTTCAGGAGCTGGCGCTTCTGAGTTCATGTTGTCTGGCTCACGAAAAAGTCCAAGGGTGTCGCTGGGCAGATGTGATTGTAACTCGGCCAGCGAAATTGCCAAACCGTCGCAGCGAACTCAGCCAGCAGCCGGAAACCGCTCAAGCGCCTGGCCAATGCGGGCCAGTACCCTCGACTGGCCGAGGATTGCCAATGTTTCGAAGAGGCCAAAGCCGACCGCCTTGCCTGTCACCGCAAGCCGCACGGGATGAACCAGATCACGCATCTTGATCTCCCGCTGCTCAACAAAACTGCGCATCGCCTGCTCGACTGAGTCATGCGAATAATCTGCCAGGCCTGCCAGCTGGTCACGGAAATCTGACAGCAGCCGGTGTGCTCCCTCGGTATCCACAAGTCGCTGCTGGATCGCCTGCTGGTCGTACTCAAGCTCGCCGTCGTCGACAAAGAAATCGTCGAAGTCGAGCACTTGTCCGGCCAGCGTGATTCGATCGCCGGCAGCGGCCACAATCTGCTGCAGGTAAGGAGCCTGGTCGGCTGGCAAAGGTTCGGCCAGCAGCCCAGCTTGCTGCAAGTAGGGCAGCACCATCTCGGTCTTGTCGGCCTCAGGCAGCTGTCCCATGTCACGCTGCTGGAAGGCGAGCAGCTTCTGCGGATCAAAACTGGCCGGAGACTTCACTACCCGATCCAGCGAGAACTTTTCAATCATCTCCTGCAGTGAAAACTGTTCGCTGTGGTCGTCCAGCGACCAACCCAGCAGTAGCAGGTAATTCAGCACGGTCTGGCTGAGAAAACCGGTCTGGCGATAAAAGTCGACCAGTACAGGATTGAAACTCTCTTCGCTCACCTGTTGGCCACAGCGATCGGCGATCGCCTTACCGAGCTGGTGAAGTTCCATGAAGCCGGGATTCTTGAGGTACTTGCTGATCTTCCGCTTGCTCAACTTGCTGCTGCTGCCTGGCTCAGCCACGTAAGGCAGGTGGGCATAAACGGGGCGAGGATAGCCAAGTGCCTCGAGAATAAAGATTTGCCGGGGCGTATTGGAGAGGTGTTCCTCGGCACGAATGACATGCGTGATTTCAAAATCGTGATCGTCGACCACGCTGGCCAGGTGGTAGAGGCAATCGCCATTGGCTTTCTGAATTACCGAGTCCTGCTCGGAGGCCCAGGGGAACTCAACATCCCCCCGCACCTGGTCGTCGATCTGGCAGACCCCTTCACGGGGCATCTTGATACGGACGACGGACTCTCGCCCCTCCGCTTCGAACTGGGCCGCCTGTTGATCGGTCTCGGCCATCCAGCGACGGCTGTAAAGGAAGGGACGTTTCTCAGCCTGAGCCTGTTCACGTTCCTGCTGGACCTCCTCGCTACGCGAATAATCCCGGTAGGCATGGCCACTGGCCAGCAGTTGATCGACCGCCTGCTGGTAGCGATCCGACCGCTGGGACTGGAAATAGGGTGCATGGGGCCCCTCGACCTGGGGTCCTTCATCCCAGTCGATGCCGAGCCAGCGGAAGCCGTCGAGGATCGGCTGCAGTGCTTCGTCCAGGTTCCGCTGTCGGTCAGTGTCATCGATCCGCAGGATGAACTGGCCCCCCTGCTGACGGGCGTAGAGCCAGTTGAAGAGGGCCGTACGGACTCCACCGATGTGAAGAAAACCAGTTGGGCTGGGAGCAAAACGAGTGCGGACCATAGAGTTGCCTGGCAAGTGAATTCTGTAGCTGATATCAGCCATCGAGTCGGTTGAATTTACCAGTAGACAATCGACAGGGACACCGCTGATCTCCAGTCGTCGCCAGACGGCATCCCTTTGCCACGCCGATTCCGCCACGCCTGCGGCGGGCAGATATCGACTGTGTCCCATTCCCCTCGACAGACGCCAGGTCGACAAGGACTCCGCTGATGTCCAAGCGTCGCCAGACGGCATCCCTTTGCCACGCCGATTCCGCCACGCCTGCGGCGGGCGGATATCGACTGTGTCCCATTCCCCTCGACAGACGCCAGGTCGACAAGGACTCCGCTGATGTCCAGGCGTCGACAGACGGCTGGAATCGGCGCAGGCCGGCCATATCGCATCCCGCTTGCCGCTTACCATCTCGCTCGGATGCGTATGTTCTTTGCCACGCCGA
>CAUZOB010000216.1:0-8296 GCA_963581185.1 Planctomycetota bacterium | reverse complement strand
AAACTCGCTGATGAACTGGCCGCAGCCTATCACAAGGAAGGCGGCGCCATGACTCGTCGCGAAAACGTACATCGAATGGCCGATGCCAATAAGGCTTTCGCCCACTTCGCCTGGTAACAGGAGAGTACCCAACCACGCCGTGTCGGCCCCGAGTCGACGCGGCGTTCTTTATGCGCACACCAGCGCCTGCCGCCCAACCCACCTGCTTTTCAATTGCCTGCCATGACGCGCCGTATCGAGAACATCCGTAATATCGGCATCATTGCCCACATCGATGCAGGTAAGACGACGGTCACCGAACGGATGCTGTACTACAGTGGCGCCAAGCACCGTGTCGGTATGGTCGACAAGGGCACCACCGAGACCGATGACGATCCAGAAGAGCAGGAACGTGGCATCACGATCTACTCGGCCTGCGTGACCTTCGACTGGAAGGATATTCACATCAACCTGCTCGACACGCCGGGCCACGTCGACTTTACAGCCGAAGTGGAACGTTGCCTGCGTGTGCTCGATGGAGCGGTGGTTGTCTTCAGCGCTCGCGAGGGGGTCGAGGCACAGAGCGAAACAGTCTGGCGACAAGCGAATCGATATCAGGTCCCCCGGGTCGCCTTCATCAACAAGATGGATCGTGAGGGAGCTGACTTTTATGCCGTCCTGGATGAACTCTCGCAGCGACTGGGGGCCAACCCGGTCCCGCTGCAGATCCCGGTCGGCGCCGGTCCGGCGCATACCTCCGAACCATTCACCGCCGTGATTGACTTGATCGAGATGAAACAGCTGGTGTTTGATGCCAGCGGTGAGGGCAAGGATATTCAGCAGCAGGCGATTCCCGACGAGTTGGCAGAGCAGGCCAGCCAGTGGCGCGAACAGATGCTGGAATCGCTTTATGGATACAGTGACGAGTTGATGCAGCTGGCTCTTGAGGAATCACCGATCCCCACGTCGCTGATCCACAAGGTACTGCGTGAGGCCACGCTGAGTCAGCTGATTCAACCGATACTCTGTGGTACCGCCCTGCATGGGATCGGCGTCCAACCACTGCTCGATAGCGTGCTGCGCTACCTTCCCAGCCCGCTCGACCGGCCAGCGGTCGAGGGTATCGTGCCGGCCCGCGGCAAGGAGAAAGAACAGGATCAGGTTACCCAGTCACGGAGTCCGGATCCACAAGAACCATTCTGCGGCTTGGTCTTCAAGGTCCTGCCGGCGCGGACCGCCGATTTGACCTGGGTCCGCATCTACTCGGGTACCCTCAAGGCCAACACCCGCGTGCTCAACCCCGGACGCGATATCAAGGATAATGTTGCCCAACTCTGGCAAATTCATGCAACTCGCAAGGAAGCCCAGGGGCAGGTAAGCGATGTCTCCACCGGGGATATCGTGGGAATTATCGGCCTCCGCAATTCGGTGACCGGCGATACGCTCTGCGATACCCGCCACCCGCTGTTGCTGGAATCAATCAGTTTTCCCGAGACCGTGATCTCGATGGCCATTGAACCGGACTCCGCAACGGAGCGAGCCAAGCTGGGGGATATCCTGGAAATGCTCCAGCGACAGGATCCCACGCTGCAGGTCAAAAGCGGTGATAGTGCCCAGACATTGCTGGGTGGCATGGGCGAACTTCACCTCGAAGTTATCAAGCATCGGCTGCAGCGAGAATTCAACCTGGAGGTGAAGTTCCACAAGCCCCAGGTCAGTTACCGGGAGACGGTTCAACGGGCAGCGGAAGTGACCGGGAAATGTAACCGGCAACTGGGTGGCCAGCAGAAGTCAGCGGAATTGACGATCCGGATGGAGCCGATGGACAGCTCGGAGCAGGGAGTGGAGGTGCGTAACCAGTTGCCACCGTTGGAGTTGCCAGCCGACATTCTAGACGCCGTGCTGGATGAACTGGGTGCCGCAATGCAGGGTGGCGGTGTGATCGCTGGCTTCGCCCTGCTCGGCCTGCGCGTGACTGTGCTGTCTGCCGTGGTTTCAGAGGAGGGATCAGACGATGTCGCCTTCCGAATTGCAGCCAACGATGCATTTGAACAGGGTTTACGACAGGCACAGCCGGTTTTGTTGGAACCGATCATGAAACTCAACATCAACACCCCGGAGGAATACCTGGGTGATTTTGTCGGAGACTTACAGCAGCGGCGGGGCACGATTATCAAGACGGATCATCGTGGGGACCGTAGCGACATTGAGGCGCAGGCGCCGCTGAAGGAACTTTTTGGGTATTCCAGTGCGATGCGGAGCATCAGCCAGGGACGCGCCAGCTGCTCATTGGAGCCGCTAAACTATGCACCAGCACCGGCGGCGGATATGGCGCTTTACCAGTTCTGACAAGCGGCACCTGAGGGCCAGAAAAAATGGCTGGCAGCACTGTTGACGACCTGCTGTGGTAGGCATAAGATCGGGGGTTTGACCCTCAGAAAACAGTGTTTTCCAAGGATCCTTGTCGGCCACGGGTTATATCCCACTGCCGGCAGGTTATTTGACAACGTGGTTTGCCCAGGTACATCCCCGGGGCGCTGGCAGATTTTGACCGGCGGCTTGGCTGACAGGGCAATGGGAGAAGAGCGGTGGCAGGACAACACGAGGTTATCCGAATTCGCATGGAGGCCTATGATCACGCCATCCTGGACCAGAGTGCCCAGGAAATCGTGGAGACTGCCAAGCGAACCTTGTCAGAGGTTCACGGACCGATCCCCTTGCCGACACGGATTGAGCGTTACACGGTTTTATCTGGCCCCCACGTTAACAAGAAAGCTCGTCAGCAGTTCGAAATCCGCACACACAAGCGGTTGATCGACATCGTGGAGGCTTCGGCCAAGACGGTTGAAGCGCTGAACAAGGTGAATTTGCCGGCGGGTGTGGACATCAAGATTAAAGCGTCGACACGCTAGGAGTGGATTTTATTCTGCTGTACTGACAACAGCAGGCAACGGCGATTATGAAAACAGTTCAACAACTGCTGGATAATCGGGACACAGGAACATGACTCGGAAGCCTCGTGGGTAATGGGAAAAGCCGCTTAGGCAGGCATTCCAGGTTCCCACAGGTAGGCGACACTCGAGGACAGGACGATGACGATTGGGATACTCGGCTGCAAGGTCGGGATGACACAGATCTACGACGAGACGGGTAAGGCCATACCGGTAACGGTAATCCAGGCTGGTCCCTGTCATGTCCTGCAGATCCGCGATCAGGAGCGAGACGGATACCAGGCCGTGCAGCTTGGTTTTCTCGACAAGAAGCGACCCACGGAAGGTCGATCTCGCCGTCGGCATGGACAGGCCCGTCGCAGCGAGCGGGGTCATGTCAGCAGCAAAATCAGCAGCAAGCGTTCCCGGATTCGCCAGGAATCCGGTATCGAAGCGACTCCCAAGGCAGAATGCGAACCGCAGCGTTTCGTGCGCGAGTTCCGGGGCAGTACCGAGGGTTATGAAGTCGGTCAGCAGGTGACGGTTGCCAACCTGGCAGAAATCGGCACAGTCGACATCACAGGCACCAGCAAGGGCCGTGGTTTTTCGGGTGTCATGAAGCGTCACAACTTCTCTGGCCAGCGAGCAACGCATGGCGTCAAAAAAGTCCATCGTCACGCTGGCGGTACCGGTATGAGTGCTTGGCCAGGTCGTCTCTTTAAGGGCCGGCGGATGGCAGGGCAATACGGCAATACCCGCGTCACAGTCCGCAACCTGCAGGTAGTCAGCGTCGATGAAGAGAATAATTTGCTGATAGTACGGGGAGCAATACCAGGCCCCAACGGCGGTTTTGTGGTGATCCGGGAAACAAACACACTTGGCTAACTGAGTTAGCACACGGGCCCCAGGGAGGGCCGCGACGATGGCGAAGAAACTTAAGGTCTATGACAGCGACGGCAAGGAAGTTGGTACTTACAGTATCGACCCCGACGCGCTGGCTCCGCGCATCAACAAGCAGCTGCTGCATGATGCAGTCGTGATGTACCAGGCCAACCAGCGGCTGGGAGCGGCCAAGACCAAGACGCGTGCCGAAGTGGCAGGCTCAACCCGCAAAATGTATCGCCAGAAGGGGACGGGAAACGCCCGTGCCGGTTCTCGACGCAGTGGTCTGAGACGCGGTGGTGGCCATATTTTTGCCAAGCGGCCGCGTGACTTTGGCTACCGTCTGCCCAGCAAGGCGATCAAGGCAGCTACACGGATGGCGATCGCGTCGAAGATTATCGACGAGCAAATCATGGTGATCGAAGATCTGCAACTGGATAAGCCCGCCACCGGCGAGATGGTGACCATTCTGCAGGCACTCGGGATTGGGGACAGCAGTACGCTGCTGTCCACGGCAGAATACGATCGGAACATTTATCTCAGCTCTCGCAATCTCACCAGCGTCAATGTTGCGCCGGTCGCGGAGCTGAATGCACTCAACGTGCTGGCGCCTCGAGTCCTGCTAGTAACGCGAGCCGCACTGGATGCGATTTGTGAGCGCGGGAAAGGGCAGGAGGAGTAGCATGGGTCACGTTAAATCACGCAGCCGAAGTACGGCCACTCAGACCTCGCTGCAGCTCGAACCGCACCAGATCATTCTGCGCCCGCTGGTCACCGAGAAGGGTATGGAACAGAGTTCGTCTCACAACCAGTATTCCTTCGAGGTCAACAAGCTGGCCAACAAGATCCAGATCCGCTCAGCTGTGGAAGAGTTATTTGACGTGCAGGTCTCCAAGGTCCGTATCCAGAAGCGACCCGGCAAGTTCCGTCGTTATCGTTTCAAGCGCGGCCAGACCAAGAGTTGGAAAAAGGCAATCGTTACCCTCAAGCCGGAGTTTTCGATCGACCTGTTCTAGATCGACAAGCTAACAAGATCATGGGAATTCGACACTACAAGCCGACATCGCCGGGCCGCCGTGGGGCTACGGTCAGCGACTTTGTTGACCTCACCAAGGGCGGCAAGCCGGAGAAAAACTTGTTGCGCGCCAAGCCCAAGAAGGGTGGGCGTAACAACCAGGGGAAGATCACGGTTCGCCATCGTGGTGGCGGACACAAGCAACGCTATCGCCTGATCGACTTCCGTCGAACCAAGGATGGGATACCAGCCAAGGTCGACTCGATCCAGTACGACCCAAACCGCAGTGCCCGCATCGCCCTGCTGCATTATGTCGATGGTGAAAAGCGCTACATCCTCTCGCCCGACGGTCTGCAGGTCGGCAGCCAGGTCATCAGCGGTGTTGACTCACCTCCCGAGATTGGCAATTGCATGCCGCTGGCCAATATTCCGCTTGGCACCACAGTTCACAGCGTGGAGTTGTTGCCTGGCCATGGCGGCGTGCTGTGCCGAAGTGCCGGAACGTCGGCGACCTTGATGGCGCGCGAGTCCAATTGGGCTCAGCTCTCCTTACCAAGTGGTGAGATCCGCCGTGTCCCTGCTCAGTGCCGGGCCACAATCGGCCGCGTGGGGAACAGCGAACACATGGCAATTGTGCTCGGTAAGGCCGGTCGCAAACGCTGGATGGGCCGTCGACCCCATGTGCGGGGTACCGCCATGAACCCAGTCGATCATCCCCACGGCGGTGGCGAAGGTCGCACCAAGGGGGGTCGGCATCCGGTCAGCCCGACCGGCAAGCCAGCCAAGGGTGGCTCGACACGGACACGCCGCAAGCCGTCTAATGCATCCATTATTCGCCGTCGTCGATCGCGACGTTACGGCCAATTGAAACTCAAGTAAACCCAGAACCTTTTAGGAACCACCAACGGGGATTTTTGATGAGCAGGTCAGCGAAAAAAGGACCCTTCGTCGATTTCAAGCTGTTTCGCAAAGTGCAACGTCAGCTCGAATCCGGCACCAAGGATCCGGTCACGACGTGGGCTCGGGCCAGCACGATCGTACCCGAATTCGTTGGCTTCACCTTTCTCGTTCATAACGGTCGCCATCATCTCAAGGTCTTCGTGACCGAGGATATGGTCGGACACAAGCTCGGCGAGTTCGCTCCCACCCGCACATTCCGCGGTCACGGTGGCAAGGGATCCCGCTAGGGCAAACAGCAGATCACTCAAGGAAAAGGATAATCACCATGGCCTTTCGAGCATCTCATCGACATGCCCGAATCAGCGCTCGCAAAGTGCGACTGCTGGCGGATATGGTGCGCAACAAGCCGGCCGACGAGGCCCTCGACATCCTCCGCTTCCAGCCCCAGCGCGGTGCTGTGATGCTGGCCCGGGTGATTGAGAGTGCGGTCGCCAATGCCCAGAACCCCGACCACCCGCTCAACCGGGACACCCGCCGCGGCCG
Organism: Planctomycetota bacterium; assembly: GCA_963581185.1. GTDB lineage: Bacteria > Planctomycetota > Planctomycetia > Pirellulales > Pirellulaceae > SAT2750. The sequence continues at coordinate 2,047 of CAUZOB010000216.1, read as the reverse complement.
TGCCCTGGCCGACCTGGTGGTCACCACAGCAACTGTCGACGGTGGTCCAATGTTCAAGCGGATGCGTCCCCGAGCACGCGGCATGTCCTTCATGATTCGCAAACGATCATCCCACATTAACGTCGTGATCGAAGATATTAACGACCTGTCCTAGCACGAACGGTGAAAACGGAAACTAACCAATGGGTCAAAAAGTAAATCCAATCGGCTTTCGCGTCGGAGTGGTGCGTGGCTGGCTGAGTCGCTGGTATGCCTCCAAGCAGGACTTTGCAGGGCTGCTGCTGGAAGACAGGAAGATCCGTGAGTTCATCAAGAACCATCCGCAGAAAACTCAGTACCGTAGTGCTGGTATTGACCGGATCGAGATTGAACGGACACGGGATGAAGTCAAAGTGGTCCTGTATGTGGCCCGCCCGGGGCTGATTATCGGTAAGAAAGGTCAGGAAATCGAACTCCTGCAGGATGAACTACAGAACCTGGTCGGTCGCCGCATCAACCTCAAGATCGAGGAACTGTCGCGCCCCGCACTGCAGGCCCAGTTGGTCGCCGAGGATATTGCCGGCCAGTTGTCCAAGCGAGCCAGTTTCCGCCGAACAATGAAGCGAGCCATGGAACAGACCATGGACGCCGGTGCCAAGGGCATCAAGATTCAACTTGCTGGTCGACTGGGTGGAGCCGAAATGGCTCGCCGTGAGAAACAGATCTCCGGCTCCATTCCGCTCAGTACGATCCGCGCTATGATCGACTACGGATTTACCGAAGCCTTGACTTCCCAGGGACATATTGGTGTACAGGTCTGGATTAACCAGGGCATGTACGGAGGAGAAGTTTCAGATGGCACTGATGCCGAAACGGATAAAGCACCGTAAAACCCAACGGGGCCGCATCAAGGGTGATGCCACCCGCGGCAACACGGTGGTTTTCGGTGATTATGGACTCCAGTCGTTGGAGCCGGGATGGGTCCGCGCAGCGACCATTGAGGCCGGGCGTATTGCTGCTCAGCAGTACATTCGTGGTGAAGGACGGCTCTATGTCCGCATCTTCCCACACCGCTCGATCACCTCGACTCCCTTGGAAACACGTATGGGTAAAGGTAAGGGTGAGCCGGAAGCATGGGTTGCTACCGTGCGACCCGGAACAATCTTGTTTGAAATCGGGGGTGTCTCCGAGGACCAGGCCAAGATCTGTTTTTCCCGCCTGGCCCACAAAATGCCGGTCAAGGTGCGCTTGGTACGGCGCCGCCTGATGTAAGAACGAGGATTGGCACACATGAACACCAAAGAACTTAGAGAGATGAGTGACGAGCAGTTGACCGCCACGTTGGCAGAGACAGTTGAAAACCTGTTTCGCCTGCGGATCCAGGCGCAGACTGAACGACTTGATGCTCCCAGCGAATTGCGACGGAGCCGACGGTCAATCGCTCGCATCAAGACAGAACAACGTGCCAGGACTCTGGCCCAGCCCGTCGCTGTCGAGCCGGCCCCCACGCCGGACGTGCCAGCTGTCGAGCCTGAAGCGGAAGCCGAAACAGAATCCTGAACGGATAACACATTTACAGCGAGTAGGTTGAAACCATGCCCAAGAGAATCGCCGTTGGCGTTGTCACCAGTGACAAGATGCAGAAGACCCGTCGCGTGGAAATCCCGCGATTGGTTCAGCACCCGGTCTACGGTAAGTACATCCGCAAACGTACCGTCTGCTACGTGCATGACGAGGACGAATCCTCGGCAATTGGCGATACCGTCGAGATCGTCGAGGATCGACCGAAAAGCAAGACCAAACGCTGGGACCTGGTGCGGGTAGTCAGGAAGAACAGCGACGCGGATGTGGCAGCCCTGCGTGCCGCCACTGAGATTTCCGACGCCGACGAGGACAGAGCGGAAGAGATGGGCCACGTCGATCGCCCCCAGATCGCGCCGCGGCAGGATGCTGAACCGACCGAGGAAGTAACCGAAGAGCCGGCAGCCGAGGAAACAACCGAAGAGCCGGCAGCCGAGGAAACAACCGAAGAGCCGGCAGCCGAGGAAACAACCGAAGAGCCGGCAGC
>CAUZOB010000215.1:0-8325 GCA_963581185.1 Planctomycetota bacterium | reverse complement strand
GCAACTGCGATATGTGCCGCTGACGATCTATCGGGATTCAGCTCTCAAGCTTCAGCGGCTACTGCAACTGGACGACGAAGCGGCCCTTGAGGTGCTGAGTTGGCGCCGCAGCCGGGTGATAACCAATCGAGTTTACCGGGATGCAAAACTGACTTCTAAGGACCAGGCGGACGTGCTTGGCGATGTCTTACATCTTCTGGGGGGGCGGAAGGCGCCATAAAGCCACGTTGAGGTAAGATAGGTAGCCTTGCGCCGAAAGAATGGACTTTTTTATTGCGGTAAAACACGGACTTGACCTAGAATGACGATCAATCTAATACAGGAACCCGCTGGCGAATTCTAGACTGGCGGGTGGCTTGTGCAGGGAGGTAGAGAGCCCGACGACGAGCTGCTTCAGCACAAGTTGGGGGTAGCAGTTAACTAACGACATCTGAGTAACCCGGCGCACGAGGAGATAATTGCCCATGTTAAGCTTGACTTCGAAACGACGTTCCAGGGATTGTGAAGGCACAACACGGCGCGACTTCATCAAGGTGGGATCACTTGGCCTCGGTACTTTGACCTTGGCTGACTTGATGCGGAACCGGGCCGAGGCGGCCAGGGCGGGCAACTCCACCAAGGACACCTCGGTGATCTGGGTCTGGTTGTCCGGTGGACCGACACATGTCGAGACATTTGATCCCAAGATGACGGCTCCCTCGGAGTATCGAAGCACGACCGGCGAAGTCAAGACGCCCATGGCCGGTGTTTCCATCGGTGGGACCTTCCCGAAAATGGCCGCGGTCGGCGACAAGATGGCATTCGTGCGATCTTTTGCTCATACCAACAGTGGCCATGGCGGCGGAACTCACTATGTCATGACCGGTTATGACAACCGCAACATTGACAATGGTGGCCTGCCCAGTCGTCCCTCGATCGGATCGATCGTGTCTCGCACACGGGGCGCTAACAACCTGCAGACCGGCATGCCGACCTACGTGCGGCTGAACGGCATTGGCAGTGACGGCCCGGCATTCCTGGGAGCAGCCTTTAGCCCGTTTGATCCGGGTGGACAGGCGCGTCGCAACATGTCGCTGGTCGTCGACCGCAAGCGACTGGACGATCGTCGCGGTTTACTCAAGGGCCTGGACAGCGTCAATCGAGCGGCGGATCGCAGTCGCCTGATGGATGGACTGGATGCCTTTGAACAACAGGCCTTTAATCTCGTCTTGAGCAAATCGCAACAGGCCTTCGATCTGAAATACGAGGACCCACGCGTTGTCGATCGTTATGGCCCGGGACTGGGTCAGCAACTGTTGACCGCCCGTCGACTGTGTGAGTCAGGATGCGGCTTTGTCACACTCAACTATGGTGGTTGGGACATGCATGGCAACATCAAGAATGCCATGAATGGGCGTTCGCCTCAGCTCGATCACGCAGTCGCTGCCCTGGTGGAAGATCTCAGCCAACGTGGTATGGATGAGAACACGCTGCTGGTGATTAGCGGTGAGTTTGGTCGTACGCCGAAGGTTAACGGCAACTCGGGTCGAGATCACTGGGCTCCGCTCAGCACGCTGGCATTGGCCGGTGGTGGTTTGCAGATGGGCCAGGTTGTCGGTGAATCGGCAGCCAAGGTCGATGTGCCCAAGACCGCGCCGATTAATCCACAGGACCTGATGGCAACTGTTTTCCATGTGCTGGGTATCGACACGAAAAGCCAGTTCATCAACCAGGCGGGCCGACCGGTCTACATGGTGGAAGATGGCAAGCCGATCGAGGAACTGGTTTAGTAACAAGCAACTGGCAGACAGGCCCGGCGGCCTGTCTGCTGTTTTTCAGTTGGACGTTTCTGGCGTCAACGGCTTGTTGCTGTCCGCGGCCCGTGGCTCGCGCCAGCACGAGCAGGACTGTTGACCTGTCAGGAACAACCTGAGAGATCGCAACACCTGAGGGGGAAACCCGATGCGTGCCGAAGTCAGCTGCCGTCGCTTGAGTTGCGCTAGCACATTCTTGATTGCCATGTTGTTCTGCCAACTGGCTCCAGCTGCGGAGTTTCCCGGCTTGGGTCCACGCGGTAATCTGACGGCGATCGGTTTCGAGGTCCTTGAGGACAATGCCCTGTTACTGCAGGGACCGAACTCGCGAGGCCAGCTTGTTGTGACCGGCAGCTATGACAGCGGCCAGCAGCATGACCTGACGCGCAATGTGTCGTTTGCGGTTGAGCCGGCCGGTGTTATTCAGATCGAAGCGGGTGGATTTGTTGTGCCGCTGGGCGACGGTGAAGCCGACATAACTGCCACGACCACAGACGGCAAGAAAACGACGCTGCATGTGAATGTTGAGCGATTCAGCAATCCGCGGCCGATCAATTACGGCAATGAGATCGTGCCGATCTTCACCAAGCTGGGCTGCAATTCTGGCGGCTGCCACGGCAAGTCGGGCGGGCAGAATGGTTTCAAAATGTCGCTGCTGGGCTTCTACCCTGCAGAGGGATACGAGTGGCTGGTCAAGGAGCATCGTGGCCGACGTCTCTTTCCAGCAGCGCCTGAGTTTAGCTTGTTGCTGGCCAAGGCAACCGCCACACTTCCACACGGCGGTGGCCGGCGATTGGATGAGTCCAGTTATGAAGCAGAGTTGCTTATCCGCTGGATTGAACAGGGATCACCCTTCGGCGAGGACGATGATCCTGTGGTGCAGCGGATCGAGGTGGTCCCTGCCCGCCGCACGATGAACCAGGATTCGCAACAACAGATTCGCGTACTGGCGCATTACGACGATGGCTCGGTCAGCGACGTCACGCGGTTGGCCAAGTACGAATCAAACAGCACCGAGATGGCGGATACCAATACCGTTGGAGTGGTGAGTGTTTTTGATCGACCTGGCGACGTGGCCGTGATGGTCCGTTTCCAGAGTGAAGTGTCGGTTTTCCGGGCCAGCATACCGCTGGGCCTGGAAGTCACGGATCTACCGACCGCCAGGAATTACATCGATCAGCACATCTTTGGCAAGCTGGTCAAGCTGGGGATTCCGCCTTCGGAGATGTGCGACGATTCGACATTTATCCGTCGTGTCTTCCTCGACGTGATCGGCCGTTTGCCGACCGCCGAGCAGGCTCGCTCGTTTGTGACAGATACGGATCCGCAGAAGCGGGACAAGCTAGTCGACTACCTGCTTGAGCATCCCGGTTACGGCGACTATTTCGCTAACAAGTGGGTCATGATTCTGCGTAACCAGCGGATCAACAATAACAACACGGTGACCTTTTCATTCCACGACTGGACGCGTCGCGCGTTGCAGAAGAACATGCCGTACAACCAGTTTGTGCGCAACGTGCTGGCAGCCTCGGGCGATGCCGAAGTCCACCCCGCTGCTTCCTGGTTTGCCCAGGTCAATACGGTGGTTGAACAATCGGAAGATACAGCCCAGTTGTTCCTGGGCTTGCGGATCCAATGTGCTCGTTGCCATCACCATCCCTTTGAGCGATGGAGCCAGAATGACTATTACGGCTTTCAGGCCTTTTTCACGCAGGTAGGTTTGAAAGCAAGTCGTGGTGGGATCCCGAATGGCGCCGTCTTCCATCGTGGCGGCGTGGCACAATCACGCAATCCTCGCACAAACGAGAATCTCAAGCCGACCGGGCTGGGGAGTGAGCCACTCGATATTCCAGCTTACGAAGACCCACGTCATGCTCTCGTTGACTGGATGAGTCAGCCAGAAAACCCCTTCTTTGGCAAGGCCCTGGTGAATCGTTACTGGCGTCACTTCTTCGGCCGCGGCATCGTCGATCCGGAAGACGACATGCGGGTCACAAATCCGCCGTCGAACCCGGAATTGCTGGATGCACTGGCTGAGAACTTTGTCAAGAACGGCTTTGATCTGAAACAGCTGGTGCGCGACATCTGCAGTTCCAGCGCCTACCAGCTGAGTTCTGAACCGAACGAATTCAACGAATCCGACTCACAAAACTTCTCCAGCTTTTACCCGCGGCGAATGAATGCCGAGCCGCTCTACGATGCCATCAATCAAGTGGCCAAGACCCAGGTCAACTTTGCCGGTATGCCGATTGGTACGCGAGCCGTGCAACTGCCCGACAGCGGATTCAACGATTACTTCCTGATGGTCTTCGGAAAGCCTCAGGCTGCTAGCGCCTGTGAGTGTGAGCGCAGCGATGACGCCAACTTGGCCCAGTCCCTGCACTTGCTCAACTCCACGGATATCCAGGGCAAGTTGGCCGCCGGCGATGGACGCGCCGCTGTGCTGGCAGCCAACGAGGAGCTTACGGACGAGCAAAAGATTGACGAACTTTACTTCTGGGCATTCTCGCGGGCTTCGAGGCCGGCCGAGAAGGAACTGATCCTGCAGTACATGGAGAATCAGCCCACCAAGAAACAGGCTTTCGAAGATGTGCTCTGGGCGTTGTTGAACACGAAGGAATTCCTTTTCGTGCGTTAGATAACTGCACCGAGAGTTGAGCTGCAAATGCACTGCGATCATGGATGGTCGCCTGCCTGGGCATGTCGAGAAGCCACTCGTCCATTCCCAAGGAGGATCATCGATGAGGACTTGCCAGAACGCGTCGCTGCGATATTCCTGTTGCCTCGCTGCCTTTGTGCTCGCGAGTCTGTTCGGTCTGGCCTCCGCCACGGCCCAGATCCCCGAAGTTCGGCTGACTGCCATCACGCCGGCCGCCGGCCAGCCAGGCCAGGAAATCGACGTCGTCATCCAGGGTACCGATCTGGATGATGTAAACCAGCTACAGTTCACGCATGCTGGCATCACCGCCAAGCCGAAAATGCGCGAGCCGGGCGCGTTTGAAACAGAACCGCAAGTGGTACCCAACGAGTTCGTTGTGACCGTCGCCGGAGATGTGCCGGCCGGACATCATGACGTTCGAGTCGTCGGAAAATATGGGATCTCCAACCCGCGCGTCTTTGTGATTGATGCACTGGTCACGATCGTAGAAGTGGAAGGCAATAACCAGGCAAATGAGGCTCAGGCACTGGAGCTGCCGACAGCCGTCTTCGGACAGCTGGCGCAAGCGGCTGACGTGGACTATTTTACTGGCCAGGCAACAGCCGGACAGCGGATTATCGTTCGCTGCCAGGCGCGCAGTATCGACTCGCGCATGATCCCGGTTGTGGTGGTTGTCAATTCCGAGGGCCGGGTTCTCGGTAACAGTCGCAGCACGCGTGAAAACGAACCGCTCGTCGACTTCATCACACCTGCCGACGGCAGCTTCATGATCAAGGTCTACGACAGTGCCTACCGTAATGGACCGGAGTATTTCTATCGGTTGGCTGTCGGTAACCTGCCACATATTGACTATGTCTTCCCGCCGGCGGGCGAGGCGGGCGGCGATAGGCCTTTCACGTTGTTCGGACGTAATCTGCCAGGTGGCCAGCCAGCAGGCGTGATGATTGACGGAGTGGAGTTGCAGAAGCTGGCCGTGACAATTCCGCTGCCGGCTGGTGAACAGAGATTCGCCGTGCCGCGACATGTTGCCGTCGATTCGGTAAGTGGCGGTATCGACCAGGCGTCGTTCCAGTTGCAGGGGGCAACAGGATCCTCCAATGCCATCCTGGTTGGCATCACCGACACGCAACCGCTGCTGGAAGTTGAACCCAATAGTCAGCCGACTGAGGCGCAGCAGCTGACGCTGCCAGTCGACTTGGCGGGTCGATTCGAAGGACGTGCCGACTATGACTGGTACACATTCGAGGCCACGCAGGGCGACGAACTGATCGTCGAAGTGATCTGCGAACGTCATCACCGGATCTCAGATGCCCGGCTCGTTATTCAACAGATTATTCCGGCTGCTGAGGGTGAGGAGGAAGATCAGATCAAGTTGATCGCCGCGGTACAGGAAGGGACGACGCCCTTGGCCGGCTTGTTTGACGCCCGCACATCCGATCCCGTCTACCGTTTCGATGTGCCAGCCGACGGAACCTACCGCGTGCTGGTCAACGACGCACTCAATATGCTGCGGGAAGATCCCCGCCAGGCCTACAGGCTGGTGATTCGCCCGCGGACACCCGATTTCCGAGTCGTAGCAGTACCGGAGCGTGGCTATTCAGGCGTCTTGTTGCGTAAGGGTGGTCAGCTGCCGATCCAGCTGGTCGCTTTCCGTCGCAATGGATTCAACGAGGAAATCCGAGTCACCGCAGCGAATCTTCCCGCCGGTGTGACTGCGGCTGAAGTTACGATTGGCCCCGGTATGACCAGTACCCTGATGGAATTGCGGTGTGCGGCCGATGCAGCGCCCGCGACAGGTCAATTCACGCTGATAACGGAATCGACTGTGAATGGCGAATCGGTTAGCAGACCAGGGCGATTCGCCACCATTAACTGGGCGGGCAATCCCCAGCAAGGTAACAACGTGGGTAATACGCCGGTCAGCCGTTTGACGTCGGCTCTGGCGATCGCCATTTCCAGCTTGGAAAACGAGATCATCGGCCTGGAGCTAGGCGACGGGTCGGTCGTGGAAGCTCCGCGAGCTCAAAACGTCAAGTTCACCTACAAGCGGCGTGGTGAATTCAAGGGTAAGCTGACTTTGAACGCCTCAGGCCAGCCGCCGAATGCAGCTGTCAAGCAACTGGTAATCAATGCGAATGCCGAGACCGGCGAATTCGTGGTCGAACTGAAGGCCAACACGCCACCTGGCACATACACGATGTACCTGCGAGGCACCGCTGAAAAGGTCAAGTACAGCCGTAACCCGGAAGCGGTTGTTGTCGCTCAGGAGAAGAAGACAAAGGTCGATCAGATCAAGGCCGATGCGGACGCGGCAGCCAAAGTGGAAACGGACGCGAAGACGGTCGCTGACAAAGCGGCAGTGGACGCAGTGGCTGTTGTCAAGGCAGCCGACGTGAAGAAGGTGGCAGCGGACAAGGTGCTGGCGACAGCCGAGACCGCCGCCAAGGCGGCAACAGACGCAGCGGCAAAGGCAAAGGCAGCTGCGGCAGCCAAGCCCGAGGATGAGGGACTCAAGACTGCTGCTGCAAATGCCCAGAAAGCGGCCGAGGACGCCGCCGCCAAGCTCAAGACTGCCCAGGCCGCGGTTGTCACGGCACAGAAGGAATTGGACGACGCCAAAGTTGTCGCCACCAAGGCCGATGAGGCAAAACTGGTTCAGGATAAGAAAACTGAGGATGCGACCGCGCTGGCCAAGGCCGCTGCAGAATTGAAGACGGCAACCGACAAGCTGGTGACCGATACGACCAACGCCGCCAAGCCGAAGGAATTCAATCTGCCCTTTGTCAGCTCACCCTTTACGATCAAAGTCACTCCGGCGCCGATTACCCTGGTAGCGTCGCCCGCCGATCTCAAGGTCAAGCAAGGTGAGATGCTCGCCGTGCCCGTCCAGATAGCCCGACTGTACGGTTATGCTGACGAGGTTACCGTCGCGGCAGTCATTCCAGGCGGGGTTGCCGGCTTGAGTATTCCCAACGTGGCGATCGCCAACGGGCAGGTCCAGGCACCGCTGGCCATTACCGCTGCGGCCAATGCGACGGTTGGTACACACCAGCTGACGGTGCGGGTTACACTGAAGCTGAACAACCAAAACCTGACGGTCGAGCAACCACTGCAGCTGATTGTTGAGGAAGTGAAGAAGACGGAGTAAGAGCACCACCAATCCCCCCACGAGGTCCCCCCTCACAATGAGACGCTTCCTGCTGCCCCTGTTGATGCTGCCACTCCTGGCGCTGCCAGCGAGGGGCCAAACGCCGATCGAGATTGCCACGGTCACACGTGAAGACGATGTGGATTTCGGCAAGGAGATCCTGCCGATTTTTCGCAGGAACTGTCTGGCCTGCCACAACAATACCGAGGCCAATGGCGAACTGGTGCTGGAGACGCCAGCCACGCTGATCAAGGGCGGTGATACCGGACCGGCAATCCTGCCTGGTAGTAGTGCTGAAAGCCTGCTGCTCAAAGTCGCATCACATAGCCTCGAACCGACGATGCCGCCAGCGGACAATGACGTGGCTGCCAAGGCGTTGACTTCCGAGGAACTGGGTCTGATCAAACTCTGGATTGACCAGGGTGCCAAGGGATCGGCCATCGCCGGTCGCGGATCTCCCCAGGAGTGGCGAGACTTGCCACCTGGCAACAGCCCAATATATGCGGTCGCCGTCAGTCCTGATGGCCAGTTTGCCGCCTGTGGTCGTGCCAATCAGATATTTATCTACCACGTACCCACCGGCCAGTTGATCACTCGTTTGACCGATCCGGCATTGCAGCAGGCGAGCAAGGAGCAACGTCCCGGCATCGCACACTTGGATGTGATCCAGTCGCTGCGATTCAACCACCAGGGTGATCGCCTCGCCTCGGGCGGTTTCCGCACCG
>CAUZOB010000214.1:0-8367 GCA_963581185.1 Planctomycetota bacterium | reverse complement strand
ACTTGGTGAAATGCCGGGGGTGGCTCTCGGCGGGATTGGAACCCCAGAAGATGATCAAGTCACCCCGGTTCCTGACTTCGCCCAGTGAACAGGTCACCTCGCCGACTCCCTGGAAAGCCATGCCCGAGGGGCCGTGGCAGACGCTGGTGGTAGTATCGATGATGCCACCGATCCAGTCGGCGATACCGGTTGCCACTCGCTGGGATTCCGAGGTGGTGTCGCTGAGTCCGTAAATCAGCGGGTAGCGTGCCGAGCTGAGAATCTCGGCCGACCGCTCGATCCCCTGCTCGACCGTCGCCGGCGTGCCCTGGATCAGGCAGCTGGGACGATCATCGATACCGTGATTGAGGAACCAGGCGGTACCGAGCACGCAGGCTCGCTTGGCCTTGATTATCGAGTGGCCCTTAACGGTCAGATCGATGTCGTCGCAAACGCAACCACAGAAAGTGCAGGTGGCATCACGAACAATCTTCGTGTCCGCCGCCACCTCAGCTGGGGTGTCCGTCGCCATGTGTTCATTATTTTCATCGGTGCGATCTTCTACTCGCTCACATGAAGCCGCGGCCACCTGGCCTGCAAGCTCGCACATTCATGTCAGCGACGGGAGATCCTTTCTTGTCCTCCGGTCCTTTCCAGGCTATTGGGTCGTGGAATCCGTCTCCAGGACTTCCAACTCAACATCCAGTCCCTTGCTGGTTGGCATGCCCGACCCATGGGTGTCACCACCCATCAGGCGACTGGAGAGGTCACCGTAAGCAATGAACAGCAAACCCGCCGGAAGGTCTCCCGGCTTGGCCGCTTCCACCGCCACCTGCACCTCTCCAGACTCACTGGTTAGCCGCACCATTGCGCCCGGGGAAAGGCCCAGGCGGTCAAAGTCCTCGTGAGCAACTTGCAGCACATTAATCTCGCGCTGATAGGTCTCACCAAACTTCCCCTCGTTGATCCCCACGCCCTGCTTGCTCGTACGACCCGGTATCAGGATGAAACTCTCAGCCATTGGAGAACATCCCATCATGCGTCAGTCGTATGAACGCGCCAGGACCAGAAAGGTCAATGCTGCTGTCGATTGTGTCGGCAGCAGGGAATCCAGCTATCCAACAAATTCTTCAACTCTCCAATATTGTCCCCTCCACCCGCTCGATATGCCAGTGGTCAAGGGCCCCCGGGACGTTAGAGGTTAAGCCTTAAACAGCTCATTACCTCTGCATCCTCTGCGTTTAACTCCTGTCAGATTCACCGCCACAGCCCAGCGGGACTCTAGGCATCGACCAGTGAGAAGGGGAAACCTGTCTGCTCAACGGCAGCTTCATCCAGCCAGCCCTGCTGCTGCCAGCCCCGTCCCAGGTTATAGGCCTCGATCATCGCCTGCAGTTGCTGCGGATCAAGGCGGGCTTGCGGATCGTCTGGCAGGGCTGTGGTCAGGAACCTGTTGGGCAGGCTGTCGTCAGCCGGAGTCCAACCACTACAGATGTTGAAGAGTTTTCGGGCCGTGGCAATCCGGCTGGCAATGATCCGCATGTCGTCGCCCTGCAGTTGCCAGCCTGTAATGCTATTCAGCATCTCTGCTGATTCTTCAAACAGGTCCCCCAACGCTGCTCGCAGGAACTTGCAGAGTATCATCGAATCCATGATCGTGGCACGGTCCTCTGTCTCAATTGCCAGCAGAGCTGCCTGGGGCGTTCCCTGCCGGCGGTCAACCTGTTCGGAAAAGTCTACCTCGTACGCTCCGCTGCGATTGTGATCGGCACCCCGTGTGCTAACGGCAAAACCGAGTGCCATCGTCTGCAGGGCACGAGGCTCATAGCCCGGCAGCTCCAGGCCCTTGACCTGCGGCGCAAAGTCGATGCTTCCCTGCCCGATCGCTTCAGCCAGCCGCTTGCTGCCGCGGGCCAGTTGCTGGCCCAGCTCATCAGACGTGCCGATCAAGTTGATGGCCCGCAGTAGCGCCTCGCCATCACCGAACTGCAGCCAGTCGACATCCAGCAGGCCCCGCTCAACACACTCCATCGCAAAGGCAATCGTGCCACCCGTGCTGATCGTGTCCATCCCCAGCTCGTCGCAACGACGGGATGCCTGCAGTACAGCGTCCTGGTCTGTCACGCCGCAGAGTGGACCAAGTGCAAACAGGTTCTCGTATTCGACCCGAACCTGATGCTGGCTCCCATCCGCTGACCGGACCCCGTAAATGTGTGTGCAGCCAATTGTGCAGGCAGCACAGCTGGTCTGGGTCTTCTCCCGTACCGATTCCAGTTGCTGGGGCGATAGAGCCTCGACTCCCTCCAGCTGGCCCTGCTGAAAATTCCTGCTGGGCAAGGCATGCAGCCGATTGAATAACACCAGGTTGGCGGCAGTACCCAGTTCCCGGTACTTGGCAGTCGCCGGTCCCAGCGAGCGAGCGGACAGGTCACGAGCCTGCTTGATCAGACCATCCGGATCATGCCAGCCAGCTCGACGGTCCCCCCGCACCACGATCGCCTTGATGTTCTTGGCACCCAACACAGCACCGCTGCCGCCGCGACCCGCATGTCGACCATCGTGAGACAGGGTCGCAAACAGCACTTGCTGTTCACCTGCCGGGCCGATCAAGAGGATGGCGGCATCCGCAGGAAAACGGTCTTTCAATATCCGCGTCGCCTGCTCGCAGGTCTTGCCCCAGACGTCGTCGGCCGGTTCCAGTCTGACCTCATCTTCCTCGATCACCAGGATCGAAGGACTGGCTGCCCTCCCCCGCACCACGATCGCATCATGGCCCGTCCGCTTGCCAGCCAGTGCGAATGCGCTGCTGGCCAGTGAGTCGTTGAGGAAGCCAGTCAAGGGACTGCGACTGACCACGGCAAACTTGGCCGAAGTCGTCAAAGGGCTGCCAACCAGTGGGCTGAAAACCACTGCCAGCGGCGCCTCGGGGCTAAGTGGATCCAGCTGGGCTGCTCCCAGCGTGAGCATCAACCAGGTGCCCAGGCCGGTGCCACCGAGGTAATCAGCCAGCACCTGCTCTGCAATCGCATGCCGCTGGCAACTGCCGTCCGTCACGTCCACCAACAGATACGCTCCGTGGTATCCGCCAGGTAACTGGATGTGGTCTGAGTCGGACATGGACAACAGTACGATGATGAAAGGACATAGTGAATATCGGCAGTTAACCGCCGGCATCCGCTGTGAGAATCAGCAAGCTGGCCTCGCCGTCCAGTGTTGTAGCCGAATCACGTATAAAACGGTCACCCCTGAGGCTGGCAAGAAATCCAGGCAACAATTCCCCATTCACAATACACTCGCCCTCGAGGGCAGGGAACAGCCGCGATAATTCAGCCAGTACCTGTCCCAGCGTTGTTGGCACAGCAAGTTCCAACTCAACCACCTGAACACCAGCACGGATGCGCGGAATACCAAACAACTCCACACTGATTCTCATGCCGGTACCCCTGCAGTGCATCGTCATCAAGCCAAGTCGACGTAACCCGGTGCTACTTTGAGACAGGTGGCTTGACGGTCCCCTTGGTCACCCAGATATTCCGATACCTCACCGGACAACCATGATTTTGCAAGTAGATCGGCCCTGCCGCGGGACCTGGCTGGGACGGCGCCGCCGTGGTGCTTCGCTCACCTGGCAGCTGCACATCATCATGGATCCTGACACCGTTGTGAAGAACCGTCACGCGGGGATGATCTTTTAACTTACCGGCATCGTCAAACCGTGCCGCTGTATAGTAGATGTCGTATGTCTGCCAGCTGAGTGGTGGGTAGCACATGTTCAGGTCGGGATCCTTGACGGAGTAGAGTCCGCCGCACTCGTTGTGCTTGCCTTCCAGTGCAAATGAATCCAGCATCTGGATCTCGTAACGGCCCTGGGCGTAGATTCCGCTGTTACCTCGACCCTGGCCGCGGTCCTGTGGTTGATAGGGCAAGCGGAACTCGATATGCACATGGTGATCCTGGAACGCCTCCTTGCTGGTGGTCCCTTCCATCAGCAGGCCGTCATCGGTCATGCGGCCGTCCTTCCAAGCATCCGCAGTGCTGCCGTCAAACAACACGACGGCACCCTCGGGTGGTTTTTGGCCGAGGGTATTACTCTTGCGAACTACTCGCTTGAGCTGCTGGACTTTCTGACCATCCAGATTGAAAGTTTCCAGCGTGCCATCTTTCTTGATGACGGCCGATCCCTTTTCCGGTGTCACCAGCTTGAGTGTGCCATCCTCCAGCGTGCCGGTGGCCCGCGAGAGAGTCTCTCGATTGCCATCCCAACCGTCACCGGGCAATCCCCCCTCGTAACCAACTGCCTGGAACTTTCCCTCGCCAAGTGCGATGACCTGAACACCGAATTTGACCTCACCCTCTTCGGCCGCGTCACTCGTGTATTCCCCCTGGTAGGAAAAATCCGTGTCGACCTTGTCCGGATCAGCAATCTTGGGACCCTTGGCAACAACCAGGGTGACTACCAGCAACAGCGACATAAGGGCAAGCGGTGCGAGTATCTTCTTCGTCATCGGTCTTCTCCAGGCGCCAGTCAGGGGTTGATAGTCAGGAGTCATTGTGGAAGGGGCGCAGGCCTGATGCAAGCGGGTTGGAGGCTGGAGGGGTCCCTGAATTGCCCCCCTCTAACCCTTCGCAGGGCTCTCCGCGTAGAATGCTGGACAAGGAGCACAGCTGTCATGCGGATCCTATTTGTCATCCTGCTTACCTGCCTGCTGGTCGCGCCAGCTGGTTGCCAGAAGAAAAAGTCGAGCAAGAAAAAGTCTGCCAGCTCTGCCAGGGCATCCCGCACGCCGACCCGCAAGCGGACCACCAAGTCCGGCTCACCGCGCGGACGACTCAATCTCTCGTCAAATCCGCCTGAGCAGATAATTTTCGTGCCGCCAGCTGGCAGCGGCAACACAATTGTCCTGCCCGAGGTCAAGAAAATACTGGATATGGTCAAGCAGGCCAGCCAGGATGCCCCCACGACTGTTATCTGGCTGCTGGACACAACGGCCAGCAACGCGCCGTTGCTGAATAACGTCACAACCCAGCTGGGTTACTTCTTTCAACAGGCAGGCAACGAACAGGCCTCGCAGGACCTGCTGACTGCCATCGTCAGTTTTGCTGCGGAAGGTCGCTGGATCACCGAGCAGCCAACCGCAGACAAGACAATTCTGAGTGATGCCCTGACCCAACTTGGCCAGGATTCCAGCGGCCATGAGCAGGCCTTCACCGTACTTGGCGAGGTTATCGACAAGAGTATTCACTACCGGATCGAGGATCAGCGGCAGGTGGTGATCGTGGTGGTCACGGATGAAGCGGGTGATGACGATGACCGGGCCGACGCCGTACTGGCTGCAACCACTCGTTATGCCATCCCGATTTACGTGATTGGCCCGGCAGCACCGTTCGGCCGCTCAGCACTGCTGGCTGACAGCGTCGAGGTCAACAGCGGAGCGGAAGCAGAGGATGGCTGGAAACCGATCTACCAGGGTCCGGAATCCCGGCATAGTGAACGGCTGCAGTTACCATTCGCCGGTTTCGGGATGAACATGGAGCGAGTTCACAGCGGATTTGGCCCCTTCAGCTGGGAGCGAGTCTGCCGTGCCAGCGGTGGCAGTTACCTGGCAGTCGTGATGCCGGGCTATTCCACCAACATGATGCGGGACCTGCAGAGCGGCGGAACCTACCTGATGGGACGACTCGATCCGGAACAGATGCCCCGTTATACGCCCGACTATATTAGCGAATCGGCCTATCGACAGTTGCTCAGCGACAATGCTGCTCGGCGGGCGCTCCACGAGGCAGCCAAGCTGCCGCCGGTGGGACTCCTGGACCGACCCCAGACGACCTTTAACGTGCGATCCGAGGCCCAGTTGGCAAATGATCTGGGCAAGGCACAACTGGCTGCCGCCCGGCTCGAACCGGCGATTCAAAAACTGCATACAACTCTCAAGAGCGGCGAGCAGGACCGGCAGACACTCAGCAGGCCGCGCTGGCAAGCAGGCTACGACCTCGCCATGGGCCGGACACTCGCTGCCCGCGCCCGGATCGAAGGCTACAACGCAATGCTGGCGCTGCTCAAGCGGGGCAAGGTCTTCGAAAATCCGGGCAGCACAACCTGGATCCTCGTGCCCGACGACACGCTCAACGTTGGCAGCAACTATGAACGGATGGTCGATGGTGCACGCAATTACCTGCAAGGGGTAATCGGCGACCACAAGGGAACTCCCTGGGCTCGTGTCGCAGCCAGGGAACTGGAAACCAAGCTGGGATGGAAGTGGACGGAACAATGAGCGACCAACAGCCCGACGAACCAACTCGCTACATCACGCTGGATATGTTCAATGAACTGCAGCTGGAAGTGATGACTCTCAAGGCCGAAGTTGCCCGCCTGCGCGAAATGGTCGAAGCGGCCAGCGGGCCTGATGGTTCTTCGCCGCAAGCGAAAACCACGGAGTAGCTCCGCGATCTGGAGCGGGTCTCTGCCGCTGCGATTCTTGACCGCCTGCCAGCTATGCCGCTGGCGCGCCGAGTGAATCGACAAGTGCCTTTACGATAGCCAGCATTGTTGGCTGCGCGGAGCGGGAGAGCTCGATCACCACCTCCGCACTGACTTCCTCCGGGTCATCCGGATTCGCCACGTTGCTGACTGCCGAAAGTGCCAGAACACGCATCCCCAGCCGGGCCGCTTCCGCCACTTCCGGGACAGTCGACATGCCGACCACGTCTGCTCCCAGCCAACGCAGCATGCGATATTCCGCACGCGTCTCATAATTCGGACCTGTCAGTGCCAGGTAGCTACCAGCACGGGCAGAGAAACGTCCCTCGGCAGCAGCTGCCAGGGCCAGTGCGATCCAATCTGGATCGTAGGGACTCTCGAGACGACAGCTGGCCCGCGCCAGTTGTCGACGGTCCGCTTGCTCAGTAGATCCGGCGGCATCGAGAAACATCAAGTCGATATGCTCGCTGATAACAAGCACATCACCACTGGCCAGTTCCGGATTCAGTCCGCCGCTGGCATTCGAGATGACCAGTCCAGGGGCACCCAGCTGGTTCAACAGCCGTACGCCCTGGGTAATGTCCTCATAGCAATATCCCTCGTAGCGATGAATTCTTCCCGCCAGTGCCACCAGCGGAACTCCCAGCAACTCACCACAGACGATACGGCCGCGGTGACCAGGAGCCGTGGAACCGACGAATCCAGCAAGTTGTTCGTAGCTGACTTCCAGCTGGCAGTCGATCTGGTCAGCCAGCTCGCCAAGTCCGGTCCCCAGGATCAATCCCAGCCTGGGAGTCACATTCCAGGCGGAACGAATCTGCTCAGCTGCCCTGTCAATTTGCTGGCTCGTCACCCGACATTACCTCCTGGCGGCTGCCCGCCAGATTCAAGTGGGTCTCTCTTCCGCCAGCACACCCATCACCAGGGTTCGCAAGCGGGGTTCCGCTTCATTTGCGACCTGGACGATTTCCTCTGCCGATGTCGGCTGCAGTTCATCTGGCAAGCACATGTCGGTCACGATCGAGAAACCTACCGTCCGCATGCCCGAGTGAACGGCCACAATCACTTCCGGTACGGTGGACATGCCTACCACGTCCGCTCCGATTCTCTGCAGAAAACGATACTCGGCCCGCGTCTCCAGGTTGGGACCACAGACAGCCACGTAGACTCCCTTGTGGGCCACCAGCCCGTTATCAGCGGCAACAGCCAAGGCACGATCCACCAGTGCACGGTCATAGGGTTCACACATGTCCGGAAAACGTGGACCGAGCCGGTCGTCGTTGATACCGATCAGGGGATTGTCACCCATCAAGTTGATCTGGTCATCGATCACCATGATGTCACCCGACTTGTAAGCGGGATTGAGTCCGCCGCAGGCATTGGAGACAACCAGCAGCCCGGCTCCCAGTCCCTTCATCACCCGAACCGGCAGTGTGACCTGCTTGAGTGGATAGCCCTCATACATGTGGGCGCGGCCTTCCATGGCAACCACGGGTAAACCCGCCAGGCTGCCGCAGATCAGTCGACCAGCGTGACTGAGTGCCGTGGAACTTGCGAAGTGCGGGATCTGCTCGTAATCGAGGCTGACCGCCACCTCCATTTCATCCACAAGACTACCCAGTCCCGTACCCAGGATAATGCCGGCATGCGGAGTTTCGGGCCACTCGGTGCGAATCGCAGCGACTGCTTCTGCAATCTGGTCATGAAGTTCCAGCATCGGTGTTTTCCAGTGAACCGCAGGAAGAGTGAGTCGCTGACGTGACTAACCTAACGCTCCGGCCCGAGGCCAGCAAGAGTCTGGCTGGCCAGCCCCTGTCACCCCAGCCTGTCGGCCCAGGCGACGATCCACTGGATCGCCTGTTGACGGTGCTGCTGCTCGCTCCAGCCTGACTTGAGACGTGGCTTAAAGC
>CAUZOB010000213.1:0-8384 GCA_963581185.1 Planctomycetota bacterium | reverse complement strand
CCGGTACGCTGCCCGATCGCACCGCCGCGCTGGCCGATCATATCCTGGCCGTGAATGAGCAGGCGTTTGATCTCAGCGCCAGCCAGGGCACGGTGCCCGAACGGGTCAAGGAACTGCGGCGGGTTGCACTGGAGTCGATCGTCGAACTGGAAGACTCCGACGACGAGCAGAGAGCGGCACTGGACCGGTTGCTCGATGAGATGTTCCTGGTGATCCAGCTGTTCAGTTACCCGGGTGATTATGTTGCCGAGAAGCCCTCGGTCGAACGAATTGCCGAGACGATCGACAAGCTGGAAGAGGACCTGCTCGAGCAGTACTCGGCGACCGTCCGTGGCGAACGGCGAGCGACCGTCCGCTTCGCTGAACCTGTGCCGGTCGAGTATTCGCGGGACCGTACGGCTATCGGGGAGTTGACCGTGCGTTTGCAGGGCGATGTCCAGCAGATGGTGGACCAGATGTGAGAGTTGCGGGGCTCGGCCAGATCAACTCAGGGTGTGTCGATTTCCAACAGCAGCCCTTCAAAGTCGCCCCGCAGGGTGAGATCCAGTTTCTGCAGCAGCTCCTTCGTGACTTCAACCGGAAGTTCAATTTCCGGATTCCAGATCATGTGAGCGATGACAGCCAGTCGAGCGGTTGCTTCCTCCAGCTGGCCACGTCGTACCAGCACGTTCGCCTGCCCGATCGTACCGAAGGCCTGTAACTTGACATCCAGTGCTCCCATCACAGACAGGTCGTCATAGATGTCGAGGGCCTCGTCAAGTCTGTTCTGTTCCAGGAACAGGTCGGCCAGTTTCTGCCGGGCCTTGAAAGTGAAGTACTGGTTCTTGGGGCTGTCTGCCGGAGGAAAGAACAGCTCGACACTTTTCAGTGAGTCCTCGGTGTTCTTGCGAGACGCCTCGTAGAACTGTTCTTCCACCGAGACACGCTGGGCAATGTTGCGAGCAGCCACTTGGAGGACAGGATTTGGCGGCAAGATCAAAGGCAGTATGGCTGCCATGCCAAAGACAGCCAGCGTGAGTCCGATCCAGTGCGGCAGGCGGATCCGGCGATAGCTATGAAAGGTGGCGGTCTTCATCAGCGTGTCGAGTTGCTGGGTCGCCTGCACACGCACATCGGCCAGGTCCATGCTGCCACTCACGTCGAGTCCATCCAGCTCGGTGGGCCAGTAGATATCAAAACCTTCCAGGTCCAGCTCTCGCAACTCATTCAATAACTCGCCGGCCGACTGGAAACGATCGGCTGCATCCTTGTTGAGCATCTTGTGCACGATCCCGGTCAGCTGCTCGGGCAATTCCGGACGTAGATCCAGCAAGTCGTCGGGGTCACGCTTGAGATGCTGGACGGCAATACTGAGTGCCGTCTGGCCTTCAAATGGCGGTCGGCCAGCCAGCATGTGATAGCAGGTCACGCCCAGCGAGTAGAGATCGCTGCGCGGATCGACTTGTTCCCCCTCGGCCTGCTCGGGACTCATGTAGAGTGGCGTCCCCATCGTAATCCCCACCTGGGTCGCATCGACCCTCTCACCGTCGGCGGTAATCCGGGCCAGCCCAAAATCGGCAACTTTGACTTCGCCACTGGGGGCCAGCATGATGTTCTCGGGCTTGATGTCGCGGTGGATGATCCCCTGCTGGCCAGCTAGTGACAGTGCCGCTGCTACCTGCAGGAGAATCGAGGTGGCAAGTTCCGCGTCGAGGGCGCCATGACGCGACAGATACTGCGAGAGGTTCTGCCCAGCGACGTATTCCTGGGCAATGAAGTGGATCCCCTCGATGCACCCCACCTCGTGAATCTGCACAATGTTGGCGTGTACCAGCGAGGCTGCTGCCTGGGCTTCCTTGTGAAATCGTCGTACGAAGGACTCGTCCTCCGCCAGGTCGCTCTTGAGTACCTTAAAGGCGACCTTGCGCTGCAATGACTGTTGTTCGGCCAGGTAGACCTGGGACATACCGCCCTTGCCGAGCAAACGCAGCAGCTGGTAATCGCCCAGCCGGCGACCCGTCAGCGAGGCCCCCGACGGCCCGTTCGATGCATGCGGTGTGGTGTCCATCTACCTCGAGCCTCTAATCGAATCTGACCGGCAATACAATTCTCTTGCCACAGAGGCGCAGAGAGCGCAGAGGATCGACCGCCGCCGATTCCGATTCGCCTGCGGTGAACAGGATATCTGTGCTGTTGTTACGTGCATGGCGATTCCCGGACATCCTCATCCAACTTTCAAGCGTGGACCTCTAAGTCGCCTCCGCGGGTGGATCCAGTGTAAGCAGCTGGTTGAGGCTGCCGGAGCGGAAGCCTGACAGGTCCAGCGTGACGAACTTGTAACCGAGCTGTTGGAAGTACAGGTTAACCTCTTCCACCAATGGTGACTGCGTCAACTCAGCAAGCACCTCGACGCTGACTTCGATACGGGCCAGGTCGCCAGCATGTTCGCGTACACGCAGCGGCGAGAGTCCCTGTGCGCGGAGGAACTGTTCGGCACGGTCGATGCGAGCAAGCCGTTCGGGCGTGACTTCGAGTCCGTAGGCAACGCGGCTGGCGAGGCATGGGCTGGCAGGCTTGTCCCAGATTGGCAGGCCCCAGTCTGCCGCCAGTTGCCGGACCTCCGACTTGGTCAGGCCGCAATCGGCCAGTGGGCTCTTGACCTCGTGCTCGCTGGCTGCCCGCATGCCAGGACGATAGTCCCCCAGGTCATCGAGATTGGCTCCATTCAGCAGGACCTCCACATTCAGCTGCGGAGCCAGTCGCCCGAGTTGTTCGTAGAGCTCATCCTTGCAGTGGTAACAGCGGTCGGGCGAATTGCGACGGTACTCCGGCTGTTCAAATTCCCTCGTCTCGATCACCTCGTGGCGGATGCCGATCTGCTCAGCCAGTTCGCGGGCCTGATCGAGTTCGCCAGCTGCCAAGCTGGGGCTGGTCGCTGTGACCGCCACGGCGCGGTCCGCCAGCACATCGAAGGCAGCCTGGGCGACCACGGTGCTGTCAACACCGGCTGAAAAAGCCACGGCGCAGCTGTCAAAGGCGGCTATATAGTCAAGCAACTGTTGTCGCTTGGCGGCCAGGTCCGACATGTCGCTTACCTCAGGATATCCAGACTCCACCAACGTTGAAAAAGAAATGCCTCCGCCGTTATGCCGTGGCAGTGAGTTTTGTGAGAGCCCGCAGTTAAAAAAGGGGGAACCTGGACGATGGGACGGGGGATCCACGCAGCCGCGACGATCCTACGAGAGAATCGGGCGAAGGTGGCGTGCTCCGTTGCCACTGTCAAAACTGGCTCCCAGCAGACCTCTTATCGGCTCCCCAAAAAATCTGCACCAACAACACGAACATGGCAGAGACATTTCAGCACCGGCACAAACTGCCAGTGGTTCAGCTGGAATCGTATCAACGAGACCGCTGCAGGACAACCAATTGAGCTGGCCAGGGGTCAGACTTCCGTTTCCCGAATCACCGGTTCCATCACCTTGGTGTTGCGTTCCACAGCCAGCACGAACGTGCGACTCTCGATACCGTCGCTGCTGTCAGCAACAACCGGGATCACCTGCCGTCGGTCAGGGAGCTGCAAACGGACTGTAAATGAGCCATCCGGCCGTACCGCAATCGGCTCGCCCGACAGCGTCACCGAAGCATCAGCACAGGTTGTGCCGAAGACGATCAGTTCGGCATCGACTGCGAACTCAAATTGCTTGCTGCCACCAGATCGATAGCGACTGACGACTGGGGATTTCATCGGATGCCGCAGCTGTTCCTCGAATAACTTCTTCAGCTCACTATTGCCATGAGGCTTGTTGCCGCCACTCTGGGCATAGACCTTGGCGTAATTCTCCGTCACATCATTCCAGTTTTCATCGACCGAGTCGCTGGAACCAGGTGCTGGTGAAGTGACAATGTTGCTGCGGGCCAGCGTGTAGAGTTTGCCATTGCCGGCCAGGTAGCCGATGTCGACTCGGAAGCTGCCCGGTGGATCGGCAATATCGATATACCAGTTCTGCACTCCAGCGTGGATGGGGATATCTCGCATCACGCGTTCAGCACTGCTGGTCGTGGCACCGTGGTCAACGGCAATCAGTCGCAGAATTGGCTTGGCGGTGTGCCAGTGTTCGACCATCGCCGCTCTGGCTCGCAAAACGCTCTGCCGGGTGACTTCCCAGTAGGTATGCAGCCAGTAGGCATCGCGGACCATCAACACGATTCGGTCTTTTTCCGGTTTGCGACTGCGAGGACCTGTACCAACAAAGACGTCGGGACGGGAGAGATCCTTTTTCTGGCGTAGTTTCGATTGGCTCGCCTTGACTCGCTTGCGAGCTCGTGGCGTTGTCGACTGGGGCGCTTTGCTGGCCTTGCGTTTGCGACTGCTGCTGCGGGCAGCAGTTCGGGTCGTAACCCTCTTTTTACCCGTCGCTTTCTTACGCGCACGGGCCGACTTTCTGGAGCGCACCTTGCGCAGTAGAGCCTTGACCAGCTCGTCCTTCCGCATCGAGCTGAAGCCAGTCAGCCCTACCTCCTTGGCCAATTCACCAAGTTGTTTAACCGTGTACGCTTTGAGATCCACTGCACTAATCAAAGGAGAACCCTCCCGGTTTGTCCAAGTTGTCGCTCTAGCCGACACCAGTCCACAATTACCGGCCAGCTGGCCGAACTGGTTTTTCCTGCCAGGACCAGGGGGTGGTCCGGCAACGGGCGTTCCTTCCAAAGATTGCCTGGCTGTCACTGAGCAGCGTGGCTCAGCAAATCGCCAATCAATCTTACCCGCCGTATCGTGTGCCCCTCTGTCGGCATGAGGACCGCTGACTCGCGAAAGCACTCCCCCGCAAAGGCACGACACTGAGTCCGAGTTTACCTAGCCGATAGAAAAAACGCAACAAACACCCCCCCCGTAAGAGGTACTTTAAGTCAACATCCCGTTGTCACAAACCCTTTACTCGTCATAACTTACCGCTCCAGTTGGATGAGAGGCGGTGAAGGGCCAGTTGGTGGTCAACGGCGGCAAATCCAGTCGTTCGCTGCCGTGCGCTGGTTAGCCCCAGATGAGTGGCGACCGGGGGTTGGCGGAATGTCAGCGACGACCTCGACGGGCAATTCGAGCAGGACTGCCGAAATTGCGAAAAACCCCTTAATACTGGGCTCGGAGTGAGTTGACCCCCTTTGGCCCTTAGGATAAATTGACCGCTTTAGTGGCCACCAGCGTGGTGAATTTGAGGTCTTTTTCACGGTCCACTGGAGGGAACCGCTGGGGCGGACAGCTGAGCTGTAATCCGTAACGCTGTAATAACTTAGGTCGGATGTCAGACGTCCAGCCCTCGCTGGAGTGGATCATGGATCCCGACTCGCAACCGCCTGAGTACGACAATACATCATCCCGAGCCATGGCGGATGCCATGATCTGGGTATCACGGATCACGACGGTGGGCCTGGAGATGGCCTTGCCGGCGGTGCTGGGGCGATGGCTTGATAGTCATTTCGGCACCAGCTACTGGTTCGTGCTCGGCCTCGTGGGCGGACCTGTTATGGGCTTCTGGCATTTGCTGGTGATGACCGGTGTGGTCGGTGTCAAGGATGAGCATGACCTGGATACAGATGACAATTGAAGACAGGGACACAAGACTTGGAGACGGACGTTCAATCTTCGCCGACCTCCGACGCCTGGATAGCCTGCGGCCAGCTGACGTTGGCTATGCTTGTGATCATGGCGGTGCTGGGATTCGTGGGATACCAGACACACGGCGGCACTGGCTTGCAGACGTCGCTGATCGCCGGCGCGGTCTGTTGGCTGGGAGCCCTGCTGGCACTGATCACAACTGCCTGCTCACGAACTCCCGAACGAGCCATCGTGGGTGTATTGGGATCGATGATTTTTCGCATCGGCTTCCCCTTGTTGGCATTGTTGATCCTGCGAGAATCTACAGCTGAGTTGAAACAAGACGGACTACTGCTTCACTTGCTGGGCTATTACCTGGCCGGCCTTTGTGTGGAGACGTTACTGGCGGTCAAGTTGGTACGACGAATGGAATCTGGACAGAAGGCAAACTAGGACATGGCCAATCCGGTCTTACACATCAAGGACGGTTACTTCTTTGAAGTGCCCAAGTTTCTCTACCCGGTGAGTCACGAGGCGAAGAGTGATTTCCCGCTCTGGTGGGTACGTCTGGACGATGACTTTCAGTCTCTCCAGGCCGACAGGGTCTACGACAAGTTCGCCCGGGCTTACGCCAGTTCAGGAGACCCCTTCGGGGTGCCCGCCAAGGCAGAGCTACTGGCGGAGTACGAGCACTGGAAACATGCTGGTACAGCACACCCCAATGCTGGCAAGCCGTTCGACGCCTATCTCGAACAGGAGCAGACCGAGCTGGTCGAGGCCATCAGTACCATCAAGTGGGCGCAGATTAAATCTGACGCGCACGCCGAGTCCGAGGTGGTCGGCTATATCAACGACTCCCATCACAAATGGCCCCTGGCCAAGATCAACGAGTACAACCACCATCTCAGCGGCAAGGTCCTGATTCCGCAGCCTTTCGGCGAAATCAAGAATCTGCATGAAAGCCAGAGTGGCTTCTGCATCTCCAAGTTCATGATTCTCGAGTTGCTGGTAGCGTTCTGCCTGGTCGCCACCTTCAGCTGGGTTGGCCGCCGCGTTCGCAGCGGCGATCCACCCAAGGGACGCCTCTGGAACTTCTTCGAGTCCTTCCTGCTATTCATCCGCAACGACATCGCCCGCCCGGTGTTCGGCCACAAGGACGGCGACAAGTTCTGCCCGCTGCTGTGGACCATTTTCCTGTTCATCCTGGGCTGTAACCTGATGGGCATGGTCCCCTGGATGGGGTCACCGACAGGAGCCTTCGGAGTCACGCTGGCACTGGCGGTGGTGATCATGATGACCGGGATGGTTATTGGCAGCCTGCGCCTCAAGCCCTTCTTTATTGGCTACTGGCTGAACCTGCTGCCACACATGGAATTGCCGACCATCATGTCGTTGGCGATCAAGCCAATGTTATTCCTGATTGAAATCATGGGTCTGTTCATCAAACATGCGGTACTGGCTATTCGATTATTAGCCAACATGGTTGCTGGTCACCTGGTGCTGCTTGGCCTGATGATGGTGGCGGTGGAATTTGCCAATAGCGGCGCCTGGTACGTTGCCGCTCCGGTCTCCATTCTCGCTTCCACACTGTTCAGCTGCCTCGAGCTTTTCGTCGCCTTCCTGCAAGCCTACGTGTTCACATTCCTGGCCGCCCTGTTCCTGAACGCCGCCTTCCATTCCCATTAGCAACCAGTCCATCCCTTGACCGACAAGGTTCCTGAGCGAGGTAACACAACGTGTCGAAGCCACTCTCCTATCGTTTGACGTTTCGCAATCTGCTGAGCATTCTGGTTCTGGCCAGCATGGCGTTGCCCGCCTCGACGTTACCGTCAGCCTCCGCAGAGGCCGAGCCGGCTGGTGACGTGGCCGCTGCTGACGATCATGGCGATCATGGCGATCACGAAGCAGACGATGCAACTAGCAGCCACGCTGGCGACGGTCATAGCAACGACAACAGCCACAAGAATGCGGGTCCCACGATGATGCACCCGCAGGAGTTCAAATCTGACCTGGCTGTTTACACCTTCATAGTCTTCATCCTGCTGCTCTTGATCCTCTACAAGTTTGCCTGGGGTCCGATCAGTGACGGACTGGCAAAACGCGAAGAGGGAATCGCCAATCAGATTGACCAGGCTCGCCAGGATGCCGAGGCGGCCCAGGAGTCGCTCAAGCAATACCAGCAGCAGCTTGAAAAGGCTGCTCAGGAAGCCCAGCAGATTCTCGCCGAGGCACGACAGGATGCCGAAGCGGCTCGCGACCGAACGGTCGCCGAGGCTCGCGAGGCGGCCCAGCGCGAGCACGACCGGGCGCTGGCAGACATCCAGATCGCCAAGCAGGCGGCGCTCGATGAAGTCGCCACACTTGGTACAAACATCGCCGTCAACCTGGCTGGCCAGATCGTCCGCAAGGAACTTAATGCGGCTGATCACGCCAGCCTGATCAGCGAATCAATCGACCAGTTTTCCAGTAACAACTAGTTCCCGGCACTCATCCTCCATGGCTGAAACCAGATCACAACAAGAGAGCTTCGACAGCGACCGGCAACAGGTCGGAGAGGTCTACGCCCAGGCGCTGCTGGCAGCCGCCAGTCAGCATGGCGTGGTGGAGAGCTCACTGGAACAACTTGAGTCCGTCTGCCAGGACGTGTTCAGCGAGTTACCGAAGCTGCGGTTGCTACTCGATTCGCCCCGCATCGGCCCGGCCGACAAGCAGCGGGTTCTCGACAAGGCGTTCGGCGGCCAGATGGAAACGATCCTGCTCAATTTCCTCAAGGTGCTGGCCGAGCATGGTCGACTGGACTGCCTGGCCGCCA
>CAUZOB010000212.1:0-8385 GCA_963581185.1 Planctomycetota bacterium | reverse complement strand
CTGCTGACCTATGATGGCACGATCGGGCGTTACAACGCCGTGCACCCCCAGACAGCCAGTTCTCCACTGTTGTTTGACCTCTCAGCTGATCCACACGAGCAGCAGGACATCTCGAAAGCTCATCCAGATGTCGTTCGGCGCTTAACAGGAGAGCTCGGGATCCAGTGGCGATCTCAGTGACCGAGCTGTGCCCAAGGGACTGGCAGCCTGTCGATCAGACTTTCGGCTCGAACTTTTTGTCATAGTTGCGACGCCAGAGTTCCATTGCGACCTTGTCGTTCTGGATATGCCCGTTACTGGGGTCACATTCCAGTGTGCGACCGGTCCGCTGGGAGATGTTACCGAGGTGACAGAGCAGCGTGCTCTTGTGGCCCTCGGCGATTTCCGAGTTAAGTGCCAGCGGCTTGTCATTACGAATCGCGGCCAGGAAGTTGTCGATATGCTCGACATCGCCACGGCTGCCCGCCTCTGTCTTGACTTCCTTGTTGTTGCGGTCATAGATGGTGTACTCACCGCCACCACCGATAACCATCGAGCCGTTTTCGCCAAAGAAGCTGACAAAGCCACCGCCGTTGCGGTTACAGCTGAGTCCCTGCCAGGTGATCGACTTGCCATCGGCGAACTCATAGCTGACTGTTTGGGTATCGGGTGTCTGCTGGTCGTCCTGGAAGGCGTAACGACCGCCGACGGAACTGATCCGTGTGGGATAATCCACACCGAGTCCCCAGCGGCAGACATCCAGCGAGTGGACGCCGTTGTTACCCAATTCGCCATTACCCCAATGCCAGAACCAGTGCCAGTTGTAGTGCACACGGTTACTCATGTAGTCGGTCCGTGGTGCTGGCCCCTGCCAGAGGTCGTAATCCAGGTGGGCTGGCACATCGGCCGCGGCACCGGTGCCGATCGACCCTCGCAAGCTGAAATAGAATGCGCGCGAATGATAGACCTTGCCGATCACTCCGTCGCTTAACATCGCCATAGCCTTACGCAGCGTTGCTCCACTGCGTCGCTGCGTACCCATCTGGACAGCTCGCTTGTGCTTGCGAGCGGCCTCAACCATCCACTCACCCTCCTGCGGGTTGTGGCTGCAGGGCTTTTCCACGTAGACGTGTTTGCCTGCCTGGCAGGCGAAGATGGTCGCGGGAGCATGCCAGTGATTCGGTGCGGAACAGACCAGTGCATCCACATCGGGATCGTCGAGGATACGGCGAAAGTCACCGATTGCCTGCGGCTTCTTGTTGACAGCACCCATTAGCAGGTCGGCGCAGCTTTCGGCACGCTGGCTATCAACGTCACAGACGTACTTGATCTCGACATTGGGCCGCTTGGCAAAGCTGGTGGAAAGTGAGCGTCCGCGACTGAGTCCCATCACGCCGATCACGATCTTCTCACTGGCGGCGGTTGACTGGGCGCTGGCAGTTGCGACCAGGGCAGCCTGGCTGACAGCAGCACTGGTTCCGATGAAACGGCGTCGGCTGATTGAACTGGACATGAACTTTTCCCCTTGGCAAATCAGGACAGCAGGCGGTCGGGTTGTTACATAATTTCCGAAATTGGTCGCGGGTTGCTTACCAGGTGGACCGGACGTCCTTCGGGTGTGTAGAAAATCTTATTGGGGTCGATCCCGAGTTTGGAATAGACCGTGGAAAGGAAGTTTTCCGGACTGAGTACACGTTCGACGGCGGAGAAGCCCTTGCGATCGGTGGCTCCTACCACAACGCCGCCCGGAGTTCCGCCCCCTGCCATTAATACGGACATCGCATTGGCCCAGTGGTCGCGCCCCGCCTTGGTCTGGCCAGAGAGCGTGGAGATCTTGGGCGTGCGGCCGAACTCGCCGAGTGCGATGACCAGCGTGGTGTCGAGCAGTCCTCGTTCATCCAGATCGTTGATCAAGGTCCAGACCGACTGATCCCAGCGTGGCAATCGCTCACGCAGACTGCCGAACAGGTTGGCGTGGCTATCCCAGCCGCCGTCATAGACGGTAACGAAGGGCACACCAGCTTCGACCAGGCGGCGAGCCATCAAGCATTGCTGACCGAACTCATTACGTACGTACTGCTCGCGGACTTCTTCCGTCTCCACGGAAATATCGAACGCTCGCTGAGCTTCGGGCGATGTGACCAGGTCCATCCCCTGCTGGTAATATTCATCGAGGGCATTTACCGGATCGCCGGCCGCCTTGTGATTGATTCGCTTGAGCTGATCCAGCAGCTTGCGAAGGTCGCTGCGCTGTTGGAATTGACCGGTTGTCAAACCGCGTGGAATGGCGACATCGCGAACCTGGAACTCAGCTTTGTCCGGGTTGCCAGGCACAACGAAAGGAGCATGCTTGGCGCCGAGGAAGTTGGGTCCGCCAGAGCGAGACATGCGCGGCATGGAAAAATAGCTGGGCAGCCCATTGTCGCGGCTCAGTTCATGGCTGGCGACCGAGCCCATGCTGGGGTGGAAGCTGACAAAGGCACCGCAGCTGACGGGAATCCGCGGCGGAGAACCGGTCATCATGTAATGATTGCCAGCCCCGTGATTGCCCTGGTTGTGTCGAATCGAGCGGATCAGCGACCACTTGTCCAGCGATCCTGCCAGCTTGGTCATATACTCCGACAAATGGATACCGCTGACGGTGGTCTGTGTGGTAGCAAACTCGCCACGAATCTCCGCTGGCGCGTCGGGCTTGGGATCGAATGTCTCAAAGTGCGTGGGACCGCCATCCATCCAGATCAGGATGCAGTTGGTCGCGGTAGCGTGAACCGTCTTGTCCTGCGGTGCCGCCTCGCCGCGACCGCGTAGAGCATTTACCAGGCCCCCACCCAACAGGGACCCAAGACCCAGCTGAAGGGAATTCCGACGTGTCATGCCCTGGCAGTTTGTTGAGTATTTCATGGTGCTTATCCTTCAATCAGCCATGTATCGCCTAACTGGCACATTCGTTGTCTGTTTGAATTCTAGCTTGCTCCTGCAGGCGCAGCTACATCAAGAACGAAAGCCATTCTATTCATCGGCAGTTCAGACGGTCCCCCGCACCGCTGGCATCGTATATAACCACTAAACAGCAACCAGATTTTAGGGAAAAATACCATGCGCCAGACGACTTGTAGCCTGCTGTTTCTGACCCTGATACTGCTTCCACTCAACCTGCTACCGGCGGCTGGGCCAATCCGGCTGGCACATTTTTCAGCCGATGTAACGATCCCCCTCGGCCATCGTTGCATGGGAGTGCTACCTACCAAGTCCCTGAAGATCGTGGACCCGCTCGAGGTTCACGGATTCGTGCTGCTGGGAGCGGGCCAGCCAATCGTGCTGGCCGCCTTTGACTGGTGCGAAATCCGCAACGGGGCGTTTGACCAGTGGCGAGACAGGCTGGCTAAGGCTGCCGGTACGACTCGCCAGCGAGTGCTAGTGAGCAGCTTGCACCAGCACGATGCGCCGGTGATCGACCTGGAAGCCCAGCAGATGCTCGACACCTTCGGCTTGCAGAACGAACTTTATGATACCACCTTCCATCAACAGACTTTGGAACGAGTTGGGCAGGCAGTGACCGACTGTCTGGAAGAAGCAGAGCTGATCACCCATATCGGGCTGGGCCGCTCGAAAGTCGAGCAGGTTGCTTCCAATCGTCGTGTCGAGTTGCCCGGTGGCCAGGTCAACTATGGTCGCGGCAGCAGCAGCGGTGGGCGCCAGCAGAACGCGGACGCGGACGCGGGGGAAATCGATCCATGGCTCAGAACGATCAGCTTCTGGAATCGTGGCCGCCCGTTGCTGGCGCTCCATAGCTATGCGACTCACCCCATGAGCTACTATGGCCGTGGTGGTGTCAGCTGGGATTTTGTCGGTATGGCCCGCCAGCGTCGCTGGCTGGATGATCGCAGCGTTGCCCAGATCTATGTCTCGGGTTGCAGTGGTGATGTGACAGCTGGCAAGTTCAACGACGGCAGTGAGGAGAAGCGAGCGCTGTTGGCTGACCGTGTCTACCAGGCAATGGTCCGTGCCTGGGATGCGACGCGGAAAGAGAAAGTTCGCGAGGTCGGCTTTCAAAATGTCAGCTTCTCCCTGAATTTCAACGACCATGAGAAATTCACACGGCAGGCGCTGACCACCACGCTGGAGAACAGAGAAGCCGATGTCGAGCAACGAATCATGGCGGCAATGGGACTCAGCAGCCTCGATCGAATAGCTGCCGGCCGCGAGATTGACATGCCCTGCCTGACGCTGGGCGAGGCGCGGATTGTGCTCTTTCCCGGTGAGACGTTTGTTGGCTACCAGTTAATGGCCCAGCAACTGCGGCCTGATAACTTTGTCATGTCCATCGGATTTGGGGAATGCTGGCCGGGCTATATTCCGACCCGGCGGGCCTTCAGTGAGGGCTTTGGACATAGCTGGCGGTGGGTTGCTCCAGGAGCAGATGACCAGCTTGAAGCGGCACTCCGAAAGGCACTCCAGGTCGAGGAGTAACAAGCCGCATCGATCACGGCACGGTCAGCTCGAAGAGGTTCGTCGCTCCGCCCTGCTGGGAGATATAGACGAGCTTTGTGCCATCTGCAGACCAGGAGGGAAAGTCATCGCGAGTTTCATTACTCGTCAGCTGGCTGAGCTTCTTCGTCGCGAGATCCAGCAGGAAGATCTCATGATCTCCATCCCTGACGCTGACAAATGCGATACGTGAGCCGACGGGCGACCAGGCTGGATGAATGTCACGCAGCGGGTGATTGGTCAACTGGGTCAGCTCGGTTCCATCCAGGTTGACGGTAAATAGCTCGTAGTTACCTGTCTTACTGCTGCAAAATACCAGCTTCTTGCCATCCGGTGATGGGTCTGGCCAGCGGTTGTTTGCCGGGATCTCGGTTACCAGCCGGCGGTTCTTACCCTCGTAGTCGACAACGGATATCTGTTGTCCACCCTCCCCCGACTCGGTAAACGCAACCAGCCTGGTGCCGGGAACGAAAGCGGGTCGGCGAGCCGTGCTGCGAGCACCGACGGGCATGTACTGGGCTGTTTTCTTTTCCTGGGTGTCACGAATCATCAGTATCAACTGGGGAGATCCAGCGGACTGGCAATACGCCATATAGCGACCATCCCTCGATATCACCGGGTCAAACAGGTGGTCTGTCGCTTCGAGCAGCAGTTGCTTGTCCTTTCCCGTCTGCAGATCGAGTTGATGCATGAACATGCGACCTGGGTTGGATGACTGGCAGTAGTAGACCGATTCGCCATCCGGAGAATAGCGTGGACTCAGTTTCCAGACGCCGTCGCTGGTCAGCTGGCGCGGTTCAGCGCCGCTGCTGACGCTTGCCAGCATCAGCAGGACCAGCAGGGCTTTACATGAGCGGATCAAATACATGGCTATCCTGGAGTACATTCAGTTCTGCTCGTTGTTGGCCGCTGATCCCCATTTTTTCGAGGATCGTTGTGCCGACCATGGCGGGGGGCAGCGGATTGGTCAGTGGATGCTCTGCTCGCCGGTCACTCATACCGACAACCTGGCCACGTGGCACACCCGCTCCGGCCCAGATTGAGAAGTAGCAATCGTGCCAATGATCGCGCGACCCGATACTGTTGATCCGTGGCGTGCGGCCAAACTCTCCCATCATGATGACAAGGGTTGTGTCGAGTAGCCCACGGTCATCGAGGTCATTCATCAGGGTAGAGAAGACATGGTCGAGCAAGGGGCCATGCCAATCTTCCATTAGCCCAAAATTATCGGCGTGAGTATCCCAGCCGTAATCAGAGAAGCCATAGAGAACCTCGGCATACTGACTCCAGTTGACCTGCACGTAGGGCACACCGGCTTCGACCAGTCGTCGACCGAGCAGGCAACTCTGCCCAAAGGAGGATTGGCCGTATGCCTGGCGAGTTGCCTTTGACTCATCCTCTATATTGAAGGCCTTGTTCGACCGGGCGGAGGTGAGCAGGTTGTATGCCTGTCCATAGAGTGCCGAGAGTTCGGAGGATGCCAGCCCATCGACTCGTCGGGAAGCAGTGTTCAGTTCCTGCTGAAGTTTCCTGCGATCACTTAATCTCCCTGGGCTGAGTCCTTCCAGTAAATCCAGTCCCGGCAGCGTGATTGCTCCGGCCTGGTCACAGTGGATCATGAAGGGGTCGTGATGTCGTCCCCAGACATTGCCCCCGGCAGCCAGGCTGGGACCGCGGCCGTCACCAATTGGCCCCTTGGCAAGTGAAACAAAGCTGGGTAGGCCATGCCGCCGAATCGAGCGCGAGACAATGGAACCGTAATTGGGCTGGTAGCCGGCGGGAGCGCCGTTTCCTGTTTCCCCACCGTCGGTCGGCAGGTATCCACTCATCATGGTCGACATGGCGATCAGGTGGTCGCCACTATGGTTCACATTCGTGCGGACGACAGTGTACTTGTCGCTGATGGCTGCAGACTTGGGCAGCAACTCGGAAAAGTGAACACCTGGTGTGCGGGTCTGGATGGCAGCGAAGGGACCGCGGTATTCCGCGGGTGCTTTGGGCTTGGGATCAAACAGGTCGATATGACTGGGGGCACCGATCAAGTTCACGAATAGCACGGACTTGGCACTGGCATCGGCCGCCGCTTCTGCTGCTGGCTGGGCGCCGAGCAGGCTGACGAGCGGAAGTGTGGTCCCAATTTTCAGCAGCGATCGCCGTGAAAGCTGATTTCCACACGTCTTGATCGGGTTGGACCCGAGATTCAGAATTGCCATTTTAGCACCATGGCCGAGCGTCAACTGAGAATGTCGTGAACCACCCGGGCCTTGCGCCCGTTGGTGATTGTCTGCTCCTGTCCATTATGGAAGTAGACCAGGCGGGAGTGATCCAGTCCAAACTGGTTCAACAAGGTAGCCTGGAAATCGTTGGCATTGACTATGTCGACTGCCGCACGATGACCAACGTCGTCGGTCTCACCATAGACGATGCCAGGTTTGAATCCACCGCCAGCCAGCCAGGTACTGAAGCCCTGGCCGTTATGGTCGCGGCCCCCGGAATCCGGATCTCCCTCGGTGACTGGCAGCCGACCAATCTCGCCCCCCCAGTGGACAATCGTGGTCTCCAGCAATCCGCGCCGCTTGAGGTCTTTGACCAGGGCTGCAGCGGGCTTGTCGGTCCGCTGGCAGGCGGCAGGCAGGGCACTTTTGATATTCGCGTGGTTATCCCAGGGCTGACCATTGAGGAAGAGCTGGACAAATCGCACGCCCCGTTCCACCAGTCGGCGGGCGATCAGGCAGCGGGTGCCATATTCCCGGGTCGCGGATTCATCGAGGCCATAGAGTTGATGAGTTTCTGCGGTCTCCTGGGAAATATCGAGTGCCTCCTTGGCGGCTGTCTGCATTTGCGCGGCCAACTCGTAAGAGGTAATCCTCGCTTCCAGGTCCCGTTCCCCCGGATGACGCTCCAGGTGCCGCCTGTTCAGCTTGCCGAGGAAACCGAGGTTCTGTTGCTGAATGGCGCCTCGCAGATGGGGTGGAGCATCCAGGTTGAGAATCCGCGGCTCATTGGGACGCAACACCGTGCCCTGGAACATGGTTGGCAGCCAGCCATTGGACCAGTTATGGGTACTGTCGACGGGATGACCGCCGGGATCCGTGAGCACCATGTAGGAGGGCAGATTGTCGGTTTCGGAACCGAGCCCATACAGCAGCCAGGAGCCCATCGTGGGGCGGCCGGTGACACCAGGGATGCCGGCGTGCATGTAGCGGATGGAGACCTCGTGTCCGTTGTAGCCGGTGTGCATCGAACGGATCAGGCAGATGTCATCCACGACCTCGGAGATGTGCGGCAGGAGCTCGGATATTTCTGTGCCGCATTTACCCTGCGGTCGGAATTTCCAGCGGCTTCCCAACAATCGCTTGCTGGCTCGCTTGATAAAGCTGTACTCAACGTCTCCCTCATATGTCTTGCCATCTAACTTCTGCAGTTCGGGCTTGGGATCCGTCAGGTCCATGTGCGCTGGACCACCATGCATGAACAGCGAGATCATGGCTGTGGCACGAGGCTCAAAATGTGATTGCTTGGGCACCAGGTCAAAGACCTGCTGTCCTCGCGGTACATTGGCGGGCGTGGCCAGCAGCTTGTCCCGCCCAAGCATTGTTGCCAGTGCGACTGACCCGATTCCCAATGCGTTGTGGCTGAGGAACTCCCGGCGATTTCTAATCTGCGGGCTGTTCGTCATGGTGATGCTTTATTGAGCGAAATCGAGTCGAGGAAAATCCAGGCTGCTATCAGTCCGTGTAGAGAAACTCGTTGGAACTCATCAAGACCTGGCAGTAATTGGTCATCGCCTGGAGCACCGGGTTTTCGTGGCCCTGGTCCATCAGCAGATGGAGGATTGTCATCGGAGCACCATGGCCGAGCGTCAACTGAGAATGTCGTGAACCACCCGGGCCTTGCGCCCGTTGGTGATTGTCTGCT
>CAUZOB010000211.1:0-8400 GCA_963581185.1 Planctomycetota bacterium | reverse complement strand
GCTACACTGGGCCCCGGTGCGGATGTCTATGCACTGGGTGCGATCCTTTATCACATGCTTACTGGCCGGCCGCCGTTTCAGGCCGAGACGCAGCTGGACACGATCATGCAGGTGCTTGGTGAAGAACCGGTTGCCCCGCGGAAGCTCAATAGTGGATTACCGGTGGACCTGGAGACTATCTGTCTGAAATGCCTGGAGAAGGATGTTCACCGCCGCTACGAAAGCGCCGAGGCACTGGCGGAGGATCTGAGGCGTTTCGGTGCGGACGAGCCGATTCAGGCGCGTCCGGTTTCGGTGATCACGCGAGGGTTGAAATGGGCCAAGCGTCGGCCGGCGGTGGCGGGCATGGTCGGTATTAGTGCGGTGGCCCTGGTGGCACTGGTGGCTGGCGGGCTCTGGTACAACGCGCAGCTGGTTGATGAGCGGGATATTGCCGCACAACAGACAAAGGTCGCCCGACAACAGACACAGCTTGCCAAGACACGCGAGCACGAGGCGGAACAGGCCCGGGCCAAGGAAGAAGAGCAGAAGTTGGTTGCAGAGAAACAGCGCCTGTTGGCCGAAAAACGCGAGGGGGAGGCGAACCAGGCACGATTGGAGGAAGAACAGCAACGAAAGCTGACAGAGGAACAGCGAACGCTGGCAGAGGAACGGGAACGCGAGGCCAACCAGGCAAGGAAACGAGCTGAAACGGCCGAGGTGGAAGTCAGGGAGAGTGAGAGGGAAGCTCGGCAAAATGCATACATCGCAGACATGCAATTGCTTGCCCAGGACTGGGAAAACAAACGGTTAGACCACCTCAAGGTGCGGCTGGCTCGGCATGCGGGCGAGAAAGAACTGCTGGGATTTGAATGGCATTATTGGAATCAACTGGTCCATGCTGAATTACATAATCTCAAGGGCCACGCCAAACCCATTGTCGCCGCCCAACATTTTCCCGGACATGGCAAGGTCGCGACGGCAGATCTGAGAGGGATTGTCAGCGTCTGGGAAGCGAAGACAGGTGTTCTTGCAAGACGATTTCAGATCAAAGGACTGACCGGTCCGGCAAAAAGTATTGTCCTGAGTCCCCGAATGGATCGGTTTGCGATAGCCGATTCAAACGGAAAGGTCCAGGTCCTCGATTTCCAGTCCGAAGAGGTTATTCAAACAATCGAGGGACTTTCGGACGGTGTTTTTCACATGGACATGTCACCGGACGGCCTGCGACTGGCGTGCGCTTCAGGTGACAGGGTGCGAATCTTTGATATCAAGAGAGCTGAAGAACTCCTTGTGCTGGAAGGGCACCAGGCGACTGTGCGCCGGGTAGCTTACAGCGACGATGGAAAATGGGTTGCCACGGGCGACGCAGATGGTGTCATCAAGTTCTGGAATCATGAGTCAGGCGAGGAGACTTTCAGTGCGGAGGGGCATGCGGGCAGAGTGACGGATCTGGATTACAGCAGCAACGGCAAGTGGCTTGCATCCTGTGGTGCCGACAACAGCGTCAAGACCTGGGACGCCAAGACAGGCAAGCAAGTCCATTCCTTTACTGGACACGAAAGGGAAGTCCATGCGGTCTGTTTCTATCCGGACAGTAGCCAGCTGGTCTCAGGCGGGGTCGACCAGACAATAAAAATATGGGAGGTGGCA
The DNA here is from genome assembly GCA_963581185.1 of Planctomycetota bacterium. Lineage (GTDB taxonomy): Bacteria > Planctomycetota > Planctomycetia > Pirellulales > Pirellulaceae > SAT2750. The sequence goes on along the minus strand of CAUZOB010000211.1, from coordinate 6,768 downwards.
AATGGCAAGGAGACAGCCTCCTTCAAACACAATAGTGGCGTGCGGACAATCACAGTTAGTCCTGACGGCCAGAGAATCCTGTCCGGAACAATGTCTGGTGAAGTGAAGGTCTGGGACCCTGCCCGAACACCCGGAGTTCAGCGGATTCCCGGTAATCGGGAAGATGGAACATGCATCAAGTTCAGCCCGGATGGTTTGATGCTTGTTGCTACGGGTGAGGACAATACCGTCAATATCTGGGATGTGACGACCCTGGCAAAATCAAGGGCGCTGACCGGACACCAGGACCAGGTCAATAGTGTTGCCTTCAGTCCTGACGGGACTCATATTGTTTCGGGAAGCGATGACGGCACGGTAAAGCTGTGGGATTCGAATTCCGGAGAGGAACTGAAAAGCCTGGAAGGACATGAGGGTTTCGTCCGGAGCGTGGCATTTTCACCGGACGGGACGCATGTCGCCTCAGCAGGTGAGGACGGTACGGTGAGGTTGTGGGACCTATCCACAGGCCACGAGGTGCATTCTTTATGGGCCGGAAAGTCCTTTTTTCCACGGGTAATATTTAGTACGGATGGGAGGCATCTACACGCCGCTGGTGCTCAACGTGGACTCGGGCTAATCACGACCTGGGAAGTTGAAACTGGACGAGAGACAACCAGGTGGCCAGCCACAGTGGGTGATGATATCCCGGAAGACTTTTCGCCCATTTTTTCCATTGCGACACATCAGGGCGACCTTGCCTACGCCACCATTCAATCGTTATCTCACGGCGTCGCAAAAATTCGTCGCAAACACGTTGAAGGCATCCTCACGATCCGATGTGGTGGAATGCCGGTTCATTCCGTCGCATACAGTCCGAACGGACAACGTCTTGTGACGGCAGGACACGATCGGACGGTCAGAATCTGGGATGCGAAGACGGGCAGAGAATTATCGACCCTTTGGGGGCACGAGCACATTGTAAATGGGGCTGTTTTCAGTCCGGATGAAACCCGCCTGGCGTCACTGGGTAGAGATGGGACGATCATCATCTGGGATGGCCGGCCGCTGAGTGCCGCCACAGATTCCACGCAGATTGCAGTCCAGGATCCTGACAAGGTTGAGTTACTTGTCGATCGGGGAGCCCTGTATCTTCAGCACGCTGCATTACAACAACAAATCGGCGACTACCCGGCCGCATGGGAATCCTGGAAAGAAGCCGAGAAGATTTTCACATCCATTCTGGAAAAGGACGCTGACCAGAAGACCCGGCATGTACTCGCAGATATCTATTTTGGGATGGGATTACTCGAGTTGACGGGAGGCCAAAAAGAAGATGTGTCGCCATATCAATTAAAGGCCATTGACCTTTATGCATCCCTGGTCGCCGAGGATAAAAGTAACAATACGTTCGTGGAACGTCTCTGCCTGGCGAGAAACAATCTTGCCGTCGACTATCGTCGTATCGGCAAGTCCGAGGAATCGATGGCCATTTACGAGGCGACGCGGAAAATCGCTGATGATCTTGTCAGCGAGGATCCCGACGGTTACCTGTCACAATTTGTCCTCGCCCAAAACCTGGCTGGGGTGGGCTATCTCCTTTTGGACATGGACCAGGTGGCCGAAGCGATTAAAAATCACCTCGACGCCATAGACGTATTTGAAAAAATCACCCGTGACTTTCCGGTGGATCAAGAGGCAAGGGAAAAAACAGCTGAAATGCTCGGCAGCCTGTGGAACATCTACCGGGAACAGGGCAATTCAAACGGTGCGTTGGTTTCGATCCAGCAGTCAGTAGAGATCATGAGAAACTTGTCGATGGACAATCCAGCGAAGGTTAAATACTTGGATATTTACGCGGAGCACAGTGCCAAACTTGCGTATTCACACCGGGAACTGGAAAACCCGGACGAGGCGATTGCGGCCATGACCGTGGCAGCCGAGATTCGCACTCAGCTTTACCAGATGTCTTCAGGACTCGGTTATCGACACCTGACTGGTCACACAATTGTTGCGGTCGCCGCCTGGCAATTTAATCACTTTAACTCGGTAGATGGAATTTCAGAGGATGCGGAATTAAAGAAAACGGCGGCGGCATCTCGTGACCTTATTGAATTCTTCCAGGCAAGCGCTGCCGAAACACCAGATAACCCCGAATACCCGCAGTACATTCTGCGAGGCTACCGCCTCCTCGGGCTGGCCTTCGCAAAGGCCGGAAGAAAGGAGCAGGCGAAAGAGAATCTCCTGGAGTTAATTTCCCTTCAGGAACGTTTCATTGAGAATCATCCCGAAACGCCAGATTACGCCGTTGAAGTCCCTTTCTCCTATAGGGCTCTCATTAAGCTTGCGTCCGAAGAGGGTGACCATGCTTTACTTCTTGACCTGGCAGCAAGTCTTCGACGCCTAAGGGTGCCGGATGAACATCAAGCGGTGTACCTTTATAACGCCGCGTGCGTGGTGTCGCTGGCCTCGGGCGCCGTGGCAATGGATGAAGACCTGGCAGAGACAGAACGCATGCAGCTCGCGGAAAAACATGCAATGCGAGCGATAGAATTACTGGCCGAGGCACGTACTGCCGGATGGTTCCAGGAGGCCGAGAAAATCGCTCACGCAAAAGATACGGATCGGGAACTCGACCCCCTTCGCGAGCGGGATGACTTTAAGCAGTTCGTCAAAGAGCTCGAAGCAGACGAACAAGAGTAGCCCCCCCTGCCCGTTTGACAACGGCCCGTGATTGTGGGCACAGGCCAGAGCTGCCCCCTTCGCAGCAATAATGATCCGGAGTTCACGGCAAATGCGGAGCGCGAATCGCTGTCGCGCGTAGGCGTCCGCACCTTAGTTATTGCACCGGGCAGCCCCTGCCAGAACGGCTACATCGAATGGTTCAACGACAAACTACGTGACAAACTGCCGATCGAGAGATTATCGACACGCTTCTGGAGGCCAAGGTGCTGACCGTACATTGGCGTCGTAAGTGCAACACGGTTCGTCCGCACAGTTCTCTGGGTTACCGATCGCCGGCCATAGAAGTGATGCAGCCATCAATACTTGTTTCGCTACGCTCAATAAACCATTGATGGAATCTAAAGAAACTGTAAATTAAAGGGTGGTGTCATCACGGAGGGCAGGCCATGGACAGCGGGAGCGAGAGGGACTATTTTTCCACTCATCAAGCTTGGATGGCGTGAGCTACGAGGAACTCCAGGAAGGCCAACGAGTTGCATACAACGAAGGACATGGACCGAAAGGGCCATGTGCCGAGGACGTCATGCCGGTCTGATGAGGCTGAGAGGAACATTCGTTTTCAAATAGGGAGGAGCAGATATGGGTGACAGAGGAAGTAAAGATAAAGGCAAAAGGGAACAACAGAAAAAGTCCCTACTTAGCCCCAAGCAAAAACGACAATTGAAAAGGGAAAAGAAGAGGAAGAAATAGATACGCATCGAAGTACGCCGACCTGGACCCCCTTCGGGATCGCGACGACTTCAAGCAGTTCATCAAAGAGCTCGAAGCGGGCGAACAAGAGTAGCCCCCCTGCCGGTATGACAACCGGCTCTGATTGTGGGCACACTTTGGGCACAGCTGCAGGTGGTCTGTAGCGTTTTCTGATCGATGTTGGTTGGTATATAGCGGCTAATCAGGGTGCAGGAGCCCGTTGGCTGGATTTAGGATCCAGTTCCTTACGGATTGCAGGTTCAAATCCTGTCATCCCCATTTGAGCTGAGAAGAACGGCTTTGGGAATGTCCGTTTTGGTGTGATGGCAAGGCGGGATTAAGGTGCCATAAATACAGAAGCCTTATTTTTCCGGGGGCGAACAATGAACATTCGCCGGAGAGATCTCTGTAGAGCTGGTAGTACCCTGCTGGGCGCTACGATGTTTTCGTCGTTGTTGAAAGCACAGGATCCGGAAGAATTGCGTGCGGAATACCTCCGTACCGTTCTCCTCGCGGATGACAATGTGCGGGACTGGCTGCGGGGGAAAAGATATCCTTTCGCGCGTTACGATGCTGGCCTGGGATACGTCCATGTAAACCGCGACTTCAAGGAAGGTGTCGGCGGGACTATCTGCCGTTACCGTTATGGCCGGCTCGGTGCTCGGCAGATGCTTGCGTATGCCCAGCAGGCATGTCGCATCAACACGTACGGAGATAGCTTCACGAGTTGCGAACAGGTCAGCGATGGTGAGACATGGCAAGAGGTCCTGGCACGACACCTCTGTGAACCGGTGCGCAATTATGGCACCGGTGGCTACTCGGTTTACCAGGCTTACCTGCGGATGCTGCGCGAGGAAGACCGGGCCCCCGCCGACACGATCATCTTCAATATTTTTGATGACGACCATTACCGCAATATTCTCGGCTGGCAGCGTTTCAAATTCGGGGTCAACGAAATCTCCATCAACCCGACCGTGCCATACATGCAAGTCGATCCGGAAAACAGGTCGGTCGTTTATCACGGAAATGTCTGCTCGCGGAAAGCGGATGTCTACAAACTGACTGACCTCGCTTGGGTCACCGGGGTATTTAAGCATGACGCCTACCTGGAAAACCGGTTAAACAGAATCCGGGACGCCAAGGCCGGCCGGCCAGTCCCGCCCACGGATTACGATGACGAGATACTTAACCACAAGGGACTGTTTTCCACCAACAAGGTGATTGACCTGGTGAATGACTATGCCAAGGCGAAGGGAAAGAAGGTGCTGTTCGTGCTTTCCTATGGTGGTTATGTGGTGAAACAGTTCGTTGACCAGGGACGGCGGTTTGATCAGCCAATGGTCGACCATTTGAAACAGCGAGGCCTGGTGTTTGTGGACCTGCTCAAGGCGCACGCTATGGACCGGAATGATTTTGACCTGTCGACGGATGATTATCTGAAGAGATATTACGTCGGGCATTACAACCCGATGGGCAATCACTTTTGTGCTTTTGCGATCCTTGCCAAGCTTGTGCAGATGTTGTCGCCGGCACCGGCCAGCCATCGTCCGGCAGCCTCGGTCGAGGGCGGTTTTATCAAATAGGCCGATCCCCGCCGTTGTGCCGGTTTGACCAACCCGCCAGAGTGGGCAGACTTCGGGTACCGGCCAGGGCTGTCCCCATCGCTGGCATCCCATTGCAGCAGCATCGTTCAGCGTTTGGCTGGGAGGATCACCAATGAAAAACCACAAAGCTGCGACCACTCAGTGCTTGCCACCATTGCAGGCGAATCGCCGTACCAGAACTAGTGCGCGGCCGAAGCACTACTCTACGTGAATCTCGTCCGAGCCTTCGACGATCCTGACCCGTTGATCCATCGCCATGTCGTGAAAGGTCTGCGTGATGTCGGTCGCCGGCCAATAGATTTCAACGCGAATGATGGAATCCGATTTACCAAGTCCGATTTCAGCTCGAAGTGGGTTGGCTCCAAAACTGCCTCCGGAACCGATCCAACGATAGATGGAACGTTCCACTCCACCCTCGCTTACGACGATGCGAATGCGAGTGCCGATAGCGGATCGATTCGATGTTGTGCCAGCGAGGTCAAGCGTGATCCAGTGATTGCCGAATCCTGGGTTCACGAACAGGGCGTTAGCCGCGGTGTCTCCAGGATAGGCGCCCCCCAGTTCTGCAAAGATATCCTGGTCGCCATCATTGTCGATGTCAGCGAAGGATATCCCATGGCCCTTTTGTAAGTGGCCAAAACCGCCGGCATTCGTCACGTCCGAAAATCCCTTACCGCCACGGTTCCGAAACATGATATTGGGAACCAGTACGTGATAGCCGGTTGCCCCTGTTCCCAGGTAGAAATCCAAAAAACCATCATTATCAAGATCCCCGAAGTTGGCACCCATCGTTAAGCTGACTCGAGTCAGCCCCTGTTGTGCCGCGATGTCAACAAAACCGCCTTTTCCGTCTCCTTGGTAAAGGCACAGCAGTTCTGCCCGGTGAGGCCTGCCTTGGATGTCATCAACGATGTCTTTTAGATCTCCGTCGTAACTTGACACCAGTATGTCGAGTGCGCCGTCATTATTGAAATCCCAGAACCAGCCGGTGAAGCCAAGGGATGGCTCCGTGACGCCAAGTTGACTTGCGACGTCGGTGAATGTGCCATCTCCGTTGTTGTGGTACAGGCGATTCGGGTTGCCCGTTGCCGCGCTAAAAACATTTTCCGTCGTTGCGGAACTACTGTCAGATGAAGTCTGGCTGCCATAATTCGAGACGTAAATATCGGGATACCGGTCGCCGTCATAGTCGCCCCACATGACTGCCTTACTCGTTAGCAGGTTTTCTACGCCTGCCAATTTCGCCACATCTGTGAATGTCTTGTCGCCGTTGTTCCTGAACAACTGGCTGGGATACCCTTCGCTGCCTATGTACAAATCCAGGTCGCCATCCAGGTCGTAGTCGGCCCAGGCCGCCGTCTGTGTGGGAAAGTGAGCATCGCCCAGATTGGAATCGAATGTTACGTCTACAAACCGTCCCGTTCCGTCGTTCTCTAACAGCGAGTTGGGTATGTAAGTTGCCGCTTGAGCTTGCCAGGCCCCACGCAGAACCAAAATATCCACGTCGCCGTCATTGTCGTAGTCAGCTTGAAGAATGTTCAGGCCGCCATACAGCCCGTCGAAGCCGGATTCACTGGACTGATTGTCGAAACTCCCATCCCCTTTGTTGCGAAAATACTGCAGGGGTGTGGATGAATTCCAGGACGAAGCGACGATATCGAGAAACCCGTCACCGTCGAAGTCGTCGGCTATGACGCCACCGCTAAGCGACACCTGGTTCAATCCTTTGTCTGCGGACAGATTGGTAAAGCGA
>CAUZOB010000210.1:0-8410 GCA_963581185.1 Planctomycetota bacterium | reverse complement strand
TCGATGTTGTGCTGGGTGGAGTTTCCAAGGCGTTCGATCTTTCCAGTGAGGATCCAGCAACGGTGGCTCGTTATGATACTGCCCCGCTGACCCGCTTTGATGAATGGAAAGACAAGAACAACCGCAAACACTACAAGGCGAATAGCCAGTCACTGGGCAAGCTGTTGATGTTGGCCAGGCGATTGTGTGAAAACGGTTGCCACTTTGTGACTGTAACAACCAGCTTTGTCTGGGACATGCATGCCGACGTCAACAACCTGGGGATGGTCCGGGGCATGGACTATGTTGGCAGCCCGTTCGATCACGGAGTCTCAGCACTGATTGAGGATATTGAAGCTCGCGGCCTGCAGGATGACATCCTCGTCGTCTGTACCGGTGAGATGGGCCGCACGCCGAAGATCAATGACCGTGGCGGTCGCGATCACTGGGGAGAAATCACACCTCTGCTGCTGTACGGCGCCGGGATCCCTCGCGGCCATGTTATCGGCCAGTCGGCCCGTGACGGCGGTACACCTCAGACGCAGCCGGTCACCACGCCAAACTTGATCTCCACCATCGCTCACACCCTGCTGGATGTGTCGGAGTTGAGGTTGCGAGTCGACGTACCGCGAGAGCTGATGCAGGTGATCGCCGACCACAAGCCGATTTATGGATTGGATCTGGACTAGGTCCGGACCCTACTTGGGCTTGGCAGTCGAAGCCTCAGGATTCCAGATCGGTGTATCCCAGCCGGCGATATCTGCCGGTTTAACTTGCTTTCGATATCCACCAAAGCTGAATGTTGTCGGGTGGTAGGGGCCAACAAACGCCACATCCATATCCGCAGCGATGTCATCTTCCAGGTTCATGCACCAGAAGACGCCGTTGATAATGCAGCGGCGAACACCCTCGCTGATAATGTCTTCCGAGGCTCCCTGGGTGGTGGTGAATACACGACCTTCTTTTCCTGAAAGGGACTTGTAGGTCCGCACCCAGATAGCTGGCTTGGGAGGTTTGTTCTCCAGCGGTTCAGCGTCCGCCTTCATCGTTTTCAGGACCTGGTTGGTTGCCAGCACGACGGAATTCGGCAACGGTTCCGCGCTGTAAGCACCGGCCATGGCGTGCATCTTCTTGACGCCCCGCAAGACAGGGTGATCGACCTGGGACGGCACGGTATTCATCCGCGTACTGAACTGGTGGTTTCTCCCATAGTGGCCAGCATTCGGCGGTCGCCAGGTTTCACCAAGGATCTGTCGACCAAACCCATACCGGTAGCTCTTGTCCTGGGAGTTGAAGTTGTACTTGCTGTTGACACCCTTGAGCCCGTTGAACGCATGGGTGGTTGTTCGTAGCCCGGCGACCGGCCCCCCGCGACCCAGGTAGTCAATAAAGGGTTTCATCGTGGCATCGTTGGGAGCCACAAATCGTAGGAACAGGAACATCATGTCGGCTTTATCCAGAGCTTCCATGCCGGGAATGTTGGAAGATCCTGGCTGGATGTAACCGTCCTTGTCCACTCCGAACAAAACCGTGCACTTGAAGCCGTATCGATAAGCCAGGATGCGGGCGATGGCCGGACAGGTCTCTTCACCGCGATACTCGTGGTCCGATGCGATGAAGACAATGTGCTTGCCCTTGCCCGGACCTTTCTTGCCCTCGTAAACAACCCCGGGTTCATCTGCCATGCTGGTGGTACCAGTGAGGCAGGCAAGCAACACGGCGGCGGCTAGCATCAGGCAGGAGGATTTCAACATGGGGATCAGTCCTTTTCGTGGCAGGCGTGTCTGGTAGCTCACTTCTCTGTTGCCACTGAGACACGGAGAGCGAGTGGAAAACTGTTGTGCGGCATGGTAATTCCCGGACAGCCCTCCAAAACAGCTAGCCAGGGCAAAACCTTAGGGCAACTTGTGGTCCGATGGTTTGAGGCCCTTTGTGAACCCACCGAAGCCGAAACGTGTCGGCTTATACTCGCCGACAATGTCGACATTGTTTTTGCCGGTGATGACACTCTCCATTTCGAGGGCCCAGAACATGGAATTCACCATCATTCGCCGAGTCCCCTCGGCCACCAGGTCGGTTGCTGCTCCCATGGTGGTATTAAACACACGTGATACCTTGCCGGACTCACCCTTGTAGGTTTTTGTCCAGGCCACCGGCATCATCGGCATATTCTTTTTGGCTCGTTCACCCTCCACCGGTTTGGCGTCGGGAGTCATACCGGCCAGTACCTGGCCCAGCACTAATGGCTTGGAGTCTCCTGACAGCGTACGGATACCATACACGTCGGTGTCACCCCAGATGCTCCCCGGCGTACAACCACGGATGATGGGGTGATCTGCACGGTCCTCGGCGATAATGCCGCGGGTGCTTTCGCGGCCGTGAGCGCCATGGTGGTTGATCCAGGTCTCACCCAGCACCTGCCGTCCCCAGCCACCCTTGTAGTCGCCGCCGAAGTTGAAGCTGTAGCGGCGGAAGGGGCTGTCGGCAGCCTTGACGTTGAAGGCATGAGTCGACGTGCGCATACCAATGATGGGTTTTCCAGAATTGGTGTAATCGATGATGTGTTGCATCTGCGTGGCCGGCAGGTCGCGGAAGCGGAGCAATGCCACCATCAGGTCAGCTGATTCGAGCGCCTCGAGCCCGGGGATGTTGGTCTGGTGGCTGGGCTGGATTTCACCAGTATCCGGGTTGATAGCGAATAGCACGGTGCACTTGAAGCCATGATGCACAGCCATGATCTTGGCCAGCATCGGCAGGCCTTCCTCGCCACGGTACTCGTCATCGCCACTAACAAAGACGATATGCTTACCCTCGCCTGGACCCTTGGCTCCCTCGTAGACGACCCAGGGATCATCAGCCAGCGATTCGCTACTAGCGAGATAAGCGAGCAGGGGAATGGTGGCCAGCATCAGACAGAAGATTTTCAGCATCAGGGATTTCCTTTCAAGGACTCGCAAGGCAGGGTTTTCGGTTGATCCAGCGAGTGATCTTATTGTGGTATTGTGCAAGTGTGATTTCCAGTCCCGTAAGGAGTAGATCGTGGCTGAGTTCGAGCATCCTGGGCCACTTAACATTCCGGCTGCCTGGAAGGGCGACGAATTACTAGCTCGCTCCGACTGGCAGCAGTCACTCAGTATGGCTGAGGCAGATGAACTGGAAGCCGCGGTGAAGAACTGGACCGCCAGCAGATCCCGCTGGCAGGAGGCGACCGCAGAGGACTTTTGCATGCCACTGCTGGCGGAGCGGTTGGCCTCGATCCAGGCGAACCTCGAGGAGGGCAGCGGAGCGACACTGGTCAAGGGAATACCAGTAGAACGATTTGATCACGAGCAGGCGGCCTGTGCATTTTGGGCCATCACCTCCCAGCTCGGCACGGCAGTCTCACAGACAGCTGGCGGCGACCGGCTATTTCATGTCCGCGACGAGAATTTTCGGCCAGGTCAGCCCCAGGTGAGAGGGCCAAATACGAACAACAGGCTCAGTTTTCATACGGATCGCTGCGACGTGATTGCATTTCTCTGCCTGCAGCAGGCACAAAGTGGTGGTGAAAATCAGCTGGTCAGTTCTGCCACGCTCTACAACGAGATCCTGCAGGAGCGGCCAGATGTGTTGGAGCAGTTGCTGCAGCCCTACCTGTACCAGCGGCACTCGGTCGACACGTCCAATGCTTTGGCCTATTGTCGTCAGCCGGTGTTCTCATTCTGCCAGGGCCATTTCGCAGGTTGTTTCCTGCGCGTTTTGATTGACCGGGCGCATCGATCCGAGCAGACGCCCGATCTCAGCGACCAACAGATCGAGGCCCTGGATTACCTCGAAGAAGTAGCAGAGCGGCCGCAGCTGCATGTTGAGTTTCGCCAGCAGCGAGGCGATATGCTGCTGGTCAACAACTGGTGCAATTTCCATCGCCGCTTTGAATTTGAGGACCATCAAGACCCGCAGCTGCGACGTCACCTGCTGCGAGTCTGGTTGGCGGTGCCCAATAGCCGACCGCTGGACCCGGTTTTCGTGGACAATTATGGAGCCACGGCAGCTGGCGCGGTGCGAGGTGGTATGCCGGGAGGCTAGCCTCACTTGCCGATCAGGTAGAGAGTGTCGAGTGTCCGCAGCAGCACCTGGCCATCCACCAGCACGGGTGTCGCCACGATCTGCTCGCCCATCGCGTTCGTGCCAACGACCGCGGGCTTGTCGCCCACATCAATAACGAACACCGTGCCATCCTCACGTGCCCAGTAGAGCTTTCCACCGGCCAGGATCGGCGACGACTTGTATCGTCGGCCACTCTTCTCAAGCTCCAGCTGCCAGCTGATCTCGCCGGTTGCAATATCAACACAGGTCAGCTTGCCGCGGTCGGTGCCACTGTAGACCTTGCCATTGGCGGCGATCGGTGTGGCGCAGTCGGAGCTGATGCCTGGCACCATCCAGTGCGCATGGGACTCGGTGACATCACCCCGGCCACCCAGCTTGATGGCAGTCAGCGAACCGCCACGAGCATAGGGAGCGAACAGGTAGCCATCGGCGATGGCCGCCGAAGCGATACTGCGCCAGTACTGCTCATGGTTTGGGTTAAGTGTGCCGAACTTCCAGAGTTCCTTGCCGCTGGCTGCGTCGTGGCCGGTCACATAGTCCGCGCCCAGCACGAGGATCGTCTGGTCGCCACCCTCTCCGACGACAATCGGCGTGGTGTAACTTTGTGCAGACTCCCGCGGGGCATTGAGATTACGGTCCTGCTTCCAGTTGACCTCGCCACTCTTGCGGTCAAAGGAGACGACAAATGAATTGTCGGAATAGGTTGGTGGCTTTTCATCCCCTTCTTTCTGGGCTGCTGATCGCTGGTAGGCAATCACCAGCGAATCGGTGGCCAGCACGGGGGATGTTCCCATGTCCCACCAGATGGTGTCCTTGGTATCTGCACCGAACAGCTTTTGCACATTGGCTCGCCAAACGATGTTGCCATCAAAGTCCAGGCAGGCCAGATCACCGCTCTTGAAGAACACAAAGACATTCGTGCCATCCGTGACTGGCGAGGGATTGGCTCCGCTGGCGACACCGTATTTGCCCAGGATGGCCGAACCGAGTTCAACTTTCCAGCGTTCTTTTCCGCGGCGATCGAGGCAGGCGACAAGATTTGCATCGCTGCCAACGTTGTAAGTCACAAAGATGTTGTCTTCCCAGACGGCCGGAGTTGAGCTGCCTTTGCCGGGCAACTTCAGCTTCCAGACCACATTCTCCGTCGGACTCCAGTTGGCGGGAAAATCACCTGCCGGCCCGACGCTGTTTCCGTTCGGACCACGCCAGTTGGGCCAGTTGTCGGCCAGGCTGGGGGAAGCGATAAGCAGAATCAGCAAGGTACAGGAGAGCAGTCGCATGGCAGACAACCTCGGCAGGCAAAGGAGCTTCTGGGTGTATTGTGACCTCAGTATATCGGATTCCAGCAGACGACGGTGCGATTGTCTCCGCCTTGCTTTCCCTGCCACGATGACCCATCATGAATCTCGATCGCCACCCGATAATGCGACGATGCTGCTTGCTGGAGGCGGTGAACCGACCAACCTGGAGAGAGACAATGCGAGCCGTTTTGACTTCCTTGATACTATTGGGAACCCTGCTTCTCGTCCCGGGCTGCAGTAGTGAATCAGCTGTGGATATTTCCGATGCCGCCGGCGCGGGAGCCAAAGCAGGAGATGCTGGTACGGGGACAGATGCGGGTCCCGGCTCCACAAATAGCGACCAAACCGAAGGCCAGCGAGTGATCGGGTACTCGGCGATGTCGCTGGCGAACCCTTTCTTTTCCGTGATTGCCGATAATCTCCGCAGCGAGGCGGTCAAACATGGATTTGATGTCGTGGTGGACGATGCCGATGGCGATTTCAAGACGCAATCCGAACAGATTGAATCTTATGTGGCTCGCGGTTTCACGGCGATTGTGATCAACCCCGTCGACCGACTCTCCGTGGGGCCGGCGATAAAGAAAGCGAATGACGCCGGCATCCCGGTGTTCACCTGCGATCTACAGAGTGTCGCTCCGGAGGGAAAGGTCACGGCCCATGTGGGGACGGACAATTTCCAGGGGGGCCGCCTGGCTGGCGACGCCATGATCGAAGTCCTGGGTGAGTCGGGCGGCAAGGTCCTGGTCTTGCACTACGAGCAGGCCCACTCCTGCGTGCTGAGGGTCGACGGTTTCATGGAAGTTATCAACGCACATAACGAGGGCCGCGAAAGCGGGAAGATCGACGTTGTCAGCACACTCGATGGAGGTGGTTCTCTCGACATTGGTCGTGATGCGACGGCAGCAGCGATTCAGACTGACTCGGACCTGTCAGCCATCTTTGCCATCAATGACCCATCGGCACTTGGCGCACACCGTGCACTGGAACAGGCAGGCAAAGCGGGCGATGTAACGATCATTGCTTTTGATGGACAGATTGACGGCAAGCGGGCGATCCGTGATGGCAAGATCTACGCCGACCCGATTCAGTTTCCTGACCAGATGGGCCAGCTGACCGTACAGCGCATCGTCGCCTACCTGAATGGCGAGGAGTTTGAGCAGATCACGCTGATTCCGACCGTCCTCTACCGCAAGGCAGATGCCGACAAGGACCCAGAGCTGAGCGAACCAGCAGCAAACGAATAGTCCATGGTCCAAGGCGCCACAGCAGCTGGCTCTCCTCCGCCCCTCCTGCGGATGCGGGGCATCGACAAGTCCTTTCCCGGTGTGCATGCCCTGCGCACAATCGACCTGGACCTCAAACGCGGCGAGGTCCTGGCCTTGCTCGGCGAAAATGGTGCTGGTAAGAGCACGCTGATCAAGACACTGGGCGGAGCACACCAGCCAGACGCCGGGAAGATCACGATTGACGGTCAACCACTGGTGATCAGGAACCCGCACGATGCCCAGCAGGCAGGGATCGGCATCATCTACCAGGAGTTCAACCTGGTACCGGCCATGACCGTGCGAGAGAACCTGTTCCTGCGACCGGGCTCTCACCGGCTGGGTTTTATCCGCGCGGCCGAAGAACGTCAGCAGGCCGAGCAGGTCTTTAACAGGATCGGTGTGCAGATAGATCCCGATGCCCTCTGCCGGAACCTGTCAGTTGCTCAGCAGCAGGTGGTGGAGATCGCCAAGGCTCTGTTGCTGGATGCCCGCATCCTGGTGATGGATGAACCGAGTGCGACGCTGACACTGAAGGAAGTAAACAAGCTGTTTGCGATCGTGCATGAGCTGAGGTCGCAGGGTATCGGCATCATCTACATCAGTCACCGGCTCGATGAGATCTTTGAACTGGCAGATCGAGTGATGGTCCTGCGGGATGGCGAGCATGTCGGTACAGAGCCGATCGATCAGCTGACGCGGGACAGCATGATCGAGATGATGGTGGGCCGCACATTGAGCAAGGAGTTTCCAACCAGGTCTGTTGAGATCGGTGAAGACCGGCTGATTGTGAAAAACCTGGCCCGTGGAACAGCCGTTCGGGATGTCAGTTTTTCCGTTCGGCGCGGCGAGGTGCTCGGCCTGACCGGCCTGGTCGGCGCCGGCCGAACAGAAACAGCCCGGCTGATTTTTGGCGCAGACCGGAAGGATTCAGGGACAATCCAGCTGGATGGCAACTCAATCAATCCACAACATCCCCGCCAGGCGATTGCCAGCGGGATCTGTTTGCTGACCGAAGACCGAAAGAACCAGGGACTGGTACTGGGCCAGTCCGTACGGGAGAACTTTGGTTTACCAAACCTGGAGCGTTTTACGCGGGTCGGCCTGTTACAGCAGAACAAGGAACGCTCCTCATTCCTCGGTTATGTTCAGAGCCTTCAGATCAAGGTCACCGGAAGCGAACAGCTGGCAGCCACGCTCTCAGGCGGCAACCAGCAGAAGGTTGTGCTGGCCAAGTGGCTCGAGCGGAATGCAGAGATCATCATCTTTGATGAACCGACCCGGGGTATAGACGTGGGTGCCAAATACGAGATCTACCTGCTGATTAACAAGTTGGCAGCCGAGGGCAAGAGCATCCTGATGATCAGCTCCGAGTTGCCTGAGATTCTCGGCATGAGTGACAGAATTGTGGTCATGCACGATGGAAGAGTCAGTGGCGAGATCGAGGATGTCGCGGCGGCGACCCAGCAACAGATCATGCGGTTGGCTATTGGGGGGGCGGCTTAAGATCATGCAGAAGCTGCTCAATTCACGGTTTGTTTCACAGTACGGGATGCTGTTCGTACTGTTCCTGCTCTGCCTGTACTACAGTTTTGCCACCATGGCGGATTATCATCCGGCGGACGAGCAGGCTGCTGCCGACGTGGCTCATTACCTGGTCACCGAGCGGCCCGCTGTCCAGGTAATGGTTATTGGTCGGCCGAACGACAAGGCCTATACCGGGGCGATGGATGAACAACTCCGTCGCGGAGGAGTTGAGGTTGTCGGGGTCGTCAATGGAGA
>CAUZOB010000209.1:0-8572 GCA_963581185.1 Planctomycetota bacterium | reverse complement strand
TGGTACGGAAAGTGTCAGCCGCCATTCCCCGTTCTGGTAGAGCTTGGCTGCCGCCGAATGCGGTGGGGATGGCAGGATCAGGTCAGCATGCTCAATTGTGAACGGATCCGGGATGGGGTCTATCACCACCAAAGTTGTCTTTGGCGATTTCAGTTTCTTGATCCAACGCTCTCGGCCAGGCATGTTGCTTTCGAACTGAGTGCCAAAACAAATGAACAACTCCGGTTCCTCTGTCGGGTCGCCGTAATCGAGTGCAGCCCGGGGATCGTCTTCGACGGCCATCCGGTAGGCATCCGCTGGTAAACCCATCCGCCCCGTGACATCGGAAATTCCCTCATCCGTCATGCGGATGCGACCCATGAAAAAACCCCGGGAGAGTCCCTGGACTTCTGTCTGGGCATTAACCTGTCCGGGGATCCGTAATGTTCCCCCGGCCGGAGTGCCATTAGTTTTGAGTCCATATTTTCCCAGCATCGCCAGCACACTGCCCCACAGGCAGTGTGCTACCGCTCCCTTGGTTTGTGACAACCCGACCGAAGGAATGTTGATTGGAACGGTTTCGGGTTTGGCCAGTTGTGCTGCCAGTCGCTGGATCCCAGCCACCAGCCGGGGCTCCAGGGCCGGAACCGGAGCAATACGTGGGGCCGTGGCCTCGGCAGCAAAACGATCCTGGCTGGCCAGTTCGGCAAACTCCTGCCAGGATTGGCTGTCAGCAAACCTGGTCAGAAAGCGAGAGTTGACGGCAGCGGGATGTTGCTTGAGGATTTCGTGTGCCACGGAAAGTGCCAGTTGGGGATCGGAACCCGAACGGATGAGTAATAGCCGATCTTCACCGAACTTCTTGACGAACGTACGGGCGGATTCGGTCTCGGCGACTTCGACCATGTAGCCATCAAAATTGGGGGTCTTAAGTAGCTGGCCAAATGCCGGGGGATGTGTGATCAGACCATTCCATCCATTTAGCAGGAACAGGCGGTTGTCACCCTGGAAAGACTGTTCAAGAGTCAGAAATGGTCCTTCCTGCCCTGTCAGGATCTCGTTGTGGACAGCACCCGCGTTGAGGCAGTGCTCGGCATTGCCCGCCAGATTGCGAATGCCAAGCAAGCGGAATACTTCCTGGAAAGCGAAGATTGTGAAGTAATCGATCTGGCCACAGCCGTAGACCAGCGATCGGCCGTGGGGAGGACGATGGTCGAGCAACAACGTCGCCAGTCGCTCAATGGCCTGCTCGTAGCGGATCGCGACCCTCTCACCATTGTCGCCTCGCACACTTGGCTCCACGTGATATGGGAACGTGGGAGCTTGGAGTCCCATCGATGTCCGCAGTTTCAGGCAGCCAGGAGTGGGACTCTTCTGATTGAGTTTTGTCTTCTGGCGAATCGACTTGGGTTGCTGAACGCGAAACTGATGTGGTGGTTCATTTCCAGGAAGCGGTTGGGCGATAATGCTGTAGTCCTGGTCGTTGATCGTTAACGTACCGCTCAGGATCGGTGTGCTATGGAGGCCATCGTCGTGGATCGTCAACTCATTACCGTTTGCCAGACTGGCAGAGAATCGACGAATTCCGGTAGGCGTTTCCACGGCAAGTGTGCCGTCGCCATTGGGCGCTGCAGGCGCAGCGACAGCGTGCTCGATCACCGGGATGGCAGAATCTCCCACGCCGCAAAATGAGCAGGAGTAGCGGCGTGAGATTGCGACCGTTTCCGTCGACCCAGCCAGGTACCCCGGTACCGCTGAGAGAAGGGGTAGGTCTTCGGTGTGCGTGAGCGTCCGCATCAGGTTTTCCTGCTCGGTCCAATGCCTGTTGCGGCACCAGTCTTTCAGTCAGTATTGCCATAGTAGCCAGAAGAGCTACTTTGCTTTGTCCAGAAACTACTGGACAGATGGCTTGTAATAGCGTGCTCCATGACAGGCCGACTTGATTATAGTGAATGAAAGCCCAGGTACGGATCACCCAAGGGGAACTAGGTCTTCAGGAACTCGCTCCATGATACGTCGACTACTACTCTTGCTTGGCTTGTTGCTAATGAACTGTGGGCCGACAGCGGCCGACGAAGCTGTCAATCTGATGACCTTTAATATTCGCTATGACAACCCTGGCGATGGGCTGGATAACTGGCGGTTTCGGTCGTCACATGTGGCAGGTATGTTCGCCGATCACAGTCTCAGTATTGCCGGCCTGCAGGAAGTCTTGCATCACCAACTCGTCGAACTCAAACGCAGCCTGCCTGCCTACGCGGTTGTTGGCGTGGGACGCAATGATGGTAAGCAGGCCGGGGAATATGCCCCAATCCTGTTTCGGCGTGACCAGTTTGAACTTGGCCGGCAGCAGACCATCTGGCTTTCCGAATCGCCCGCAAAGGTGGGCAGCAAAAGCTGGGACTCTTCCCTGCCGCGGATTGCCACACTCGCCTGGTTGACCGAAAAGCAGACAGGCAAACGGCTGCTGGTCGTCAATACCCATTTTGATCACCGGGGTGTGGTTGCGCGACGTGAAAGTGCGGCCCTGATCGGTCGTCATGTCAAGGCGGCGAATACGGACAAGCGTCCCGTGATCGTGATGGGGGACTTGAATTGCCTCCCCAAGTCAGATCCCTACAAGGCACTCCAGCAGGCCGGTCTTGATGACGCGATGCTGCACACCAAGCAAGCCCACAAGGGCCCCCAGTCCACCTGGAACGGGTTTGGCAAGGCGGTGCACAAGGGCCGTCGCATTGACTTCATCTTCGTCAGCCCGAAGATCCATGTGCACAGTCATGAAATCGATGCCCGCATGTTCAAGGGCCGCTTTCCCTCGGATCACTGTCCGGTCATCGCCAGCCTGATGATCCCCAAGAGCGACTAGTGTCGCTGCACGCTGGAAGTAATTGCTAGACCACAGCAGACAGGTCGCCGGCCAGAGCGACGCTCGACTTTCTCATCCCTGCTGCTCTATCCGTCAGGGACGGATGCCACCCACAGGCCACGGCCCTTCCAGTTGACCAGTGTCAGCAGCAGCGACTGAAACAGGATCACCACGATCCCCATTGGATACATGTTGTCGGCACGAAAAAATACCAGGAACAGGACCAGCGCCAAAGCTGTGGATCCATGTTCAAGCAGTGCCCAACGACGACGGCCACGGCCAGCCAGTAGAATGTGCCCCACGGCCCAGGCAAAATTCCACCATCC
Organism: Planctomycetota bacterium; assembly: GCA_963581185.1. Classification (GTDB taxonomy): domain Bacteria; phylum Planctomycetota; class Planctomycetia; order Pirellulales; family Pirellulaceae; genus SAT2750. Next base: position 5,401 of record CAUZOB010000209.1, on the reverse strand, counting down.
AGTCATGACCGCAAGCGCGATGATTGGAATACCGTACCAGATCGTCATGTGTATCGTGACAAAGCAGCCGATCGCTGAAATTACCTGGTGTGCTCCACTCGAGGCTGGCAGTCTCTTGCGAATGTTGCCGAGGAAGAACAAGCGGTAAAAGAAGACCGGCCCGACGCCATGGGTGATCGTGAAAATGATGATCATCATGGCGGCAAATGAAGAAGCTACCTGCTGGCTGGCCGGACCGCTGATATCAAAACGGCCCTGGTATCCACGTCCCAGGTTCCAGGCGATAAGAGCGTAGATCGGCACCACCACCAGTAGCGATCGCAGCAGGGATGTAGCCAGGCTGTCCCGCTGGTCGGCATTGGCTTCTTGGCGTCCGAGCATGGTCATCACTCTTCTGGGTACACCGTATACACTGCTCTTGCTAGCTGACGTTGGACTAAAACAACTGGCGAATCACGTTACCTTCAGACAGCTGCAACGTGCGTCCCAGCCGAGGATCGACGATCACCGCGTGAGGATTCAGCCCCATCGCATGGTAAATGCTGGCCACGATGTCCGGCGGACCGACAGGAGATTCCGTGGCAACTGCACCGATCCGGTCGGAGGCACCAATTACGTTGCCTCCCTGCACGCCGCCACCGGCAAACACCACGCTGCCACACTGCCCCCAGTGATCGCGGCCCGCGTTGTTATTGATCTTCGGTGTGCGGCCGAATTCGCCCATGCATACGACCAGCGTTTCATCCAGCATGCCACGATCCGCAAGATCGTCCAGCAGCGCCGAGAGGCCCTGGTCCAGCAGCGGCAATAGCTCTCCACGCAGGCAGCTGAAATTATCCTTGTGTGTGTCCCAGCCGTCGCACTTGGACATGTAATTAAAGTGCACCCCGACCATGCTGACTCCGCGCTCTACCAGTCGCCGTGCCATCAGCAAACTCTGGCCAAATCGGTGCTGGCCATATTTCTCCCGCAACGGCTGCGGTTCCCGCTCAAGCTCGAACAGGCCACCGTCACTGGAATTATCGGTCAACTCCATCGCCACCCGGCGAAGCTTGCCATATTCTTCCATCCGTGGCCGTCGCCCTGGCTGACCGTCAAGCATTGCCAGCAGCTGGCGACGTGAATTGCTGCGACTGCGGTCAATCTCACGGGGCAGTGCCAGGGCTGCAACAGCGCCCGGCTTGCGCGGATCTTCATTGATCAGCAGCGGATCATATTCCGGTCCCAGGTAGCCAGCACGGCCGCCCCCGGCGACCGGCAGCAGCTGCATTCGCACACGCACCTCCGGGATAGCAATATAGCCCGGCACACGTGGGTCCTGATGGGCAAACTTGTTGATCACGGCACCCATGTGCGGATCGTCTTCCCTGGTCGGTGGCAAGACGGTGTTGGCACCCAGCGGCGTTGGAGAAATACGGCCCGTCAGAGTGTAGTAAGTCATGAACGGGTGGTCGGAGTTCTTGTAGCCAGCTGAACGGATGATCGACATGCGATCTACCTGGCTGGCTAATCTGGGCATGTGCTCGCAGACCTGAATGCCGGGAACGCTGCTGGCAATCGGCTCAAATGGCCCCCGGATCTCGGCCGGAGCCAGTGGTTTCATGTCCCACATATCCTGGTGCGGTGGGCCACCCAGCAGGTACACCAGGATGCAGTGTTTTGCTCGACCTCGGCCAGAAAGTACCTTGTCGAGGCTCCCGGCAGCTGCCGGGGCAGGGGATGCACTGGCAAACAAGGCCACCGTGCCAGCCTGCAGGAGCTGGCGGCGAGAGAATGCCGGATTCGGTGTTGGTTTACTGGTCATCGGCTGAGAATCGCTGGCGGGACGTCTGTCTGTAACTGAATCTTGAGGTTGCCCGAGCTTGTAATCGTCATGTTAGCCGGTTCATCTCCAGCACGCGAATCGAGTTTGCAAACAGTCAAGCCACGGCTCTTTTTGAGCCGTTCCGTTTCGCACAATCTGACGAGTAGAAATGCGCTGGCAGTTGACTAGAATGCAGGCGGATACGAAGCACGTGAACAGGAAGGAACGAGACCGATGCGGTTTATCCTATTAATAGCGGCCGTCGTGGCCCTGCATGTACCGTCGGCTGAAGCTGCTGATCGCCCAAACATCATTGTGATCATGGCGGACGACCTGGGTTACGGTGACCTTGGTTGCTATGGCGCCACGGCAGTAGATACTCCTCACATCGATCGACTGGCTCAGCGCGGCCTGCAGTTCACGCAGGGCTATTGCTCAGCTTCGACCTGTACGCCCACCCGCTTTTCGTTCCTGACTGGTATGTATGCCTTTCGCCAGCCGGGAGCCGGGATTGCTCCGCCTAATGCAACCTCGTTGATTAAGCCTGGTACGGAGACCATCGCGTCGCTACTCAAGAAAGCTGGCTACGCAACGGCCGTGGTTGGCAAGTGGCATCTGGGCCTGGGAGCGGCGCCGGCACCCGACTGGAATGGTGAACTCAAGCCCGGCCCGCTGGAACTCGGCTTTGATTATTGCTTCCTGCTCCCGACAACCAATGATCGAGTGCCGAGTGTTTACGTGGAGAATCACCGGGTCAAGAATCTCGATCCGAACGATCCCCTCTGGGTGGGTCAAAAGAGGCCCAGCGAGGACCATCCAACCGGCAAGGACCCCGCGGTGCGCAAGGGTCTGAAGATGGACTGGAGTCATGGGCATAACCATACCGTTCACAATGGCATTGGACGGATTGGCTACTATACCGGCGGTCAGAAAGCTCGCTGGCGTGATGAGGACCTGGCCGACGAGTGGGTCAAGCAGTCGGTCCGCTGGATTGAAGAGAACAAGGACGGGCCATTTTTTCTGTTCTTCTCATCCCACGATATTCACGTGCCGAGGATGCCCCATAAGCGTTTTCACGGGACGACAGACCTGGGCTTTCGCGGCGATGCAATCGTGCAACTGGATTGGTGCGTCGGCCAGCTGACCAGAACGCTGCGCCGTCTCAAGCTGACGGACAACACGCTGATCATCTTCTGCAGCGACAATGGCCCGGTGCTGGATGACGGCTACAAGGACGGAGCGATAACTCAGCTGGGCGACCACCAGCCTTCCGGCCCCTACCGGGGCGGTAAGTACAGCATCTATGAGGGCGGAACTCGTACGCCTTTCATCACCTGCTGGCCCGGCACAATCAAGCCCGGCTCGTCCGACCAGATTGTCTGCACGGTGGACCTGGCGGCCAGCATGGCGGCCATGACAGGGCAGAAGCTGGCGGAGGATGCTTGTCCCGATAGTTTTGATGTCTGGGGAGCACTGTTGGGGCAAGCCGATGCCCGTGGTCGTGACCACGTGATCCAGCAGCCGAACCGCGGACCGACACTGGCCCTTCGCGTGGGCGACTGGAAGGTACTGTCCTATGCCAATGCCAAGCCGATCAAGCACCTGACCTATGAGAAAGGACCGGGCAAGTACGAACTCTATAACCTGGCTGACGACCCAGCCGAAAAGAACAACCTCAAGGACGAGCATCCGGAAAAACTCCAGGCCATGCTGGACCAGCTGGAAGCAATCAAATCGGCCGGTCGAAGTCGGCCTTGAAGTAACTGGCTGGGCAATGAAGGAGTAATCGACAGTTGCCATGATCACACCCTCGGACAATCCGCTGCGATCGCTGGAGGAATGGGATGATGACGTGCTGCGTCGCTATCCTGAGTCGAGCAGTCAGCCGGGAGATCAGAAGGATGTGGACGATTTTCGTGTCTATGACGACGAGACGCCGCAGCATGTGCAGGATTTTTACCGGGCCAATCACCGCAACCAGACAGTCGAGTTCAATCGCCAGCAGCGTGACAAGTACCTGGAACTCAACCAGCGTCGGATGAGTATCTGGGAGGCGATGGACTTTCTCAACACGCTGGTCGACGAGAGTGACCCGGATACCGACCTGACTCAGATCCAGCACCTGCTGCAGACCTCCGAGGCGATCCGAGCGGATGGCCATCCTCGCTGGTTTATCCTGACCGGACTGGTTCATGATCTGGGCAAGATTCTCTGCCTGTTCGGCGAACCCCAGTGGGCTGTCACGGGCGACACCTATCCAGTCGGGTGTGCCTTCAGCGACTCGATCGTCTATCCCGAGTTCTTTCTGGACAACCCGGACCAGGCTGACCCACGCTATGCCAGCCGCTGCGGTATTTATGAGCAGGGGGGCGGCCTGCAGCAGGTGATGCTCTCATGGGGACACGACGAGTACCTCTACCATGTGGTGAAGGAGTACTTGCCGGCCCCGGGACTGGCGATGATTCGCTATCACTCGTTCTATCCCTGGCACCATGATGGAGCCTATCGGCACTTGATGAACGAGCAGGATCATCAGATGCTCGAGTGGGTCAAGCGATTCAATCCGTATGATCTCTATTCCAAGTCGGATGTTCCGCCCGATGTCGATCAGCTCAGGCCCTACTACCAAGAGCTGATCAGCGAGTTCTTTCCCCAGACGATCAGCTGGTAGTGTCAGCTGCAGACTGATGACCGTTGGCCTACTTCAGGTCCTCGGTCGCTTCCGCCAGTTCCTTAAGCTGTTCGGTCTTGTTGTACCACTCAGCCAGCTGTCGGCGGACTGCAGCGGAATTACCGAAACCGGGCTGCAGCCAGCGGGCGATTCCTTTGTGCTCGGTGTACATTGCAGCCTCCCAGCCATCCACCATTTTGTCCCAGGCATCTTCCAGGCGTTTGAATTCCTGGATCTGGACCTTGAGTGCTGCGTCACATTCCTTCTCAAAGTTACTGAATGCTGAGATATCGACAGCAAACTTGAGCTGGTTGTAGGCCAGCAGTTTACGGTCGATCAAGCGAGATCCGTTTCTATCCATCTCGTCGATCTGACGATCCAGGCTGCGAGTGATTGACTTCAGTTCGTTATCTCTGGCCGGCAGATCGCGTTCAAACATAGTCTGGCGAAGGCTGCGGTTGGTAATGTAGAGATTGACCAGGTTCTGAGTCTTGACCAGCTCCAGGTACTGAAGCAATTGTGAGCGGGCATCCTTGAAAGGGAGATTTCCGGTGTCGACATTGCCACTAGCTAGCTTTGTCAAGGTATCGATGGCCCGCAGAAACTTGGAGTCGTTGTAAACCTCAATAGCTACATCGACACCCTCGAACAGCTTGTCAGCTGCGTTAACTGAACCGTCGTAGAACCTCTCCAGTAAACCAGTGCTGCGGATTTCACCGTCGATCGTCACCTGGCCAATCAACATTTCGTTGTGGAGGTTGGCAAACACCGCCAGCTCTTTCTTGATACCGGACCAGACCAGCTTTTCTTTCGAAAGCCAGTCGAACCATTCCTGCAGTGGTGCGGCGGCATTGCCTGCTGACTGGGCCTTGTGGATCTGGGTTCGATATTTTGCCTGGACCTTATCGATCTCGTCGAAGACTTTG
>CAUZOB010000208.1:0-8626 GCA_963581185.1 Planctomycetota bacterium | reverse complement strand
GAGCGTGCTCATAGAAGGATGGCGAGAAGTCGTGGATTACATATTCCAGGATGTGGCGGCCGAGTTGATCTAAGTCACGCTGGTATCCCTGCTCCGGCCGGATCACGCTAAAGACCTGGAACATACGAAACTCGGCATCCTCCCAGACACTCTCGTCAGCATTACCAAGCCGCTTAATAAAGTCCGGGATTTCCGTGCCGATGTCGATTCCCTGCTTGGCAAGCACGGCGGCCAAAGGCCGTAAAGCCTGAACAGACTGTCGCAGCGTCTGTCCCAGTTCATTGCTCTTTCCCGCAGCTTGTTCATTTGTCAGTTGTTCAAGCAGTACAAGGTTCTGGGGCAGGGCAGATTGGGCTTCACGAAGTGCCTGCTGGCGAAGTGGATTCTCGAGGTCATCCCGCAGAATCATGAAGAGCTCGGCCCAGGGGACATAATCCCCGCTCATCTTTTCAGCAGCGAGTTCGAATTGTGTCGCTGCCGCCGGGCGATCCGATTCCGTCATCGCCAGCTTGGCTGCCAGGATATGGGGCACTCCGCTGTCAGGTTCGCGCGTGCGCAGGCTGTCGATGGCCGCCCGACACTCCACGAGCGCCGTGGCATGTTCCTCCGGTTTCTTGATCCTGTCGACCTTGTCGACCATCAGCAGCCAGGCAATCGCCAGATTGCGGTGGCCAATCAACTCGTCGGGCAGCTGTTCGGCGAGTTGAGAGAGTAGCTCGATCGCCTCGGAACCATCGGTCTGCTCGATGTTCGGAATATTCTCCAGGTTCGCAATGCCGGCGTTCTTGAGACTGACAAGACTGGCCAACTCGTCGCTGTCGATCGTCTCGGTGCCACGGTTGGAGAATACCCAGACAAGTATGGCGATGCCGGCAAGCAGCGGCAGCACAACCATGAGTACAGACTGCGTTTTTTGTGTCATTCGCTTCTCTTGTGGTCTCTACCCAGCGCTGGCCGTACGTCTCGATGGCTGCTCCGTCTGCTCCGTGGTAGCCAACCTCTAAGACTCTGGTATGTAGGCATTGAACAACTCCGCATAATCCTCTCGCACCGGGCTGAAAACGTCCAGTACAACTGCCGGACCGTCAATCGCAACGGCTCGGTGGGGAATCCCTGGCGGGATGATAAACATCGAACCTGCTTCACAGATCCGTACCTCGTCGCCAATCGTTAATTCCATCCGCCCCTCGAGCAGCATTCCTCCTTGCTCGTGTGGATGGTGATGTAGCGGAATCTCAGCTCCCTCGTCCATCTCCAGGTAGGAGAGCATCAGGTTTTCGCCATAGGGAGTCCGCAGCCGGCAACCCGGCACAACTTCCTGTGGCGTGATCTCGTTGATATCGATAAATGGCATCAGGCGACGGTCCTTACAACAGCGATTCAGTCTGAACGGAAAGTACAGGAGGATTAGACAAGCTGGCCAGAATTGCTTCAACAGATACGAGTGATTGTTGTCCCCGGACGGTGTTCCGCCCAGCAGGCAATCATCTAGAATGGCACACGCTGATCCAATTAACCCTGCTGGCATAGATGGAGTGATGACTCATGGTACGCCTTGTGCAACAGGTATGTTCGTTCACGTTGATCGTGCTGGCTGGCAGCTGTCTGCTGGCGGAGAAGCCCTCGGATGTCTTGTTATCGGCCAGCAAACCGGGTAGCCCAGGTTTCTTAAGTGCCGAGCTGATCTACTCCTTGGACAATAAGCCAACACCAGAGTGCCATGCATCGACGATCGTCCAGACCAGCGATGGCCTGGTGGCGGCCTGGTTCGCCGGCAAACACGAGAAGAATCCGGACGTGGGGATCTGGGTGTCACGCCACGATGGTAAGAACTGGTCGCGGCCTGTTGAAGTCGTCAACGGGGTGCAGTCCGACGAGCTGCGTTACCCCTGCTGGAACCCCGTGCTCTTCCAGCCACGTGAAGGTCCACTGATGTTGTTCTACAAGGTCGGCCCCTCCCCCAGTCGCTGGTGGGGAATGCTCACCACGTCCTCTGACAATGGCACAACCTGGGCGAAGCCCGTAAAGCTTGGCAAGGACCCTGCGGTTGGTCACCTGCTGGGGCCAGTCAAGAACAAGCCAATTCAGTTGAAGGATGGCAGCATCCTTTGCCCATCCAGTTCAGAGCACAAGGGTTGGCGAGTCCATTTTGAGTTGACGCGTGACCTGGGAAAAACATGGACCGTGATTGGGCCGATCAACGACGCGAGTCAGTTCAATGCGATCCAACCGAGCATCCTGCAGTATAAGGATGAACGAATGCAGATCCTCTGTCGCAGCCAGGAAGGCGTACTTGTACAAAGCTGGTCAGAGGACGGCGGTGCAACATGGAGCAAGGTCAGCAAATCCAGCCTGCCCAATCCCAATGCCGGTAGCGACGCCTTGACCCTCAAGGATGGCCGGCAACTGCTTGTCTACAACCACACCAGGCGGGGTGGACCATTTCCCTCCGGGCGCAACATGCTGAATGTGTCGATTTCAGACGATGGCGAGCAATGGGAACCGGTCATCACGCTGGAACGGAGGAAGGGCGAGTTTTCCTACCCGGCCGTGATCCAGACAAGCGACGGCAAGGTCCACATCACCTACACCTTCCTGCGACAGACCGTGAAACATGTCGTGCTGGACCCAGCCCAGTTGAAATAGCCAGCAAACCGTGAGACATGTCGGTCCAGGTTGCTGCCTGGACTATTTCAATGTGGCACGGAACGGTGAAGCCGGCAGGCCGGCGCGATTAACCAGGTTTGGCTCGGCCAGCTCGTTCCAGCCGTAACGGACCTGCACAGGTTCGGGCACCTTGTCACTTTGAATGATCAGGTGATTCCCGTAAACAATAATTGCTGTGGCCGGATGCCATGTGCCATCCTTGCCGGCGATTTCGAAGTGAGTAAGCGGCTTGTCGTCACTCGCCGTCAGACCCTCATTGGTTTCCTTGTGGAACCATACTGTGATGCTATCCTTGCCCTCTCTTTGGTTAGCCTTGAGGAACAGCGGGCCGGAATAGGTGCCGACATCCCTGTCATAGTCCTTGGTCAATGACCAGAGGGCCAGTCGCCGGCCAACTTCCTGCTTGTTGCGAGGGTGAATGTCGCCGACGTTGCCAATATCCACCGTCACCGCCATGCCGGTGTGCTTGACCGATAGTGTCGCCAGCTGAGCTTCCCAGATACCAGGAAGTGCCTCGGGGCGATTGTATCGGTAGGGTGCCAGCTGGACAAAGTGAAAGGGCATCTCGGCGTTATCAAAAACCTTCCGCCAGCCGAAGATCAAGGCCTTCATCTTCTCGTGGTAGAGCATCCCCTCGCCGTTATTGGACTCACCCTGGTACCAGAGTGCACCATTGAAACGGTACTGAAGGATCGGGTGCACCATGGCGTTGTAAATGGCCAACGGCGTCTGGTGAAGGACCTGGCCCTTGTCGTTTTTCCCGGGAAAACTGTCGAGCTTGTCCGCAAAATCCGCCTTCAATGCCGGTACCGATTGGAAACCGACGGGCGGCGTCCAGGGCTCAATCCGTGTGCCCCCCCAGTTGCAGCCGATCAGTCCTACCGGCACGTCCAGTTCTTTCTGGATGTTGAGTGCAAAGAAGTAGCCAACTGCCGTGTAGCCTGGCACTGTCGCTGGCGTGGTCTCCGTCCAGCCCTGTGTCGTGGCATTGGCGATCGGCTTGTCTGACGTGGCATGTGGGAACTTGATGTGGCGAATCCGTGGATGAGTTCCGTTGGCAATCTCTTCCTCGGCATTGTTGGAACGCGAGACGGTCCATTCCATGTTCGACTGGCCGGAGCAGAGCCAGACTTCGCCAACCAACACATTCTTGATCTCCACCGTGCTCGACCCGCTGACCGAGATCGCGTGTGGGCCGCCCGCTTTCATTGCCGGCAGGCTGACTGCCCAGCTGCCGTCGTCAGCAGCTGTTGCGGCTTGCGATGACTCGCCAATCGAGACAGTTACCTTGGTACCAGCATCATCCCAGCCCCAGAGCACAACCGGGGCATTGCGCTGCAGCACCATGTTGTCGCCGATGATGGAGCTGACGGTGGTCTCGGCAGCCAGCGAAGGTGCCAGGGCGAGTAGCAGTACGAAGCAGATTGTGCGAATCAGACGCATGGCGGTTTCCCTTGTGTGGAGGGGAAGAGAGTTGATGTTGTTCTTGGACTGCTGAATATAACGCTCCCAGCAGCACCATTCAAAGGTAGCAGCCTATTTATAACGGGGCTGCATCTAGGGCTGGTCAGAGCGGCCAGGAAGCTCAATTCGAAACTCTGTCCACCCGCGTCGCGATGTGAGGGTGATCGACCCGCCCAGCGAGTCTTGAACCAGTGTGCGGACGATAGCTAACCCCAGACCGCTACCACCCTGGGAGCGACCCGTGGTAAAGAAAGGCTCGAAGATCTGGTCCTGGTCTTCTTCTGGAATCCCTTTTCCATGATCACAGAAAAAGAGCAGATACGATTTATCCTCTGCTGCCTCGACTGGCCGCTCAAGGAGAATCTCAATCTCGCCGCCCTCCGCGTCGTACGCGTACCGCTGTACATTTGTCAGCAGATTCATCAGGACCTGGGAAACAAGTCCCGGCATTCCAGTCCAGCGGCCATCGTCCTCCAGCTGGTGGCGGAAGTTTATCTCCAGCTTGGAACTGGCAGCTTCCATACGGAAAAGACCAAGGGCTTCCTCGATGACCTCAACCAGCGAAACCGTGACCGTTTCTTCACTCACCTGCTGAATGGATAAATTCTTGAACTGCTGAATCAACTCGCTCGCCCGCACGATGTTCCTGGTCGTCAGGTCTGCTGCTTCACCCAGGTCTGCCAGCGTGTTTTCAACCCCCTCGGGCATGTCCGTTCGAGCCAGCAAGTCAGCCACGATCTCGCTGATCACATCGGCAGCCGAACGTGCTATACCGATAGGCGTGTTTATTTCATGAGCGACTCCCGCCACGGTCCGTGACAGCGAGCGGTGCCGCTGAATCTCCGCTTCGGTCCGCAATCTTTCCCTGCTCAGTACTTCATCGTGGTATTGCTGATCCGTGTTGCGCAGACGCAAGCTGAGCGAGCTGGCCATTGCCAGCAGCCCATCGTTAGCCGTTTGCATGACTTCCTGGAAAACTTCTTTTGGCAAGTGCAAGAAACGACAATCGTCCAGGCAACGGATACTGGCCGAGCGAGGCTGGTTGTCCAGTAAGGCCATTTCTCCAAGCAGGCTTCCTGCCTCTTGAATCGCCAGCTCGACATCGTTGCCATCGGGCCCAGCGCGGAATACCGATACGCGACCCTCAAGAAGGATATAGAGTCCGTCAGCCAGATCGCCGTGCTGAAATAACAGGGCGTCCGCATGCAAGCTATGTTCGGTGGCAGCGGAGGTCAGCTTGTCCAGCATAGAAGCTGGTAGCTGTCCCAGCAGTGGCGATGATCGCAGAATTTCCATGTCGATCATGATCACGAATCCCCATCCGTTTTATGATCGATGCTCTGGGCAAACTCGGGAGCATGTTGTTGAAGTATCCGTTGAATCACGCGGTGCATCCAGAGCAGGCATATCAACGCTACCAGGGCGATAAACATGAAGCACGATGACCATAACCCGGTCTGGTTCAGGAGGATGCTGAATACGATTGGACAGGCAAGGCCCCCAAAGCCACCCAGGACACCGATCACACCGCTTGTTGTGCCCACCGAATCCGGAAAATAGACCGGAATGTGTTTGTAAACCGCTGCGCTTCCAATCCCCATCGCGATTCCAACAGTCATCAACAAGATCGTGAAAACGATGATGTTTGCATCATGGTAGATCTGCGTGATGCCGCGGGCCAACAATTCTCCTCGCTTGACCTCCTGGCCGATTTCCACGACTGGTTCATGCCACTGTTTGATAACGAACAGCCACTCGAAGCCTGTTGCTGTATCCTCGTCAGCGGAAGGGGCTGCTGCCAGCTTGTACGATTGCTCATCCACCATAACCGCTTCACTACTCAGCAAAGTAATCACTCCTGTCTGCTTGCTGGTCACACCCTGGCCAGGTGCTTCGACTCTCATGTGCGGGACCGACAGTAACAGGCAACAAACCAGGATCGAAGTGAGGATCCAGTACATGATCGTGCGTGCTCCCCAGCGATCAGACATCCAGCCTCCCAGGGCACGAACCACACCGGCCGGCAGGCTGAAGGCTGAAGCCAGTATTCCGGCACTTATAATCGACAGCTCGTAGACGTTGATGCAGTATGGAATCAACCATTGAGAGAGACCGACAAAACCACCAAACACGAGGAAATAGTAGAGTCCAAATCGCCAGACCCGCATTTGGAGAAGTGGCTGCAGGCGGACGACTAGGGGTTGCTGCTGGATATGGTGATTCTTGTTGGTCCTCGCCAATAGCCAGAAGATAGTAGCTACGGTCACCAGCAGGCCAGCATAGATCCGAGGCAGCATGCGCCAGGCTTCCAGGTTCTGTCCATCAACCGTCAGCTCCCTGAGCAGCAAGGGACCGCAGATAAACGTTACCGTGGCACCTGCATTCCCGGCACCAAAAATTCCCAGCGCTGTTCCCAGGCGTTTCTTGGGAAACCAGGTCGCCAGGTAAGGAACACCGCTTGCAAAGGTGGCACCACACAGACCGAACCCCAGACCCAACCAGAAGAATCCGGTAAAGCTGTCTGCCACGGATACCAGGTAAAGGGGTATTGCCGAAAAGAGCATCACGGCTGCCGTTACATGGCGGCCCCCGTACTTGTCCGTCAGGATGCCGATCGGCAGCCGCATAACAGAACCGGAAAGAATCGGTATACCCAGCAGCCAGCCGATCTCGGTCTGGCTAAAAGCAAACTGCTGGTTGTCCACCAGAAAGGTGATCAAGACGCCATACATGATCCAGCTGGCAAAGCACGTCGCAAAAGCAACGGTGCTCATCGTCAACGCCATCATGGCTCCACGTTGCTGCATCTTCATATCCCCAGCGTGTCATAAAATGGTCCGTTCCGCTCCTCCATCAGCTGGCGCGTGATTATCGCGTAGAGGGCATTGATCGAGTGACTCGCCAGCACGGGCAACACTTCAGATATAAGTGGCTGCGACTGGTCCGCTTTCACGTATAACCAGCCATGGCCCAGGTCGCGGTAGAGTTGGAGTGAGAGCAAGAAGCCATCCTCGAAGGGGACGATCGAGGAACCTGCAAAGTCAGGAGGTGACTCTCGTATCTGGTCAGCGAGTTGCTGGGCACGCTCGGCAATGCCGTCCTGGTCGCCCAGCCACTGCAGGAATTCATCCCGTCCATCGGCGGTCGCGGCAGAGAGCCAGAGTACAACGCAGTCGGACTGGGCCAGTTGCTGGGCTGCCGCGGCAATCTTCTGGAGAGCAACCTCCTGATCATCAAAAGCACGGACTTCCGTGGCGCAGTCATGGACCAGGCGGAGTAACTCTCGGTGTCGCTCAAGTGAGAGAAGTTCCTGAAAGGCCTTCAGGCCGGTTCGAACCGCCGCATAAAGGCGGCTTGAAGTCAGTTCGGTCTTGAGCAGGTAACCATCGATGTCATAGCCATCAATGACTTCCTTTTCCGGAGCGATGCCTGGCTGGCCTGTCCGTAGCAGGATCCTGACCAGCTGGTTTCCCAACTCCTCTCGAATGTGCTGGCAGGCTTCCAGCCCGGCACGATCGGATTCCATCACCACATCCAGGAGGATGACTGCAGTATCCGGGTGTTGTTCCATGTAAGCCACCGCAGCTTTCCCACTTTCGACACCCTCAAGTAGGACCTCGCGGCCATCAAATGACATGCCTCGCAAGCTCAGCCGGGTGACCGCCAGGACATCTGGCTCATCGTCTACTACCAGGACTCGATGTTGCTGTGGAAACAGTGTCATGAAACTTTTTCCAGTGTAACCGTGGTCAGTTTAAAGTTGGATTGACTTGTGTAGGGACAGCGTCCCTCGTGTGATGTGATGTCATTCATGTAGACGCCCTTCTTAATCTCGGCTTGCGTCTTGTGAAAGCTACGGTAGATTGTCTCGCCGTGAATGCGGTCACTAACGACTGCCGAAAGCACCAGTGATCCCTGGTGCTGGTTGTTGGTTACACGCACCTGGTCGCCGTCGGTAATACCATGCTGCTGGGCCAGTTCACGGGAAAGAAACAAGGGGTTGTCATCTGGCATGTCCACGGGTGACGTTGCTTTGCCAGAATTAAAAGTCGCAATTGCGAACCGCACTCGCGCCATCTCATCCGAGAGGCTCGATCGGCCCGTCACCAGGACGATCCCGTCGACCAGCTCAAGGTCCGCTTCCACTGGCACAAAGAAGCGAAAGTTGCCAGGGCGTCGCCAGATGTCACGGAAGGGAACATGGTCAGGATTGTCGTAGTCCAGCAGGTAACGGTGCGTTCCCACCCCGCCGTAGATAATTTCTCCCTGTTCCAGTAGCTCGTCCCAGCGGATGATTGATCCATCGGCGTGCTCCGGCCGACAGTAGATGGGGCCTAGTCCATCCGCTGGTCCGGTCATGTAGTCTTGAATTCGATCCCAAAGATGCTGACGCCGAACCTCACCGTTGACGCGAGGCAATCCTCCTCCTGTCTCGGTCGATTCGAAACGCTGCTGTAAGTAGCTGGCATGTTCTGCCAGGTCCGGATGCCGAGTG
>CAUZOB010000207.1:0-8643 GCA_963581185.1 Planctomycetota bacterium | reverse complement strand
AACAATTGAAAGAGGAAGTAGTTTTGGGGAGTGTCGGGCATGACACGGGACAGGTAACCCGAGCCGATCAGTTGATCCAGGATCATCGCCAGCAGACAGAGAGGCACGATCGCGTAAATCCCAAGCAAAAACCGCATCGAGATCGTGATGCGCGGGGTGGCTAAGTCGGGCAATGGCCCAGTTTGGCCGTTCTCGCCGCCCGTTGAAGCATGTCGTGCCTGCTGCATTCCGCTTCACCCCATCGGATCCGCCAGGAGAATTACGATTTTCTCGATTGTAGTCGCTCGCCAGTCGGGGCAACAAGTTGCACGATGGAGCTGGCACGTTTGCTTAATTTTCGACGGGAATGAACTTTCGAATGCAATTCGCCCAGGCGTCCGCCACATAAACTGCCCCTTCCAGATCGATCGCGATGTCATGGCCAAGATTTTTCGAGTCTCCCGTCTTGGTCGCATTGAACGTGGCGTACACCTTTCCATGGGGATTGAGGATCACGACACGTGATCGGGTATGGTCTGGCTGATCTCCACCGTCAATGACAAAGACTCGACTCCGATCGTCCGTTGCAATGCCGAATGGCCGGCCGATCCTGGAGCCCTGCCATTGATCGAGGTAGCGTCCTTTGAGATTAAACACCTGAACGCGAAGATTGCTGCGGTCACAAACGTAAACACGCTTTCCGGACACGCTGATTCCATGAGGAAGGTTAAATTCCCCAGGCTGACTGCCAGCCGTTCCCCATTCACCCAGGTACTTGCCACCAGCCGAATATCGAACGATTCGTGTGTTGATGTAGCCGTCCGACACGAAGACGGTACCATCCTTGGCGAAACCGACGTCGGTAGGGCGAGCGAAGTGAGAAGGGTCACTACCGGCAACGCCAGCCGTTCCTAGCGTCAAGAGCACCTTTCCTGATCGCGGATCGATCTTAAAAACCTGGTGGGATCCAACATCAGTGAGCCAAAGATTGCCCTCTTTGTCGACTGAGAGTCCATGCGGCATGATGAACGTCTGGCTCCCAAGCGTTGATAGTAACTTGCCGGTTTTGGCGTCGAAGACGGCAATCGTCTGTCCCCTGATGGGCTCTGTGGGAAATGTCTTCGTCCACGTTCGGTCCGATCGATGAAAGACATAAACACGTTGTTCAGCTCCAACCGCGACCCCGGTGACTTGCCCCATTTCGAAATCGGTCGGTAACGAAGGCCAATTCGGGACATGGATGTAGTCGGATGGCACGACTTGCCCCACCGCCTGGGAAGTAAGCAGGGCCAAGAACAGCCCGAGCCATCTTGTGAAGTGATGTAGGTTCATTTGGGTGGTGGGGATTGTCTTGATGTGAACAGGAGTGATGGTTCGCCGCTGGCGAGAAACCAGAGTCAATTTCCGGTCAAGAGAAAGCACGTGCTGCTGGAATGCGGGCCGGAGAACCCCGGCTCAGATCAGCCGCTATCTCCAACTGATCGAAGATTGCCAAACGCAAGTATAATGACCCTGAGACATAACCACCGCAAACAGGTTCAGTATTGCCATGAAATTCATCGTAGCCATAGTCATATCCGCTTGTTGCCTCGCTGGACCTGGTCTACCGTCGTTTGGATCCGACAAGCCAGAAAAGAAAGCAGCAACGCCGGAGTCCATTTCGATCAATCGACTCGCCTGGCTCACAGGTCGATGGCAGGGACCGAGGAACGGCGGACTCCTGGAAGAATCGTGGTTGCCGCCCAGGGCAAACACAGTCACGGCGGTCGTCCGTTTAACGAAGAATGACCTCACCGAATTCGTTGAGATTATCAAAATCACAGAGACTGAAGATGCTCTGGAACTGAGACTGCGGCTTTTTGGCTCCGACCTGAATCTGCTCAACGAAGAACCTCATGTATTTAAGGCCATCGATCAGGAAAAAAACAGCATCACCTTTCGTGGTGTATCAAAATCTGCCCATCGCACATTGCGATATGAGCTCGTGGCACCAGGCCGCTTTGACATTAGTTGGGAATCACAAGAGGGTCAGCGGACAGTAATCCATCTCTCACCAGCCAAGGCCAAGTCAAAGCATCCACCACAGAAGAAGAACTGAAGTCCAATGAGTCCATGCAATCAGGCATGGAATGGTGGAATGGTAGAGTAGTGGCGGTGCGGGCCATCCTGAGCTATTCATCTCACGCTTCCGTGCACATGGAACCGAAAGAGGAACAGATTTAATGCAAGCGACTCTCAAACGGATAATGACCGGTAATCCCAATCCCGTCATTACAATAGCGCTGCTGTTGGCCATCTGCCTGACTGGTACTCGTCTAACCCTTGCCAGCGATGACGATGAAGTCGAAAGCCTGTCCCGGCTGGAATCCGTGACTTTGCATTCCAAACTGGTTCCCGGTCCAGTTGAGGTCGCAATTCTGCTGCCACCCGGATTCGATAAACAGGACAAGCCACATCGTTTATTGCTGTGGCTGCACGGCGGACCAGATGACAGTTCCTATTTAGACCGAGAATTGCGTCCGATCATCGAAGCCGCCTGGAAACTAGGTCACCTTCCGCCTCTGGTCGTGGCCGTGCCCTCTGCCCGACGCTCCTTCTACATGGACTTTCGAGACGGCAGCGAAAAGTGGGAGTCGCTGATTCTCAATACGGTTCTGCCAACAGTCCAGAAGAAATACGCTCTGAGCAAAGGTCAGGGCGGCACATTGATCGGCGGCTATTCCATGGGCGGCATGGGGAGCCTGCGGATGACGTTCAAACACCCGAAACGATAACTTCGCGCATTCTGAATTGAAGAGTGACCTGCTCCACGCAGTTGCGCCTTCCGATAGAGTCTTACCCCCCTCTGGATTGCGAATTATGGTCACGTTTGACTAGCCCTTTTTCGTTACCCCAGTTCAACGAAGCGATCGATTATTGTGGCCCAGACGGCAGATAGGTTTCAGCGGCTAACGCGAGCCTGCTCGCTTCGCCGCCACTGGTTTCGGTAGACCTGGATCCCCTGGCGTACGGGTTCAGCTGCAGAAGCAAGCGCTTGTTGAAATTCGTCCTGCAAGAGGATTCCCGGGGTCTTTGCCTGCAGCAGCGCGGCAGCCTGGGCAGCAACCGCTTCGTCGTAACTGGCCAATTGCCTGAGCAACGGCTTGATTTCGCCATCTGTTTGTTTCATCAACTGTTGAGCGTATTGATAGGCACTGGTGGGCTTGCCGTCACCGTCCACATCGAGCCAGGTGGCGCCGGTGCAACTAAAAAGTGCCGCTGTCCAATCGGGTGAAGTGGGTTGGTAGGCTTTGGCTGTCGGCCAATGCAGCGAGTCGATACCCGGGCCCCGCGCCACGACTACCAGATGAACATCGTGTTTGAAAGGAGCCAGTTTCCAGTTGCCTTTCCATTTGATCCCCGCCTGTTTGCCAGACGCAATAGTTGCCTGTTTGATTCGCTTGCCGTTGGCGTAAAGCTCAACCACGCTGGCCCGTGCCCAACTCGGGCCCAGTACGGTGACTTCAAGCTGAAGAGGTTTTCCAGCTGGCACCAGATCTCCCATACTGTATTGTTCGTTGATCCGGATGGTGGTCAGTAGCCCGTAGCTGACAATGACTCGGCCGGCGAGAAAACTACTGACCGCGTGATCGACCGGGATCTTTCCGGGGTCGCTGTCGGGGCAACGGATATAGGTTCTGCCCTGGCCGATGAAATGCCGGCCCACATCATGCGAGTCGCTGCTGCCGACAGGTGTCACATTGTAGCCACGATTAAGCAGGCCAAACCAGTCGTGAACCAGCTGCATAATGTCGGTTTGAGTGGCACCAGAGTTGACCAGTTCCATGGCATTGGCGCCAAAACCCCAGCCATGCAGATTTTCTCCCGTCACACTCAGATGGTTCACCGGTCCCAGCGGCCGCACGTTACTATGCAGATCCCGTCCGTGGTTCAAGATGATAGCTTGCACGTTTGGTGTCTGACGGATACTGGCAATGATTTCTGGCCAGCTGGTCAAGCGATGGTCGGGCAGCGGAGCGTTCGGGGCGACGGGAAAGATGTTGAAGTGCCCGACACTCGTCGTCACTTCATTGCCGATTACAGGAGTGAAGTAGCTTTCCAACTTCAGACGCCGAAGGACGGGTCGGTAATCGATATGCGCATTGTGATCGGTGGCAATCGGCAATTCGATCCCCTCACCGGCTGTCGTGATGATTCTCTCTTCAATCGTGGCATCACCATGCCGAGAGTAAGTGACCGTATGCACATGCGTGTCACAACTGACAAGCCCTGCGGTGGGAACTTCCCGGTGGATACGCAAACGCAGCTTTTCGTGAGCACCTTTTCGCACCATCAGTTTGGCTGAGTCGATACCCCATTCGAATCCCCGTCCCGCGATAACTTTGTAGCGGCCTGCCCGCAGTCCCAAACGAGCCAGGCCGTTAGCCGTATAGACAACCCCAGGTCGTACCGCCAGGGTCGTGTTGGATTCAGCACCAACGGCTGATAGAGCTCCGGACTGGTTGAGGATCGTCAGCCGGCAGGGGATGGCCTTGCCATCGCTATTGACCACCTGAATGGTGACTTCCCCTTCTGACAAAACCACTTCTCGAGCTTGATCGAACAGGCTGATTTCACCAACGCGAATATCATCCGCTCCTCGCGTGCTGTCGGTTGAGACGGTTAACTGGTTTTTTCCCGCTTGCAGCACGCTGGCGGGAACTGCCAGGTAACGAACCATGTCGTTCTCGTCTCGCAGCAGCTTGTTGATCATCGTGCCATTCACGAACACTTTCCAGGATTGCTTGACATCCTGTTGACGCAACCGCAGCGTGCTGGCAGTTGGCGTGCCAGGGAGAGTGAACGAGAGTTCCAGGGAACTGGCTTCTGCCTGTTCTGGAAACGAGGACCATTCCTGCGTTTTTCCGTTACGCAGGTGATGCAGCCGATTGGTCAGGACCAGTTCATTGGCTGGCAGCAATGGTGCCCAGCAGGTGGCGAGCAGCAGCAGGACGGTCAGTCGAGGAACGTGGGCAGGCAGGGGCGTTCTTTGCATGATTGTGGTTTAGCGTGCTGACTCTTACCTGTCAAACAAGTTCACACAAAGCCTTCGTGACAGAATCTGGGGTGATCTTATCAATCGCGGTATACTGTCGATTGTGAAGGCAGAGATTCACATCTAACGCATCATCCGGCCCTCGTTTCCGTGAGAAGTAAATGACAATTATCATCAGATCGATAGTCTGGTTTGATCAGATGATCGAAGTGGCGGACGCGTTCTTTAAACAGCAGCTGAAGGACCCCGTGCTGGAGATGGTCAAGTAGGACGATACGCTGTAAGTTCTGGCCGACACGGTGCCGTTTCGAACGGACGACATCGACCTGCCTAAATAGCTCACGATGGAAGCACACAAGTTGTCACCACTTCGCGATTAAATTCGTTTGACGCAACATCCTAATTGAAGCGCTAAATCCATACGGAATGCACTATGAAATCAATCATCCAATTGGCCGCCTTCGCACTGCTCCTGATAGCCCTTCCCGTTTCCGCAGCGGACGTCCCGGCTCAACTGCCTGATCCAGACGGACAAACGGGCGATACTACCAAGCCGGTCAAGGTCTACATTCTCGCTGGCCAGTCCAACATGGTCGGCATGGGAGACCTCAGCGGAGCAAAGAATGTCTATACGGGGGTCTACCTCAGCTCGGATCCCGCAGTGCCCGTTGGTCCACTGCAGATTTATAGAGTTGGCAACTTCAAAGTCTCGCCGCTAAACGTCTACTTGCCGGACGGCAAGCCAACGGATAGCCCAGTCACCGAGGGGCTGCTTGAAGTGCTTCAGCACGGCGTCTATCAATTCCACTGCGGATTCGGTGAGAGTTCTTACAGCCTGATGCAACTTGATGGCAAACAAGTCTACCGCCGAGCAGCCGACGGCAATCCGGTCAAGCAAAACGTGACCCTCGAACCAGGTAAACGCTACGCGTTCAAGATCTCCGACTTCAAAGGCGAAACGCCGAGGTTCTGGATGCAGAAGACCGACCTGCTCGGTAACGGTGACCTCGAAGCGGTTGCCAAACGCGAAGGTAAATTCCCCTGGCTCGTTGATGGCGATGGCAATTGGACGGTTCGAAACGACGTTTATCTTGAAGATGCTCGGCTGGGGAAGGCCGGCTCGGCGCTGACCGCCAGCTCAAACGGTAAGTCCATTGGTCCGGAACTC
Organism: Planctomycetota bacterium; assembly: GCA_963581185.1. GTDB lineage: Bacteria > Planctomycetota > Planctomycetia > Pirellulales > Pirellulaceae > SAT2750. The sequence continues at coordinate 2,461 of CAUZOB010000207.1, read as the reverse complement.
GGCTTCGGCCACGTACTCGGTACGTTCCACGACGAACAAGTCCTGCTGATCAAGACAGCTCAAGGCAACCGCTCGCTCGGCTTCGACTTCCGTCCGCCGACGAGTGGACGAACCGATCCCGACAACCAGTTTGAAGCAGTCGAATACAAGCTGATGATTGAGGGCGTGCGCAAGACACTTGATAACATCGACAAGGTCGTTCCGGGCTACAAGGGACAGGGGTACGAGATCGCCGGGTTCGCCTGGTTCCAAGGACACAAAGACAGCTACACCGAAACGTTGATCGTTGAGTACGAAAAGCACCTGGTCAACCTGATCAACGATGTCCGCAAAGAGTTCAAGACACCAAAGCTGCCGGTCGTGGTTGCCACGATTGGATTCGGCGGACACAACATGCCGGACAAGTTCCTGAGGATCTTGAACGCGCAGATGGCCGTCGGCGACTCCACGAAGCATCCGGAGTACGCCGGCACAGTCGCCGCGATCGACACTCGCGACTTCTGGCGTGAAGTCGACGAATCACCCACAAACCAGGACTACCACTACAACCGCAACGCCGAGACCTATGTCTTGATCGGCGATGCGCTCGGCCGGGCAATGGTCGGCTTGCAGGGCGGTACTGCGGAAACGCTGCCGCACGTTGCACGCCCACAACGCGTCGCTCAAGACCAGACAGCCGAGCCGTCCGTAGAGGAAAAGGCCGCCGCACAGAAGAGGATGAGGCCAATCATCCTCGACGGCATCGTCGCGTCGTACATCGCCAACCCGCGTTACAACGCGGCGCTGCTTCAAGAATTCAACGGTGAGCGGCCGCAGCGAGCGAACCAGTTTCTCCGCGGCGCAATGTTCGGACTCGACAACTGCTACCACGCGGCCGGAATCGATGAGTACGACTGGCGACCGTTTGGTCCAGACTTTGACAAGACGCAGTGGGACTATTTCAGCTTCGACCCGCCAGAAACTCTGCCCGTCGAGAAAGGCAATCGTTACCGCAAGGTGACCTATCCCGCGAGGATGGAGAATTGGGTCGCAGCCGACTTCGATGCGGGTACAGCTGACTGGAAGAAAGGGCTGCAGCCGTTCGGTCAACTTGATGGCAAGCTGGCAGCCTTGACCGAGACCTGTACGGCGCCCTTCTGCCGTTGCAACGAGATACCGAAAACGCTGTGGGGCAAAGAAGTCCTGCTGATCCGTAGCACGTTTGATTTCCCACCGCTGAAAAAGGGCCACCGCTACCGGATTCTGGTTGGCGGCAGCGCCCACGTCAATTCTGGTGAGGGCTATGCAATCTACATCAATGGCAAGTTACTGGCCCAATCAAACGCCGGAGTCGCCGTGCGCCAAGGTGGACAGCCACGCGGTGCGCACATTTACAATGAGTTCCTCGAGGAGTTTAAAGGTGGCAAAGTGACCATCGCGGCCACTAGTTTCCTGCGCTACAACCACCCGCGTCGCGGCGTCCAACCGCCCCGTGGTCATATCTCTCTGCAAATGCAGGAGCAGAAGTTACCACCCGTCGTCGTGGCAAGCGGTAAATGAGAACCACCACAGCGAACCTGTCGATAGACGCCTAGCCAGTTTCCGGATTCAACCGAGAAACTGTTTGATCGCCCCAACTTGATCTAACTTCTTGCGAGACATTTCCAAATCCAGATCGCCATAATGCGGGCTGGGGTTGCCATGGGCGTTAAGAAGCGTGGTGTACCAGTTGCTCAATGTCTTATGCCCTTCGGTGGCATGGAACGGCAGACGGATATAACGGCCGGCAATATCCAGCTTCGAATTGTCGCCCGTCATGATCACCATCGGCGCTTCGGTATCAGGACCATGGTGACCGGCACCGGTTTCCGGGAAGTAGATGATCGTCGTATTGTCGAACATCGTCCCGTTGCCTTCGGGAACTGATTTCAGTTTCGCAACCATCTTCGCGACTTGAGCCATGTGGCTGGCCTTAACGATATTCCTGAGCTCCATATCTGTACTGTGCCCCAGACGGTGAAGATCAACTCGTCCTGTATTGCCGGGAAGCGTTGTGATCGGTGTCCCCAGGTCATCGATGGTATAAGTCACGACGTTGGTTAAGCCCGAGATCAAGGCCGCGAGCATAACATCGGTAAACGCTTCCTGCTTTTGGATGAGGCTGGCGTTCGGGCCACCGTTTGCGTGGATCGGATCGAGCTTGGGTAGATTCTTCGAAATGACCTCTGACAGCGACACCACCCTTTCATTTCGTTCTCGGATCGATTGGATCGACTCGACATGGTTTCTTGCTTTTGTGCGTTCTTCGCCATTGAGCTCTTTAAGCCGCCTGCCTTCTTGTTCATGCAGGAAGTTCAATAGCGTGTTGTCCGATTCGAGGGCACCGGAATTCGTCACCGACTTGAATAGTTCATCGTGTGCCGTTTGAGGATCGGCATAGCAGAAGTTTCGCTGATGACTTGCCGGTGCAGAGAAACCGGAG
>CAUZOB010000206.1:0-8647 GCA_963581185.1 Planctomycetota bacterium | reverse complement strand
TCGGCGACCAGCGGAATCGTCAGAAACCAAGTTTCCGTGGAACTGCTTGTCGGATACGATTGTCATACGTTAAGTGGGGAGCGCGGTCACTGCCGCGTCCCACTCGCTGCCAGCCTGACAATGAACAATTTAACCTGTGGAGGGTTATTGTGAACTCCAACGCACCGCCGACGATGCTGCGAACTCTCACCGTTATGATGCTGGGTATGCTGCTCTGCTGGCAGAGCGGGTGCGCCAAGGAGGAGCAGCCGAGCGAGGATACTGGGGCAGCAGTCGAGCCGGAGGCTGGCCGTGCCGTTGCCGTTGCCGGCGAGGACGTCCTGACCGACACCCAGCCGGTGGCCCTGCAGGACGCGGCTAATCCCTTTCCGCGGCGGATCGAGATTCCCGAGTTCCCTCGCGGCACCGAGTGGCTCAATACCAAGCCCTTGCGCAAGGAAGATCTGAAGGGCAAGTTCGTACTGCTCGACTTCTGGACCTACTGCTGTATTAACTGCATTCACATCCTGCCGGAGCTGAAAAAACTGGAAGACGCTTATGCTGACCAGCTGGTGGTGATCGGCGTTCACTCGGCAAAGTTCGAGACGGAAAAGGATTCCGACAATATCGGCGAGGCAATCCTGCGGTACGAGATCAAGCACCCGGTTGTCAATGATGCCGACCACGCGATCTGGAATAGCTACGGCGTCAGCAGCTGGCCCACGGTGCTGCTTGTCGATCCGGAAGGAAAAGCAATCTGGGGTACCGCCGGCGAGATCACTTTTGATCAAGTCAACGCGGTGCTCAAGCGAGCGGTGCCATATTACCGCCGCCAGAAGCTGCTTGATGAAACCCCGGTCCGATTTGAGTTGATCGAGTACACGCAGCAAGAGACGCCCTTGCGATTTCCGGGCAAAGTGTTGGCAGATGAAGCTGGCAATCGGCTCTTTATTACAGACAGCAATCACAACCGGATCGTCGTTACCGACCTGGACGGCACACTCAAAGGCACGATTGGCAGTGGAGCCATTGGCCGCCAGGACGGTACCTTTGACAAGGCCAGCTTTGACCATCCGCAGGGAGTTGCCCTGCACGGCGAACATCTCTACGTGGCCGATACCGAGAATCACCTGATCCGCAAGATTGACCTGGAGAAACAGCTGGTCACGACCGTGGCCGGGGTTGGTAAGCAGGGGCGCAGTGCCTGGCCCGGGGCGACACAGACCGACAGTAGCGGGCCCTGGGTGGGGCGCCCCAAGTTGACACCGATCAACAGCCCCTGGGCCCTCTGGGTGCACGGTCCGGACCTGTATATTGCCATGGCCGGTCCCCACCAGATCTGGAAGATGACGCTCAACGGAGCCCAGATTGGACCGTACGCCGGTAATGGTCGAGAAGATATCGTGGATGGTCTGCTGCTGCCGAACCAGCCCTACGGGCAGACCGACGGTAACGGTCAGAGCGTGTCCTCGTTTGCCCAGCCAAGCGGCCTGACGTCGGACGGTGAGTGGCTGTTTGTGGCCGACAGCGAGGGCAGCTCGATTCGGGCCGTTCCGTTTGTTCCCGGCAAACCGGTACGGACCGTCGTCGGAACAGCCAACGAACCAGCCGGCCGCTTGTTCAAGTTCGGTGACGTCGATGGCAAGCGTGGTGTGGTCCTGCTGCAACATGCACTCGGCGTTGTCTACGACTCCGGCAAGATCTACATCACCGATACCTACAACAACAAGATCAAGGTGATCGATGCCGCTACTGGCGAAACTCATACCCTTGCCGGTAGTGGAGAGCCTGGCGAGGATGACGCGGCTGGCACATTCGATGAACCGGCCGGTATCAGCTTTGCCCGCGGTCAGCTCTACGTGGCAGATACCAACAATCACCTGATCCGCATCGTCGATCCCGCTAGCGGCAAAGTCAGCACGCTCACGATCGATGGACTGGAACCCCCCGCCAGGACCGATGTAGTTCCTTCCTTCAAGGGAGCAGACGAGGTAACGCTGCCACTGGCCAAGCTCAAGCCAAGTGATGGCAGCTTGCAACTTGATATCCAGTTGAAGATGCCCATTGGCTGGAAAATCAATGCTGACGCGCCGATGGTGTACTACACCCAGGTCGAGGGAGCTTCCGGGCCGATCACGCGAGACGGCCTGGGCAAGCAGGAACTGTCCAAGCCAAGCAGCAGTTTTACCGTCAACCTGCCCGTCACCGCGGCAGGAAAGGACACGGTCACCGTTTCACTGGTCTATTACTACTGCCAGGAAATGGACCAGGGATTGTGCAAGATCGGGTCTGTCGTCTTTACTGTACCGTTGGATATTAGCGATGCTGGCAAGTCCGGCCCGCTGAAGTTGCAGTACAAGGTGGTTGTCGACTAACGCCGTGTGGGCACTCTGGCCCCCCAACAGGTAGCAGATGATAGGCGGCCGCCAAACCAGGAAATACGGCAGACGGAATGTTTGAACGACTTCAAGATGGCCTGCAGTCCGCAGTCAAGTCGCTGCGTGGCAAGGGCAAGCTGACTGACGCTAACATGCGGGACGGGCTCAAGCTCGTCGAACAGTCGCTGCTCGAAGCAGATGTAAGCTTCAGTGTCGTTCAGGACTTTATGTCCGCCGTGACTGAGCAGGCTGTCGGCGACAAGGTGATGCGGGCGCTGGATCCCAGCGAGCACCTGGTCGGCATCGTACGCGACGAGTTGATTAACATCCTCGGGCCAATCGATGAATCCCTGCACCTGAATCATGAAGTCAATGTGATCATGCTCTGCGGGCTGCAGGGTTCTGGTAAGACTACCACCTGTGGCAAGCTGGCCAGGCTGATCCAGCAGAATGGCGGCCGGCCGATGCTGGTGGCAGCTGACCTCCAGCGTGCGGCTGCGATCGACCAGCTGCATGTGCTGGCTGAACAGGTCGGCATCCCGGTCTACTCGAATCGTGAATCCAGCGACCCAGTCTCCGTCTGCCAGCAGGGTGTTAAGGCCGCTGCCGAGAATAACGCCAATGTTGTGATCCTGGATACCGCCGGCCGACTCGCCATTGATGAAGAATTGATGGCCGAGTTGACGCGGATTGACAAAAAAGTCTCGCCTCACCAGGTCTACCTGGTGGTCGATGGCATGACCGGCCAAGATGCGGTCAACAGCGCCGATGCCTTCAATAAGGCCCTGGAACTCGATGGCGTGGTCATGACCAAGCTGGATGGTGATGCCCGCGGTGGAGCCCTGCTGTCAGTCAAACACGTCACCGGTGTTCCAATCAAGTTCATTGGTACCGGCGAACACCTCGATTCGCTCGAACCGTTCCGGCCGGAAGGCATGGCAGGCCGCATCCTCGGCATGGGCGATATCCTCGGCCTGGTCGACGTTGCTCGGACCGTGGTGTCCGAGGAGGAACAGGAAGAGCTGGAGCGGAAACTCTCCGCAGGCCAATTCACACTGGATGACTTCCGCGCACAGCTGGAAAGTATGGCGCAACCAGGCCTGGTGCAAAAAATGCTCGGTATGCTGGGCGGACCAATGGGTGAAATGAAGAAAATGATGGCAGATGAGGATACCGAAGGGGGTATTCGCCGCACCATCGGGATCATTAACTCCATGACGCCAGTCGAACGCAAAGACACCGACCTGCTCGACCAGGGGCGTCGACATCGGATCGCCAGTGGTGCCGGTGTCCAGGTAAACGAGGTTACCCAGCTGGTTAAGCAGTACGAGCAGATGAAGCCGATGATGGAGGGTATGGCCGGCAAGGGAGTTCGCGATCGAATGAAGTCGATTCGCGAAATGCAGCAGTCGGCAATGTCGCCCGGCGGTGAAGGACCACGGAAGAAAAATGCCACCGGCCGGCGACTTTCTAGCAAGGAACGCCAACAAAATCGCAAGCAGAGAACGAAGCGAATGAAGAAGTTGCGCGGCCGCTAAGCCACCCTTCCAGCTGTCACTCACTGCCAGCTGAAAACTCTTGAGGGGGTGTTACACCCACTGGATCTTTGGGTATAAATGGAGGATTGTAATCAGCTTGATGATGACAATCCCCGCTTATCTGAGTTTACAGTAGCCAGCATTGAGACGGGCGGGCGATTGGGCTGTGGGATCGAGAATCTGCTGGTTATTTACGCATAGCACATGATACCGGGTGGAGGAGTTCGTTCATGGCGGTTCGTATTCGATTAAAGCGACTGGGCCGACGGCATCGGCCGTTTTACCGTGTCTGCGCTATGGACGGAAAGTCACCGCGAGACGGTCGCGCCCTCGAAGAACTGGGGACGTACGACCCCATGATCCGTGAAACCGACGCCCGCGCACTTCTGAACGGTGAACGGATCGCCTACTGGGTCAGCCAGGGAGCGCAACCGACAGACAAAGTTCAGGTGCTGATCAACAAGTACGGCAAAGATGGTACCCACCTGGATGCACAACAGACTGCCCTGGAACGATTGCGACAGAGCAAGCCGACCGCTCCACCAGCCGAACCACTGCCCAAGTTTGAAGAAGAAACTCCGCCGGCAGCTGCCGTAGAAGATGCACCCGCAGAAGCAGCACCGGCCGAAGCAGCTCCCGCAGAAGGCGCACCGGCCGAAGCAGCACCTGCTGAAGAAGCTCCTGCTGAAGAAGCTCCTGCCGAAGCAGCACCTGCTGAAGAAGCACCTGCTGAAGAAGCACCTGCTGAAGAAGCACCTGCTGAAGAAGCACCTGCTGAAGAAGCACCTGCTGAAGAAGCTCCTGCAGAAGAAGCTCCTGCTGAAGCAGCACCTGCTGAAGAAGCACCTGCTGAAGAAGCACCTGCCGAAGAAGCACCTGCTGAAGAAGCACCTGCTGAAGAAGCACCTGCCGAAGAAGCACCTGCTGAAGAAGCACCTGCTGAAGAAGCTCCTGCTGAAGAAGCTCCTGCTGAAGAAGCACCTGCTGAAGAAGCACCTGCTGAAGAAGCACCTGCTGAAGAAGCTCCTGCAGACGACAGTACAGAAGACGCTCCAGCGGAAGAAGCTGCTGAAGCAGACAGTGAAGAAGAGAAAACGGAGGAATAACGCGACCGGGACCGAAACTGACCTGGTGGTGAAGCTCTATCATGAGATTCGACGTTGTGACCCTGTTCCCAGAGATCTTTTCCGGGTATCTCGGTCAGAGCCTTCTCAGCAAGGCCATCGACGACTCGCTAGTAGAAGTACAGCTTCACAACCTGCGGGATTGGTCGACCGACAAACATGGGAAGGTCGATGATCGACCCTTCGGTGGTGGACCAGGAATGGTCCTGCAAGTTGAGCCGGTGGTGGAGTGTGTCGAGCAGGTTCAGCAGCTTGGCAGACCAGCCGCAGACGTGATCTTGCTTTCGCCGCAGGGCAAACCGCTTGACCAGCAGCTGGTTGAGCAACTCGCTTCGCGCCCCCGTCATCTACTGCTTTGCGGAAGATACGAGGGATTCGACCAGCGAGTCATCGAGATCTTGGAACCGCTGGAGGTTTCCGTCGGCGACTATGTTCTGAATGGTGGAGAAGTCGCGGCCATGGTCTTGATTGACTCGCTCATTCGGCTGGTACCTGGTGTACTGGGTGACGAGCGCAGTGCCGTGGACGATTCCTTCTCCTCGGGCCAGCGAATCCTGGAGGGGCCGCAATACACACGACCGCGAGAGTATCGGGGACTGGAAGTTCCCGAGGTATTACTGAACGGTGATCACGAGGCCATAGCCCAATGGCGACAGGCCCAGGCAGAAGAAAAGACACGGGCGGTGCGAGCTGACTTGATTCGTCAGCAACCTCCACCGCACAATGAATCCGAAAGCACCTGAGACCCTAATTACCACTGGGTGAGAATAGCCATGAGCAAGCTCAAGGGACAACAACTGCTGGACGCTGTCGAAAAAGGGAACCTGAAGGACGAGGTACCCGAGTTCGAAGTAGGTGACATGGTCGATGTGCATACCCGCATCCTGGAAGGTGAAAAAGAGCGAATCCAGATCTTCTCCGGCCGGGTTATCGCCCGCAGCGGCAGTGGCAGCCGGGAAATGTTCACGGTCCGCCGTACGGTGGCGGGCGAGGGTGTGGAGCGAAAATTCCCTTTGCACTCCCCCAGGATTCGTGACATCGAAGTCAAGACGTCGCATCAAGTCAGACGGGCCAAGCTCTATTTCCTCAGGGATCGTGTTGGCAAGGCCACTCGACTCAAGGAACGTCGACGCAACTAGCATCGTGCGGCCCAGAACCTGGGCCTGGCGACCTCGATAGCCCAGCAGCGGCATATCCGATCACTCGCTCCGGAAGGAATCCGCGATGTGAGCAGACGAGTGCAGCAGCGATTGCGATCCGCTTGGCGGCGTTGCCTGGCTGCTGTCAGGCGTCATCCCTGGTTTCGCCCGGCGCACCTGCGGCTTGGCCAGCGCGGCGAACAACTTGCCGCTCGCTACCTGCGCCGGCAAGGTTACCGGCTGCTGCATCGCAACGTCGACTTTGTGGTTGGCGAACTGGATCTGGTCATATTGCATGGCCAGACGGTTGTCTTCGTGGAGGTTAAAACCCGTCGAGTAAGGCAACCCCGGGGTCCGGCAGCAGCCGTGACACGGGCCAAACAGCTGAGAATCTGTCGTGCAGCCCGACGTTATCTGGCCCAACATCGCCTTACTGACTGCGCTGTCAGGTTTGATGTGGTCGGTATTGTCTGGCCGCAGGGAGCCAAACCAGAGCTTGAACACCACCTCAATGCATTCCCCTGGCGACGTGCGCGCCCGTTGACAACACCCTTGATACCGTCAGGACAGAGATCTGGCGGGGCCACTCGCTGGCCGCGGCTCGACTAGGCTCAATCTCGCTGCCTGGTACACCGACAGAGAGAATCTGACGGATCAGAGTGCCCAGCATTCGGCTGCCAGATCCATCGGCAAGGTCGGCATTCAGCTGTGGCCGACTCCGGCCCGGAGTCGGAAGTCCAATCAGCTATCGTCATACCAGGCATAATCGCTTAACCGGTGATACGGTCCAGCGACTAGCGTTTCATCAAGGCGCGGGCGTATTCCTGCGGCGTGATCTTGCCATCTTGATCGGCATCCATTGCGTCCTTGAAGGTCGAGTCTGATGCCCATTCGGTCTTACTCAGGACACCGTCCTTGTCGGCATCAACTTCCCTGATCTTGTTGACGGCATACTTCATATAGTTGTCCGGAATCTCACCACTCTCGGCTGCTGGCTTGTCATCGCCATCATCGCCATCATCGCCATCATCGCCGTCATCGTCGTCATCGCCATCATCACGTTGTGACAATCGACTACGGCTCGACGATCTACCACCCCGCACAACCCCCTGCTCGACCGCCACCATGCATTCGGCTGGCGTGATTACACCATCCTTGTTCAGGTCGAACTGGTAGTACTGGCTGAGTGTCTTTTCATCCCACTTTGTCTTGGAGAATTCGGACATGCGGATCTGGCCGTCTGTGTCGTTATCGTTGTCGGTGAACCAGCTGGGCAATCCCTCTGGCAGCCGTTCCTGCGGTAACAGGAAGCGGGTGAACGGTTCGCCAGCCTCTCCACCACCTCCACCGCCTCCAGACGAGGCCTGCTGTCCACCACCACCACCACCACGGCCCGATCGACCAGCTTGCCCTTCTTCACCCCCCCCACGATTCTGGCTAAACCGATTCTGCATCCAGCCACCAAGTTCATCTGACGTAATCTTGCCATCCTTGTTCTTGTCTGCCGCCGAAGGATCGGTGCGAAAACCCTTCCACTCATCCTTCTCCAGCACACCACTCTTGTTGGTGTCATAACGCTGCATGATGCTGCGTGAGAACATGGCCATACGATCTCCACCACCACTGTCTCCACCACCACCACCACCACCACGAGCCCAGGGCGATCCACCGCCTCCAGGTCCACCCTGGCTACCGCGGCTGGCGCGATCTCCGCCACTTGAAGTTCTCTGTCCCGAGCTACCGGCTGTGGGCCGTCGCTGCTCTTCCTGCTGACGACGATCCGATTCATTTGAGCGACGAATCGAATAACGAGCGGATAATTCGGAGACCGTCAGGCTACCGTCACCATTGCGATCATGTTGCAGTGGATTATCTCGCCACCGACCGGCACGAATTTCATCCGGACTGAGGATGCCATCGCGGTTACGGTCGTAACGCTGCATTGTCTGTTGTGCTTCGGCGCGGTCTTCATCGTTGAGTTCCACATTGAGCGATTCTGCGCGCGGTCCAAATCCCGGGATCAAGGCCAGGTCTTCGGGCTCACCAAAACCTGGAAGCAACGGCTCATCTTCGACGTTCTGGGTTTGGCGGTCACCACTCATGTTCGTGAAGCGGCTATTTGAGCTGCCACGGCTGTTGCTGCTACCACCCTGCTGCTGCATCCGCTGGAAGCCCTGGGAGATTCGCTCAAGCGGAATCGGCCGTGACAGGTCCAGTCGCATCTGGCTGGCAAATCGTTCCAGGAAGGGGCGTGCGCGTCCCTGTTCATCGGGATCAATCGAGCCATTGCCATTGGCATCCAGTCGGCGCAGGAACTCCATCGGTCCACCACCAGGTCCACCCTGGCTACTTTGGCCACCCTGGCTACTTTGGCCGCCACGGCTACTTTGTCCGCCTCGGCTGGGCTGGGCCAGCAAGGGGCTGTCCAGTGCGGAAAGCAACAGAGCTGCGGAAAGGAGAATCAGGACGCGGGGCAAGCTGGTGTGCTG
>CAUZOB010000205.1:0-8656 GCA_963581185.1 Planctomycetota bacterium | reverse complement strand
CTTCATTGGGCCGCACGTACTGGCTCTGCCCATAACATTCTCGAGCCAGTTTATCGAGCAAGCGGCTATTGACGTCATAGCCGACGCCGAAATTGAAGATCCGAGCGCGGACTGCGTTGTGCCTGACCGCGTTGGCGATGATCTTGTTGGCACTTGTTTCGCCGGCAGTTGGCAGGCCATCCGTGAGGAAGATCACATAGCTGGGGGCCTGGTCATCGGTCAACATCTTCAGGGCGGTGGTCAGGGCAGCGTCGATATTCGTACTGCCGCCAGCAAAGATTCCCTCCACGAAACCGAGCGACTGCTTGCGAGTTGACTCGCTGTACTTCTGCATCTCCGGCTGGAAACTCTCCACCTCGGTGTCGTAGGCGATCACATTGAACAGGTCCCCCTTGTTGAGGTTGTTCAAGACGAATCGCAGGGCGCCCTTGGCCTGTTCAATCTTCTTGCCGTTCATACTGCCCGAGCGGTCCACCACGAAGACCACGTTCTTGCGAATCTGTTCGTCCGCTTCCGCCTTGATTTCGGGACTGACCAGCAGCATGTAGTAGCCGTCCTCATTGTTAATCGGGCGATAGGAGAGCAGGTTGGCTCCCACAGCCTGGTCGCCGACATCGAACAGCAGTCGAAAGTCGTGGCCGGGAATGACATTGGACCTGGTGTACTTGACGACAGCCTGCTTGTTGCCGGAACGCTCGATCTGGACATCGTGGCTGGGGCTGTAGAGATTCTGGATCCCGTCCTTGCTTTGGATCGCTACTCGAATCGAGAGTTTCTCAACTGGCTTGGATGTGTAGCGGGCGTTACTCAACGGCAAGAAGATCTCTGTCAATCCTCCCATCCGTCGACAGAGCTGGCTGTAACGCAGCGAGACAGTTCGTTCAGCTCCGGGGGGGACGGGAAACACGCTGGTTTTGAACATCCCGGTTCCCATCCACTCGAGCAGGGCGGGATCCCTGTTGCGGCGGATGTAGCCCTCGTAAATTGAGCGAGCCTCGTCGCGCGAGAGCAGCTTGGCAGCATATTCCTTGCCATCGACCATCAGCGTCAGTCGATCGATCGCTCCGTCATAAGGCAGCGGGAACATGAAGCAGACTTCCATCGTTCGCTGGCTGGTGTTGACGAATGTCTGGGAGACTTGCACGCGTGCAACCTGGTCGGTCAGCGTGGCGTTGAACTCCAGTTGCTTGATGCGGTAGGAGACCGGCGGCGGCGAAGGTGGCTGGGGAATGATGATCGGCCGCGGTAGCCGGTAATGCCGGTTGGGGTCGATGTCGATCAGGACACCCTGGGCAAAGGCAGCCAGCGGGGTGGCGAGCAGCCCCAGGATCAGAACGAGCAGGCTCAGGCGAGGCCTCGGCAGGCCGCATCGGTGTGAGCAATTGGTGCTGTTTTGAATCATGGTCTTCTCCTGTTTTCCATTACGGCCACTGTTGCCGGGGGACCGCGATACCTGATCCCTGCTCCTGCCTGATCCCCGCTACTGATAGTAGACGCCGACCTGGTTGCTCAAGTTCCACCGGATTGTATGTATTCTTACCCCGCAACATCCAATATGTTCCGATCAGCACCGGGCGACTTGGCCTTGTTGCCGCAAAGCTGTTTTGGCACACTACCGCCCTGTTTTTTTGGCTGCCACGGTATTAGCCGAAGAATTCAATCAGGGAGGACAAGAGCATGTCCGCGCGGTTCTTCTCACGCCTCGCACTCGGTCTGCCCGTGCTGATGTTCAGCGGCTGTCTGGCCAGCGGTGTCTGGCAATGGGTCGGTGAGCGGGTGGATGGAGTTGACCAGCAGGTCGGATTGGACTCGCAGCAACCGCAGTTCCCCAATCCACTGTTGCTGCGTGTCGACGATCGAGAACTGCTCTGGAATGAACTGGTCGATACGGTCGATGATTTTTTCCGGATCTCACGCGAGCAGCGGGTTCAGCTGGTTGGCAACAGCCTCACCGATGGCCTGATCGAGACCGTCCCCCAGCCAGCGGCCACGATGCTGGAACCATGGCGCGACGATTCGCTGCCTGGCGAGGAACGTCGCCAGGCGACCTACCAGTCGATCCGGGAGCGAGCTGAATTGCGTGTTCGCCCTGTCCCCGATGGTTACCAGCTGGAAGTTGTTGTGCAGCGAGAGCTGGAGGACCTGGACCGTCCCGAGTTTGCCACAGTGGGTGGAGCGACCTTGCGACACGATGGCACGCTGACACGGCGGGATCGCCGTGAAGACGATCGGCCAACAACGCTGGGCTGGATTCCGGCTGGCAGAAACAGACCCCTGGAACAGGCGATCCTGGCCCGGCTGCAACAGCGTCTGGCAGCTCCAGTGGCTCCTCGGCCGCTGACGGAACCGTAATCTGCTGGGGCTTAGGCAGCCAGCGGTTTTTTCTCGGCGATCGGCAGCATGATGGTAAATTGCGTTCCCTTGCCGACGCTGCTTTCCACGCGAATTCGTCCGCGGTGAGCCTCGATAATGTTGCGACAGGCCGAGAGCCCCAGCCCGGTGCCACCCTTGCCGCTTTCGTCCGGCCCCTGCTTGCTGCTGTAAAAGCGATCGAAGATTCGTGGCAGCTTGTCCTGCGGTATGCCACAGCCGTTGTCACGCAGTACCATCACGACCATCCCCTGGCTCTCGTTGTGTTGCAATGCGAGTCGAATTGAGCCACCCTCCGGCATCGCCTGCCGAGCGTTGATCAGCAGGTTCAAGAGGACTTGCTGAATCTGGTTGCCGTTGGCAATCGCCTCGGGAACTTCGGCAAAGTCTTTTTCGATGTGGATCCGATACTTGCTCATTTCCCGCTCCAGCAGGACCAGCGATTCCTCGATGATCTTTTGCAGATTGGTTGGCAGCATTTCGTCGGATCGGTTACGAGCCATCCCCAGCACCGCGTTGGTAATCTGTGCGGCCCGTTCACTGGCGGCCAGGATCTTGCCCAGCGCCTTGTCACGCGTCGGCTTATCGTCGTGACGCAGACCCATCTTGGCGTAATTCATGATCGTCATCAGCACGTTGTTAAACTCGTGCGTCGTGGTGCTGACAAGTTCACCCAGTGCGGTCAGCTTTTGTGCGTCGACCAGCTGCTGCTGCAAGTCGATGAGCTGTTGCTGCAAGTCGACCACCTGCTGGGAAAGCTCCTGCGGGCGGGGCTGAAAATCAGCTGGTTTTGAGTTTTCGACCATTCTGCCAAATCCTGTTGACCGCTACGCCGTCGCCAAACTGAATATCTTCACTCACTTACCGCGGCGTGCCTGATTCGTCTGTCTTGCCCGACGGGATTCTCTTAACACATTGCCAATAAAGGGTTTACGTGTGATTTATGTATCGGTGAACCGGGCTTGGGAACTCAAGTGCATCGGGCTATAATCTGGCCAATCAGGAAAGTGAAAAACGACAAGTGAAGTTTGCTGGAAGTAGGCAGGAATGAATAGCGTGGAATTACTTGCCCAGGCAACCAAAGTTGCCGAGCAGATGGGGTATCAGGTCCGCCAGGAGTGGTTAGGCGGCGTAAATAGCGGCGGTTGCGAGTTTGCCGGCAGGAAGTGGATTTTCCTTGACCTGGCACTGAATGCCGCAGAACAGCTGGACCAATTAACGGAAGTACTCTGCCAGGACCCCGTGGTTCACCTGGTCTCTCTTCCTCCCCCACTCAGTAAACTCTGGGGAATCGGTCAGGTCGTCTGACCAGGTTTACTCTGTCTCGCGGTAGATCCCGGCGTTGTGGATATATTCTTCCACTGCGCGCGGAGTTCGATAACGCAGGCTTTGGCCGCTGGCAGCCCGCCTGCGCAGCTCACTGCTGGAGATTTCCAGCTGGGGCAGCGTGATCGCCGACTGCCTGATGGTTGCCAGCCGGTCAGCCGAGACGATTTCCTCGAGCAGATCAAACCGCGGATCCTGGCTGCCCTGCCGCTGTGTCACCAGGAGAGTTGCCAGTTGGCAGATCCGTGCCGGCTCGCGCCAGCTGGGTAGATCGTGCAGCGTGTCGGCACCCATCAGCAGGAACAGCTCTGCGTCTTGCATCTCGGCAGCGACCTGGCCGAGCGTCTCTACGGTATAACTGGTACCTCCTCGGTCGATCTCCAGCCGGCTGGCGACCAGCTGGGGGTGACCGGCGATCGCCAGCTGGACCATCTCCATTCGCTGCTCTGCCGAGGCAGAACTGCCGGCTGGTTTGTGCGGCGAGGTGGCGGTCGGCATCAACCAGACTTCGTCCAGCCGGGCCTCTTCACGGCAGACTTCTGCCAGCAAGAGATGGCCGTAATGGAGGGGGTCAAACGAACCGCCGAGGATACCAAGTCGCATGGTTTTACAGATTCACAAGATGGGAGCGAGGGTCGAGCAGGACAAGACAATCACTCGGTTGCTTGTCAGCAGCCCCCGGCGATTGCTATCGTAACGATCCCGAGCTCGCTTCACCACACGTCACACGGTAGGGCAGTGGGCGAGTTACCTGGGAGCTGGTGACTATGAGTCAGTTTCAACAACAGATGTTCGCGGACGATCCAGTCGATCCAGTCGAGCCTGCGCCAGCGGACGACGATCGGCTGGTAGCGACAGTCGTTTTTGCGGAGCCGCCGGGCGGACCCTTCGATTACGTGATTCCCACCGACCTGCAGCCGCAGGTGACACCGGGACAGCGGGTGCGCGTGCCGCTGGGCAAATCCAATCGGCAGATTGTCGGTTATTGCGTGGCAGTTGGTCCGCGGCCCAGTGACGTCCCCTGGCAACTCAAGGAGATTCTCGAGACGGTCGATCAGCGGCCGTTGTTGAGTGAGAACATGCTGAAGCTGACTCGCTGGATGGCGAACTACTATATAGCCAACTGGGGGCAGGTACTGGAGGCGGTGGTGCCGGCCGGTGTTCGTTCGCTGGCCGGGACTCGACTGGTCGCTTTTTACCAGGTGGCTGCTGATCTCCCAGCGGAGCTGAGCGATTTACGCTTGCCCGCCAAGCAGAAGCGGGTGATGGAAGTACTGCAGGCTGATGATGGCCCGATCGAAGCGAATCGGCTGGCCAGCCTGGCTGGCTGCACCCAGGCACCGCTCAAGAGCCTGGCGGGTAAGGGACTGCTGGTGGCCAGCAAGCAGCGGTTACATCGTGAGGAGCTGGATGAGCAGGCGACCGAGCGTGAGCAGCCGTTGGAATTGAACGAGGATCAAGAACCGGCCCTGGCAGCCGTGCTGGCTGCCTGCCGCAGCGGCCAGCAGCAGACCATCCTGGCCTATGGCGTGACTGGCAGCGGCAAGACCGAGGTCTACATGCAGGCGGTCGAGGATGTGGTACGCAGCGGCCGACAGGCGATCGTGCTGGTTCCGGAAATCAGCCTGACGCCGCAAACCCGGCAGCGTTTCCGGGCTCGCTTTGACCAGGTCGCCGTGCTGCACAGTCAACTCAGCGACGCCGAGCGCCACTGGCACTGGCAGAGAATCGCGGACGGCCAGGTTCAGGTCGTGGTGGGACCACGCAGCGCCATCTTTGCTCCCACACCCCAGCTGGGTCTGATTGTGCTGGACGAGGAACATGAACCCTCCTTCAAGCAGGAGACGACGCCACGCTACCACGCCCGTGATGTGGCCATCGAGCGGGCCAGGCTGGAAGGGATTCCGCTCGTGCTCGGCTCGGCAACTCCCGCCCTGGAAAGTTGGCAGCGAGCGATCAGCGGCGAGTTCCAGCTGGTTCGCCTGCCCAAGCGCGTGCTCGGTCGACCATTGCCTGAAGTTGCCACCATCGATCTCTGTCACGAGCGGCGAAGTCGTTCCAAGGGAGCGATCAGCAGGGTTCTCGAACAGGCCATGCGGCAGGCTCTCGACCAGAATGGCCAGGTGATCCTGTTGTTGAATCGCCGGGGTTTCTCGACCAGCATCCAGTGTCCCGCTTGTGGCCACGTGGTTCGCTGTCCACAGTGCGACGTGGCTGTCACCCACCATCGCCAGCAAGTGGGTGGCAAGGCAGAACGGGTGCTCTGCCATTACTGTGATTACGAGGCCCGGGTTCCCACCGCATGCCCGGAGTGTCGCAGTCAGGAGATTCGCTTTGCAGGGCTGGGGACCCAGCGGCTGGAAGCAGAAGTCAATGCACGCTTTCGCGGCAGCGTCTGCTTGCGGATGGACAGCGACACGATGCGCGGTCCGGGAAGCCATGAGAAGGCGCTGCAGCGATTTCGCGATGGCGAAGTACAGATCCTGGTGGGGACACAGATGATCGCCAAGGGACTCGATTTTCCCGACGTCACGCTGGTCGGCGTCGTCAACGCTGACACCGCACTCCACTTCCCGGACTTCCGGGCGGCCGAACGCACCTTTCAGCTCGTTACCCAGGTGGCAGGGCGGACGGGGCGAAGTGAGCGGGGTGGGCGGGTGCTGGTGCAGACCTACAGCCCCGACCATCCGGCCATCCAGGCTGCTGCCGGCCACCAGTTTGAGGATTTTGCTCGCCAGGAGCTGCCGCTGCGAGAAAAGTTCGGCTATCCACCCTACAGCTCGCTGATTCGACTGATCGTGCGCGGCGACGTCGAAGATGCGACGGCCGCTTTTGCCCAGCGGCTGGTGGATGAGCTGGCCACGCTGGTAGCTGACAACGTCAGCTACCGGGTGCTCGGTCCCGCACCCGCTCCGATCACGCGGGTCCGTGAAAAGTACCGCTTCCATCTGTTGCTGGTGACCGACGAGTTGTCGCAGCTGTCCGAACCGCTGAAACAGCTGATTCAGCAGCTGCCTGGCCCAGACACGATTCAATGGGTCATCGATGTCGACCCGCTGTCGCTGTTGTAAGTCGTCCTCGGTTTCGTCTGCTCAGTAAAACGGGAGCTGACTCCCGGGAGCGACTGCCATCCGCCACTCAGTAAGGACTCACCGGTTGCCCTAGTTTGCCACCCTTCCAGCTCATAAACTAATAGCAGCGAGGAATCGACCCGAGCTTGTGGGCAGCTGGACAATGGCATGGCATATCGTCCCCTCAGACGCGTTTTTGGTGAAACCAGCCTGGAGCGAAAGTGCCGGGTTTTATTCATCTGTTGCCTTGGGCTGCTGATCGGCGGCGCCTTCTGGGGTGTCGAGCGTGTGGCAGTCGACCTGGTCATGAAGAACACGCGTGGCAAGGGTCGCGACCTGGTCGACATGATCCTGCTGCGTAGCCACATCGACTACTGGGAAAGTCGTCCCGAGTACAAGAAGCTGGCCGGCGACCTGCGCACGGACCTGCAGCAGCACCAGGACTTTGATTCACGCATCCTGGTCCTCGAGAACGATCCGCGGCCGGTGAGATTGGAAGTTGAGGAAGTGACCAGGGATTCGGCCGAAGCGGACATTATCCTGGCTTTGAAAAAGCAGATGAAGCTGCAGTCGGAGCAGGAGGGCTTGACCGAGGAGGAACAGCTGCCGGTCTATGCCGAGCGTCGGCTGCCTGGCAAGAACGAGTATCACTACTTTGAGCCGATCTACTGGAGCCGGACCTGTTATGCCTGCCATCTGGCACTTGTCGATGCCGGCGTGGTAGCTTACTCCGAGGGCCTTTCGGTACAAGGCAATGTGGCTCCCTTTACCGTCGTCAAGATCGTGGTTCCCTTCGACGAGACTCGCCTGGCGATCAACCGAGCTCGAGCGATCCTGATCACCGTTGCCATCCTGACGATCTTTGTCGCCATGGTGGTGCTCTATGTGATCATCCGTTTTGTCGTGGTCAAGCCGCTCAAGCACCTGCGTGATGTCTCCGACGCGGTTGGCGAAGGGGACCTCGAACAGCGGGCAGTGATCGAGACCAATGACGAATTCGAGGAACTCGCCTTTTCTTTCAACCAGATGCTTCGCAGCCTGACCGATACCCAGGGCGAGCTGCAGAGTGTCAACCATGATCTGGACACCAAGGTGGACCAGATGGCGCAGCTGACGATGCGGCTCTATGAGATGAACCGCGTCAAGGATGATTTTCTTGCCAACATGAGCCACGAGCTGCGAACCCCGCTCAATAGCATCATCGGTTTTTCCGAGGTCCTGCATGGGATCCCGGAATTATCGAGTCAGCACAAGCGATACACTGAGAATATCCAGCATTCGGGCCGTCTCCTGCTGGAGATGATCAACGATATCCTTGACCTGGCGAAGATCGAGGCGGGCAAGATGGATGTCAGGCCGAGCGAGTTTTCATTGCAGACCGTGGTCGAGGCACAATGTGACATCGTTCGCCCCTTGACCGACGAAAAGAACATCGACCTGAATGTCGAAGTCGAGGCCGAATCGCAACCGCTCTACCAGGACCAGGCCAAGATCCAGCAGATACTCACGAACCTGCTCTCCAACGCGCTCAAGTTCACGCCCGAGGGTGGCCGCATCGTGGTGACCGCGGGTGCTAACAAGCTTGGCCAGCTGGAGTTTGCCGTCCACGACACGGGGATTGGAATTGCCGAGGAAGATCGCGAGGTCGTATTCGAGAAATTCCGCCAGGCAGGGAGCGGGGAAAGTGCCGACACACTGGCTCGCGAGTACATGGGGACCGGACTGGGACTTTCCATCGTCAAGGAGCTCTGTACGCTGTTGGGGGGCGATATTGGTTTCGAGAGCGAGTTGGGTAAGGGAAGTATCTTCACCGTGCAATTGCCCTGGGTGGCTCCTGAGCGAGCACCGCTTGAATCGGACCTCAACCGGCGACTGGATGAGCTGACGCG
>CAUZOB010000204.1:0-8694 GCA_963581185.1 Planctomycetota bacterium | reverse complement strand
CGTCAGGAACAGTCAATCTGCCCGACGGGATGGTTGTCGAGGCAGGGTATGACCAGGTGAATGAGAAGACAATGTGGCGACGTAGCATGTACTTGCTGCAGCGACGCAACTATCACCCGTCGGTCTTACAGGCATTTGACCAGCCGTTGCTTGCCGAAGCTTGTTCACAGCGAGAACGATCGGCGTCCGTTGTCCAGTCACTGATGATGCTCAACGACCGGTTTGTCGGCCACCAGGCATCGTTCCTGGCTGAGCGAATCATCTCGCACGCGGAAGATGGAGCCGCAGTGCGTGACTTGACCGGGCGTGCCTTCCAGATCGTACTGGCACGATCGGCAAGCGATGAGGAAATCAGCTGGTGTACCGAGACATTTGCAGAACACAAGGCAGCCTACCTGCGAAGCGGCCAGGACGACGCGACCGCACATCGGTCTGCATTGACAAGAATTTGCCAGTTGTTATTCAGTACAAGTGAGTTCATCTACATTCACTAGCGAGTCGCTTGATGCAACCTTATCAAACACGCCGTGAGATGCTGAAGACAGCCGGGCTGGGTTTCGGCAGCCTGGCATTGGCCCAGCTGATGCAGCGAGAGCTGGTCGGCGCGGATGACAATTTCAATGACTTGAAGCAGCGAGATTCGCATTTCGACCCGCAGGTAAAGTCCGTCATCCTGATGATGCAGAATGGCGGACCCAGCCAGATGGATCTGTTTGATCCGAAGCCGGAGCTGGTTAAGCGTGACGGGCAGAAGCACACCGGAGCGATTGAGCAGTTTCAACCGGGCAGCGAGGGTAACAAGCTGCTGAAGATGCCGTTTGAATTCAAACAGCATGGCGAGGGGGGGATGGACTTTGCCTCGGTTGTGCCGCATATCGCCTCGGTTGCCGATGAGATCTGCAAGGTCCGATCGATGGTCAGTGGTCACAACAACCACACCGAAGCCCTGATCATGTTCAACACGGGCAAGCTCTTTCCGGGACGGCCCGCGCTGGGCTCGTGGGTGAGCTATGGCCTTGGGACTGCCAACCAGAACCTGCCGGCATACATCGTTTTGAGAGATGAGCGAGCCTACAACACCAGCGGAACGATGCTCTGGTCGAATGGCTGGATGCCTGCGATTTACGGCGGCACGGAGGTCGCCACCAAGGGGACGCCGGTACTCAACCTGACAGCATCAGACAAGCGGCCCGAGGGTGTCGATACGAATAACCTGGCTCTGCTTGGCAAGCTGAATCGGAGATTCCAGTCGCGGTACAGGGATGAGACGGACCTGGAAGCACGGATCCAGAATTACGAACTGGCCGCCCGGATGCAGCTGGCAGCTCCCGAGGTACTTGATATGTCGAAGGAGTCTGCCGAGACCAAGAAGATGTACGGCATCGACGAGGGACACGACGAGATGTCGCTCTACGCAACTCGTTGCCTGATGGCGCGACGTCTCGTTGAATCCGGTGTGCGATTTATCCAGGTCTTTCCGCCAGGCAGCCCCAATACTCAGCCGTGGGATGCGCACGGCAACGTGAAGACGCAAAACGAAGCAATCTGCAAGATCGTTGATCAGCCGACGGCGGGCTTGATCAAGGACCTCAAGCAACGTGGCTTGCTCGACAGTACCTTGATTGTCTGGTCGGGTGAATTCGGCCGGCTGCCAATTTCACAGAACGGCTCCGGGCGAGATCACAACCGAAATGCCTGTACCACCCTGCTGGCTGGCGGTGGCGTAAAGGGTGGTTTCAGTTACGGCAATACGGACCCGCTTGGCTATCGCAGCGTCGAAAACGTTGTGACAGTCCACGACCTGCACGCCACGGTCCTGCACCAGATGGGATTGAGTCACGAGAAACTGACCTACCGTCATCACGGTCATGCTGAGTCACTCACCGATGCACGAGTGACAGACGCACAAGTGGTGGGGGACATCCTGCAGAACGATGTGCAGCCGCTCTAGGGAGCCAAGTCTGGCGTTCTGTCCTCTGCCGGCCTGTCTGCTCCGGTGATCTCCTCATAGATGTCCTTGCCAACGATGTCGCTCCAGCGATTCAGCACACGTCGCCAGATCGGACCGGGCTTGCCGTCACCGATCGGTTCACCGTTGATTCGAACGACCGGTCCCAGGCACCACGGTGTCGAAGGAATCCATGCTTCGTCGGCATTAACCACGTCGTAGGTCTGCAAGTCGTCTTCCACAAACGGGATTCCCATGTCCGCCAGGATTTCTTCCAGCACCGTCAAGCTGATACCCCAGAGGATGTTATTTCGACGCGGTGAAATGACTCGGCCGTCACGGTAGATGACGAAGTTCGATCCACCCGTTTCTGTGATATTACCGTCGATGTCGAGGTAGAGTGCCATTGCATTGGCATCCAGCTGGTGAATCTCCTGCTCACCAATCCACATGTGCAGCCGGTTCCGATTCTTGATCTTGGATGAGAGGCATTGCGGGGGCCAGTGGCGGGGTGCTGGCGTCATGCAATGTGCGCCGTCGAGAAACAGGTCTCGCCAGAGGTGGAAGCGAAGGGGAAAGGTATGCTGCACGTAGCTTGGAGTCAGTTTCTCCGGCATGCCAGCTGCTCCAGCATAAATGGCGTTCTGACCGGCTGTCATGTAGAACACCAGGCCGAGTTCTTCGCCGGGTGCCAGCTGACTGTTCTCGTTGATCAACTTTTCGCTGATTTCGACGGAGTCGGCCAAGCTGACTGGCGGAGTGATCCGGGCGTACTTGCAGGATCGGTAGAATCGCTGGACGTGATCGTCCAGGCGGTAGGGCTGCTGGTGAAACGTCCGGAAAAAATCGGTTACCGCTGCGCCCAGCACGATTCCCAGGTCGTAGATGGGAAGCACACATTGCGACGCCGGAACGAACTCACCCTTGAGATAGGCTACTGGCTCAGTCATGGAGTCTTTTTCTGTTGGGGAGATGCAAGGTTTCTAAGCGATGCGCTTCCAAAGGCTCGGTGTCAGACCGCAAGAGGATATGACGAGCCGTCTGTCGCGGTTTGGATTGCCGCGCGCCTTTTGTTGTAACACTTTGAGTTAAAAGGAGGTGGTCTCCACGATCGTTTTGTGATCTGAAGAGGCAAGCCTGACGTCACCCGCTAGCTACCGGTTGCCAGCTGGGAGATCGCTATTCGTTGAGGAACTGGGAAGCTGTTTGTTGTGAGAGCCGGCCCGCTGCGACGAGCTGTTCGATGGATGCTTCGATCGTAATCATTCCTTGTTCACGACCCATGAGAAGATAGTTGTCGATGGATGGCAGCTTGTTCGTACGAATACCCTGGGTGATCGGTGTGTTGTTGAACATGATTTCCAACGCCAGCACGCGTTTTTCGTTGATATTAATACTGGGCAGCAAGTGCTGGCTGATGATTGCCCGCCAGCTACCCGACAATTGCGATCGTATTTCATCTTGGACATTCTGTGCAAACAAGTCGGCATAGCGGGAAATGGCACCCTTGACGTCCCGCGTGTGGATAGGCGAAAAGACCAGGTGGCCTGTTTCCGCTGCACTCAGCGCCATTTGTGCCGTCTCGCGGTCACGAATCTCACCCACCAGGATCACGTTGGGGTCCTGTCGCAAGCCGTACTTCAGTCCATCAGCGAAACTCAAGACATCAACGCCGAGCTCTCGTTGGGTGATGATCGAATCTGTAACCTTGGGGTAGATGTACTCAACAGGTTCTTCGATGGTAACAATTCGGCGTCCCCCTTCGCGGTTGATCAGATCGATGATCATCGCCAATGTCGTCGTCTTGCCCGATCCAGTGATGCCGGTTAAGAGAACAAGTCCATTGGGTAAGTGTGCCAGTCGCTCGGCAATCTTCCTGGGAAATCCTGCCCACTCGAAGTCGGGAATCGTCGTAGGGATCACTCGAAAACAAGCTCCCATTTCTCCGCCGTTGAGAAAGTAATTGGCCCGAAAACGTACCGGCTTGTCGTGGATGTTGAGTTCCAGGCAGAAGTCGGCGTTCAGCTCGGTCTGGAAATTATCTGCCGTTCTTTGCGAGCAGATTACCAATAGCATTTTCCGTAAGTTACCGCCCTCAAGCACGACGTCGTCCAATTCCTGCAACAAGCCGTGAATCCGAATCGTGGGATGGTATCCGCTGGCGAGGTGAAGATCGGACGCATCGAGGTCCACGGCACCTGTTAACCATTTTCGGATCTGGCTGGGTCAATCGATGTCAACCTGGTGTGTCACGATGTGCTGTCTTTTTCCTGCAGTAGCTTTGCTTTCCCGAAGTCTATCGTATCTGACTGCCTGGGCGGTTGTTATGGCTTGGGAAGAGCCTCAATCGTGTTGTAGCGGGCAGCCTGTATCGAACGTTTCATGCTGATCGCTGGTTGTCGGCGCTGCGTCCGAATAGGATTTCATCAACCAGGAATGTATAGTGACGGCTTCTGCTTAATACAAAGGTGAATTCGGTGAAGAAAATCACGCTAGCATGTTCTTCTGCAGTTCTCTGCTACACACTGTTCACAGCAGTGCTCTGGGCACAAACACCGACGCCTTACCAACCCAGGCTTGTTAACAACAAGGACCAGTCGTTTCACGATTTTCCGCTAGGCGTTCTTTCTGCAACGGGTCGTTTGTCGGATGGAGAACGTGAGATCCTGGTGATGGATGTCGGCAGAGGTGGTGCTGCGGACCAGGGTGGGATGATGGTCGGTGACAAGATTGTTTCGATTCGAGGCAAGCAGGCGACGGCGGCATTTTCGATGAAGACCGATGCCGCACTCATTGGCCCTCAGGCGGAACTTGCCACTGCCATTGCGCACGCCTGTGCGGCCGAGCCGCATGCACTGCAGCTCACCGTGCGGCGTAACGACAAGGCGATTCCGCTAAACATCGTCGTCCCCGTTTCGGCCGATTTTTCCCCATCCTTTCCAGCTAACTGTCCCAAGGCTGACAAGTACTTGGCAGCGATTGCTGATCACCTGGTTGCGATACAGCGGCAGGATGGAAGTTGGCAGCCAGGTGTTGGCGGCGATGCGGATGTCTACATGTCGGCTTTCTGTGGCTTGGCGTTGCTTGCTGACGACAGGGAATCCCACCGGCAGTCTCTCCAGCGAGCGATTGGATTCATTCATCGCAAGAGCATCTCACTGATTGACCCGAAGGATCCGAAAGTTGGTCCCAAGAGCTGGCAGGCCGCGTCCTCCGCGATTTTCCTGGCAGAGTACCATCTTGCCACGGGCGACAAGGCTGTGCTGGCTGACCTGAAAAAATGCTGTGACCTGCTGGCTGGTCGCGTTTCCCCTACAGGGACGATGGGACACCACTTCATCGTGGGATACGACGGTGGTGGTCTGGTGATCATCAACACGCAGGCGCATCTTGCCTGGGCTTTGGCGGCGAAGTGTGGCTACAAGATCGACAGCGGCGCCTGGGACCGCTCGCTTCAGGAGATCAAGCGTTCCATCGACAAGGAGACCGGTGCAATCGGTTACTCGTCCAGGGCACCCTGGAGTCCCGATATTGCAGCACGTACAGGGGCGATGGCGGCTGCCCTGGCGATTGTCGACCAGCAGCCCAAGCTTGCTCGGCAATTCTCCGATGCCCTGGCCACTTACCAGGGCCGCATGCGCCATGCACACGCCATGTCCTCGATTGGCTTGATCTTTGGAATGTCCGGAATCAAGCTGGTCAATGCGGATGATCACAAGCTGGTGATGCGGAAGTGGCTTCCCTATCTCGAGTTGTGCCGCAGCGCTGCTGGCCCGGCCGTCTATTTCGGTGGAAAACGCAACTATGGTGGCGACGAGTATCTTGGGCTGCACCCGATCGGCAATGCGACCGTCGCGTTGATGCTTGCCAGCGGCGAGAAAAAACTGTTCATGCACGGCGGGACAAAGAAAAACTGGTTCGGCATGCCGGCCCGGTAGTGGTGGGGCGAAACAGTGTTCCCCAGTGGCCTGAGGTGTGCCGCGGTGCTATTCATCGCCTGCTTGAAACGACTCGAGTCACGCTGCATTGCGAACCCAGATCCCTGCCTGGCAGAGATTGCCGCTTGTGCAGAGCCGTATTTTAATTCTTGACCTGCGGCACGCCAGGCCGTTTCCGATCGCCGAAACCCTTTTGCCACTGTTGCTTGCCGACGCCAACATTGGGGAAGGGCGACTTGCGGGCAAAAGTCTCAGGTTTTCCGTTACCCGCCACCTTGCCGTCCGGATAGGGCGCCAACTTACTCTCGGTCCGTGCTCGCTCGCTGCCATAGAGTTGAATCCTGAAATCGTTTTCCGCTTCGTACTGACGTGGATCACTCCAGATTCCCAGGCGGCGAGACATTGCTGTCCTTTGGGCACTCACGTACGGCGCACCAAAGGAAACCCGCCAGTCATCTTTGGCCAGTCCGGCTTCAATCAAGGACAGGTTGACCGGCCTGCCTGATCTGCCGACGCGCGCGACGCCGACAATTCCTGCGGGGCTACGGTTGAGGAATCCCCGGGGTGTCAGCAGGACCTGGACATTGACAGGCTGGTTGTTCAAGAGCCTCATCAAGTGGGCGCGAGATTCGCGCCAGTAAGGGTGGTTATTATTGCGTTCGGGGGCATCGATCCCCTGCAGCTGAACCTGGACGGTACCGGTCCGCAGTTCCAGCTGGGTAAGCACGCGTTCAAGGTAACCAAGCGACGAATTGCTGAGTCGCAAGGTGAACATGTCGCCGTCATAAACGTCGATGGCTGTGCCGTAAAACGAAATGAACTGCTGAGCGGAAGCTGTTGCCGGAAGGGCAACGCTGATGGCTAGCAGGGCCAGTATGTTTTTGAACACGAGTCGCAATCCCCCATGAAAACGGTGGGCTTTGTCTTCTCGTGAATATACCCTGACGGCAGCTTGTGGGCAAAAAGTTGAAGTTGACCAGCGCCCGCGGCCTACTTGACTCGTACCAACTTGATAATGCGGCCCGACACGTTCCAGTCCTGCACGTAGAGGTTTCCGTCGGCATCCCAGTTGGAACCATGCGTGCCACTGAAAACGCCCTCGATCCAGTCGGCCTGCTTGATGCCGAAAGATCGGCCCTTGGCACGGTCGTCGTTGTGTCCGAGTACGGCACAGATCGTGTTGCTCTTGTCGAGAATTACCACCCGGCCATGCAGGTCCGGTACTGAGACATAGTCGCCATGGACGGCAGCAGAGGTTGGCATGCCGAGCCCGGTGATCACAACTTCGATGAACTCACCCTCGAGGCTGTAATGAAGCAAGCGACCCTTGGGTTGGTGATTGCGATCGCAGACCAGCAGCCGTGGAGGATCATAGCGTGTGTCGAGCGTCATGCCGTGAGCTGTGTTGAATTGCTGCAGCTCGTTGCCCTTCGTCCCAAAGTGCATCAGGTACGTGCCGGTCTTGTCGAACTTGAAAATATGGTTACTGGCGTAGCCATCGGAAAGATAGATGTCGCCGTTGTCAGTAACCGTGATCGCTGTGGGGTTGAATTTTGCCAGTTTCAAGCCGGACTTTTCCGGAAAGGGAAGCCTGAGAGTAACTTCGCCGCTATGCGCATTGAATTTGATACCCTCGGCATTGGCATTCCGTGCTCCATAAACGAACTCGCCATCTTCCTCCGTGTGGATTTCCAGGTCATGCAGTCGAGTGTAAGGCTCGCCCAGGTATTCCTGGATGACTTTCCCGTCCGGTGAAAAAACAACCACTCCCTTGTCGGCACTTGTGTAGACGTTGCCCTTCGAATCCACGGCCACTCCTCCGTGAGTCGGCCCCAAAGCTGAAGAACCGTCCGGACGTAGTCCCCAGCCGGGAACCGTATCAAATGTCATCAGTCCGCTACCCATCCGTACGGGCTGAACCGTGTCCTCAGCCAGAGCGGAAAAAGCGGTCGTTATAACCAATGAGAGAGCAAGGAACGTCGAATGGCTTTTCATAGTCGGAACTCCTGCCGGCGGACACGAAGGGAGATAGAATAGTCGAGTTTCTCTTGAGGTCGGTACTAGAATACGGCATCCCAGCCGCCGAACAAGAGGGCAGGGGTTGGCAAGTGCTTGCAGGTTAGTCATCCGTCTAAACCCACCACGATAGCGATGAACCTGCTGGTTTCTTTTCCTGTTGCCGCAGAGTACGTTCAGGCCTGCTGAGTGCGCACCTGGTAGAGGTCTTGTATCAATGCCGGGGCGATCGCAATCATCCTCCGTCAGGGCAAAGTGGTCTACTTCAAGTCCTTCGGATTGAGAGATCTCGAGGCTGAAAAGCCAATGGAGAAGGACTCGATCCTGCGCTTCTATTCGATGACCAAGCCGATCACGACCGTGGCAGCCATGATGCTGGTCGAAGAAGGGGAAATCGAACTGGATGCAGATGTCGCCACCTATATCCCCGAATTCAAGAACCTCAAGGTGTTCGAGTCGAAGGATGGTGATGAGCTGAAAGTAACCGACCTGGAGCGGCCGGTGACGATTCGCGACC
Source organism: Planctomycetota bacterium (assembly GCA_963581185.1). Classification (GTDB taxonomy): domain Bacteria; phylum Planctomycetota; class Planctomycetia; order Pirellulales; family Pirellulaceae; genus SAT2750. Next base: position 275 of record CAUZOB010000204.1, on the reverse strand, counting down.
TGATGAGACATACCTCAGGACTTACTTACGGATTTTTCGGCATCTCAGCCATTGACCAGGCGTATCTCAAGGCCGGTGTCCTGGCATCCGCCGACTCGCTGCAAGTAACCGTCGAAAAGCTTGGCAAGCTGCCGCTGCTTTACCAGCCAGCAATCAAGTTCAATTACAGCGTTTCCACGGATGTGCTGGGTCACGTTGTGGAAGTGGTTTCTGGAAAGAGCTTGGGGGATTTTTTCCAGCAGCGGATCTTTGAGCCGCTCAACATGACCGACACT
>CAUZOB010000203.1:0-8744 GCA_963581185.1 Planctomycetota bacterium | reverse complement strand
TGGCTGAAGGTCCCGTTGTCCGCTGTTGTTGCCAGGTTACCGTCCAGGCCGCCGTCTTCTACAGTCACCGTGATCGTGGCAGAGCCTACTTCATCCACGACCGGCGTGAAATCCATGTTGCCGGTCGCCTCGGCCGACGTGTAAGTCACACTTGGATTTGGTACCAGGCCGGTGTTATCGCTCAGCGCGGTCACCTTGAGCGGCTGACTCTCACCGCCACCTGCTGCGATCCCAGCCAGCGAGACTGTCTGCTCAGCAGCATCTTCAGCAATCGTGAGGTTGGCAAGCGAATCAAGAGTGGGTGTGTCATTGACCGCAGTAACAGTCACATCGAATGTCTGGCTGAAGGTCCCGTTGTCCGCTGTTGTTGCCAGATTTCCATCGGCTCCGCCATCTTCCACAGTCACGGTGATCGTGGCTGAGCCCGAAGCGTCCGTGACCGGCGTGAAATCTATGCTGCCTGTCGCTTCGGCCGACGTGTAAGTCACACTTGGATTTGGTACCAGGCCGGTGTTATCGCTCACCGCGGTCACGTTGAGCGGCTGACTTTCACTGCCACCTGCCGTGATCCCAGCCAGCGAGACTGTCTGTTCGGCAGCATCTTCAGCGATCGTGAGGTTGGCAAGCGAATCAAGTGTGGGGGCGGCATTTGCGGAAGCAACTTCCCAGCCGAGATCTGTAAGGCCTGCCCAATCCAGCTTGGTAAAGAGCTTTCGCGTGCCGACGGTAATTTGCGGATCCATGGCCGCTTCCTGGCTTGTCGACGTCCCTGGCAGGGTGCTGGTCGTACCGCTTTCCCAATGCGAATTTGTACTATTGAGCGGTACAGTGGATCCATGCGCAGCGACTGACGCAGCGCCGGCAAAGTCATCGGATACATTGACCTGGTTATTCCAGGGCGGTGATGTCCCAATTCCCAGAACATGACCAACCTCGTGGATAGCGACCGAATAGAAGTCACTTTTTCCGGACGCTGGCAAGCCGGTTCCAAAGTGCCAGGCGGTATCACTATCGAATGTGATACTACCACCCCAGGGAGCGAAGTCCGTATTGGAGCCGCTATTGGAAGGACTCGGGTCTATTCCGGACTCTCCACGTGTGACAATCGTCTGCAGGAAAGCAGAAGTACCGGAGGCATTGAAGCCACCGGGCCCACCGATACCGAGGTTGGGAATGTTCCGTGAGCCGACATAGATAATGAGTGTATCGGCCGGGACCGTCAGATTTGATATTGAGTGGGAGCTGCCTGTTTGAGGATGCGTGATGATCGCATTCCAGCTATTCCCTCCGCTAGGAGCGATAGCATCGAAATCATCTTCAATTCGAGCTTCGAGATCCGTTGCTGCTCGCTCAAGTTCTGACTTGTGCGTCGCGTCATCGAAGAAGCCATTGGTATCGAGCGAATAGTCGAAGACGACATTAAAGGCCAGTAATCGTCGTTCCTCGAGTGACTCAATTGTCAGTCGCCGCCGGCCAGGCTGCCAGCTACGCTTGCGTTGGCGTGGGACACGAGATCGGCGTTGTCGCAATCGTCGCTGGCCCATGGAACGCGGTCTCTCTTAAAGTGCCCACTGAGTAGAAAGCATTATCCTGACTGCACCCGAGCATCAAATTGAAACGCAGCGATACATCATATCGAATGGCCCTCATCGCAGATTGGCGTGGCAGATCGATATCGATACGGTGAAGTGATGTTTCATTCTTCGCGTGTTCAGGTTCATTCGTCTAGTATGAGTAACGCAATCGGGGCCGGATCCCGCCAAAAAAAACGGGCGATTGTGATCGATAGATTCGGTTTTGCCTTTTCGACCCACGAATGCCAGTTTGCCGGGACAGTTAAGCCTGTAAATCGCCCTTTTTTGCGACTCAATCATTCAATCCGTTCGTTCTCTCCAGCAGCAGACAAGGCACACCGTAATCTACCCCCAGACGGTTCACTACAAGCATTGTTGGTTGTTGCAACAGCGGATACGAGACAATCGCGTTACGATGGTTTGAAGTAAAAGCTCGACGCGGCTTGGGGCATAAGGAGTTTTTGGCTGATGGTATTGATCCGATTGAGTCTGCGTCTATTCCTGGCGATCACCACGTTCCTGGTCGTGAGCAGCATGGTTCATGCGCAGCCTGTTGGCCCCACGTTTCAGAACGTGCGATATGGCACTCACCCTCGCAACCTGCTGGACTTTTACCAGGCTTCGGTAACCACAGCGGCTCCAGTCGTCGTGTTCATCCATGGCGGGGGGTATGCCAGCGGCGACAAGAGGCAGATCCGCGGTAAGCCGACGATCCAGACGCTGCAGCGAGCCGGTATCCACGTAGCTGCAATCAACTATCGTTTCGTGATTGGCCAGGTCGATCCTGAGCCCTTGCCAGGACCATTATTCGACTGTGCTCGCGCCATTCAGTTCCTGCGATTGCAGGGTGACAAGTGGAAAGTCGACCCACAGAGGATCGGCGCTTTTGGAGGATCAGCTGGCGCCGCCGCCTCGCTCTGGTTAGCATTTCGCCAGGATCTGGCCGATCCGGACAACGCGGACCCGGTCAAGCGTCAGTCAAGTCGGCTCACCTGCGTGGCACCGATTAACGGTCCCTGCTCGACCGACCCGCGATGGCTGACCAGCAACATGACCGGGATTCGCCTGGTCTGGTTCCAAAAGTACCTGCTCAAGGACTACGGAGCCCGTTCGCTCGCAGACCTGGAAGAGCCTGTCTATCGTCAGCGGATCGAGGAAAGTTCTGCCATGCAGCATGTGGATGCGCAGGCCCCACCAGTTTACATGCAATACACGGCTGAGCTGTTGCCGATTCGTGGACCTGGTTATCCCGGCGGTTTGATCCACTGTCCCCTGTTTGGCGTTCGCCTGAAGGAGAAACTGGATCAGCTGAAAGTCGAAAACACGCTAATCATCAACCGCCAGCCTTATAAGGGCGGCAAGGATCCGTATGGCAGCATGGAACAGTTTTTCATTGCCAAGCTGACGCCAGGCGACCTGCCACGGCGAGAGAAGGACCGGGAATGATCATTGATCGGGTAGAAGTTCGGGCTGTGGGGCCACAAGTCCAAAAGTACACGTGGTCACACGACCTTCCTGACCAGTACATGACAAACACGATTGTGCGCATCACCACGGACGATGGTGCTGTCGGTATCGGTGCCGTGGCCAACTACACATCGTACGATTATGACCGTTACACGACGGAAACACTTCGTCACATGATCCCGATCCTGATCGGCCGCGACCCACTCGATCGGGAGGGAATCCGACAGGCCTTGTGGCCACGTGTCTTCCCGCTGGTGCCGGGCGCCATCGCCGCCATCGATATCGCTCTTTGGGATCTGTACGGCAAGTTGGAGGGCCAGCCAATCTACAAGCTGCTGGGCGGCACTCGGGATCGAATCAGGTCGTACGCCAGCACACCGATGTTTGACAACGTGCCAGCCTACCTCGATTTTGTCGAGGAGATGGCGAGCCAGGGATTTACTGCCATCAAGTTTCACTGCTGGTGTGACATCGATCGAGACCTGGAATTGGCGCGGGCGGTACGGCAGCAGTTCGGCGATCGCGAGCTGGTATTCATGCTGGATGTGGAGAACAACTATGATCGCAGCACGGCCTTGAGAGCGGCCCGCGAACTCGAGGAGCTGGATTTCGCCTGGTTCGAAGCGCCGCTGTTTGACTATGACCTGGAGGGCTACCGCGAGTTAACAAGCCAGGTCAACATTCCGATTCTTCCCTCGGGCAACTGGCTACAGGATCTGCCGGCATTCGGCGAAGCCTTACGGACAAAGACCTGGAGTGTCGCTCGAACCGACGTCACAATGTGCGGCGGGTTTACGGGTGGACGGCAGGCGATGCAACTGGTCGACCAGGCGGACATGCGCTGCGAGGTGATGTCCTGGGGTTTCACGCTGGTGGCGGCGGCCAACCTGCACTTGATGCTCGGCTTCAACAACTGCACCTACTATGAACAAGCGGTGCCTTATAAAGCGTACGAATACGGCATGAAAGATGTCATCCGAACTCAGCCAGACGGCTACGTCTACGCACCGCAGGGAGCCGGCCTGGGTCTGGAGATCGACTGGGATGCCATGCGTGCAGCCACGATTCACGAGCTCGACAGTTCCAGCTGAAGGTCAGCTGTCATTTTGAGGCGATCGGCGTGCGCAGGCAGCGGGCGTAGCTGCTAGTCGATCATCGTTGCCTGGAGATCCTCACCAAGTTCCGCAAAGAACTGCTGGTGGGCAGTGATCGGATTCACTGCGAGCTCATCATGCGCCTCCCCCTCGGCGATTCCCTGCTGCAGAACATCCAGCAATTTGTGAGCTCTCTCAACGCTAATGAATTCCGGCAGATTGCCAGAATCTATCCATCCCCTGATCCGGTCAACACGCTGCTGCCGAGCTTCGTCCGTCATCTGGAAGCGGCGCTGAAAGTGACCATCCGTGCGAAACGGCCGCCACTGACGCTTCTCGACAGCATCCAGAACTTCAGCAGCCTGGTCCGCATCGATTTCATCGGGCAGGTTGCTCATTTCGATCGCCTCGCGCAATCGGCGCGGGAATGGAATAACTCGATTATCTACTTCGCCATCGTCGAGCTGCGCTGTTTCCTGCTCGTCTGGATTGACGAGGTTGAGTTCATCGACAAGCGATTGGACCCGCTGGGCAATTCGGTCCTTGATGACCTTGAATCTCTGTTTTAGATCTGTGGCATCGTCCAACGGCTGATTCAGAAATTCACGAATCTCCCCACGCATCGCTTTGAGGTGGCCGGAAAAATCGTCCATCTTGCCAAGCACGTTGTCACCCAGTTGAGCCAGGTCGACTGGCAGCTTACCGCGGGCACGCTGTAATCGCTGGGCAACGTGCTGCACATGTTCAAAAACAGCGTGGCCATCTCGTGGCACACCATTCAGGCCATTGACCACTTGCAGGGCATCAATCGCCGAGAGGCTGCCATCCCCGCTGACATCCAGGAAGCGAGTGAGCCTGGCTTCCGCTGCATGACCATTCAGTCGATTGATGACATTCAGAGCGTCAATCGAGGTGACATACTCATCATTGTTGACGTCATGAAACACCAACGGATTCTGAAACACGGCAAGGTCAGCGGCCAGCATCTGGCGCGGTTCCAGCGATTCAAGCACGAGTGCACGATGACGTCTCTGATCACGCATATAGCTGTTTCCTGTCATAGCTCCAGTAGAGCGGAGCTATAATGCCACTCTGCATTCTCACATTCAGCCGGCAGCTCGCCAGAAAGGGAGCAGGAACCGTGTACTGTATATCGCTATTGTGATCCAGCGAGAAACTAGAGGGAAGATGGCTTGTAGAGGAACAGGCTGGAACCGTTTTCGTCGATGCGAATCTCACCGATATGCAGTTTTACCACGGTTCCCGTGTTGCGTTTCAGCACAAGCCAGATCTGGCGATTGTTGATTGCCATGCGAACATCACATCCGGCCAACTCGCTGTCGACTTCATTCATTTTGAGGAAGCGAGCAACATACCGGCCGATTTCCGCGTCACTGTCAGCAACCAGCTTGATCATGCTTGCCGGACTGGCATCAAGCGGATTGGATGAGGCAACAACAGGAGCAGGCCGGGTTATCGCAGGCACCGGCGACGGCGTAGCCAGCGGCTTGAATCCACTGTCCCTGGCAGGCGGCAGCGATGGCTGGGGTCTCTGCTGGTCGTCGCGGTCAACCAGTACGGAACCTGTCTGTCGAGTCGCATCCACGGTCGGCGGCGGTACAACGGCAGCAGGTCGGGGAGTTGGCTTGGCAGGGCCCGTATCACTCACGACAGGCCTGGGCGGTGCCTGGACGACTGCCTGAGGTACAGCTGGGCTGGGCAGATTCGCCACCGGCTGTTGCACTGGTATTGTCCTCAGCGGAACCTCGTCAAGAGTTGGCGTCAGCTTTACACCCTGAGGGATGGCCGGCGCAGCGGGCCTGGCGGGTGGCGTTTCATTCCTTACAACCTGCTGTGTCACAACAGGGACTTCGACGGCAGCAGCATGGTCTATGACCGGCTGCTGAGTTAAGTCAGCATGGCCTGTCGACGGAAAAGCGCCCCGCCACTTGATCTGATTGGCCATCGGTCGGGCCGACTGTGTTCCACTGGCAGACACAGATTGATTTATCGGGGCGGCTGGCACGGCAGGCTGAGTCGGAGCTGTTCGAATGACTCTCGCAGCCACAGCGGGTGGCGTACTGACTGTGGCAACGGCGGCGGCCGGCCTGGTCGTAGGATCTACCGTTACGACAGCTGCAGCTGGCCGGCGAAGAGTCGCAACGGTGGCGGCTGGCTCAACGGTCGGAAGGACTGGCGTCGCAGCAGAAGACCTCAAGCGGGCGGCTTGAGGCTTATCTTGATCCTCTTCTTCCGTCGACGGGAGGCCACCTGCCCAGCCCGTCAGCGTATCTGCGATCTCGTCATGAACTCCCTGAAAAAAGTCCTGGACTGGCGCAGCTACGCTTTCGTGTACAGAACCGAAGGCACGGAACATCTGATTTTTCGGCACTTCCAGTCCGTCGCTGACAGTTTGGGCAAATCGGTCCTCAAAGGTCAGGTTATCTCCGCTTGTCTGCTGCTCCGCACCAGGGGATGCCGTGGTCGCTGCCTCTACTGCATCTGCTGTGCTGGCGGATGGATCAGTCGAGCTGGCATTGGTTGACACAGCCCTGTTGGGAATTCGCACGACCCGCGCAGCGGGCCTCGAAACGGGCCTCGAAACGGGCCTCGAAACGGGCTGCGAAACGGGCTGCGAAACGGGCTGCGAAACGGGCTGCGAAACGGGCTGCGAAACGACCCGCGCAGCGGGCCTCGAAACGGGCTGCGAAACGGGCTGCGAAACGGGAAAGGCCCCTTGAGCAGTGGCCCTGGGTCCCGCCACGTCTGCGTCTGCAACAGGCTGAAGTGCGGGAGCAAGCGGCGTCGGCAACGGCTGCCCCACATCGTCGATCACCGACTCGGCAGGCAATTCAGTTGCCAACTTCTGGGCGCTGACCTGGTCAGCAAATCCTCCGGCGCCGTCACTTGCAGTGGCAGATGAGAGTGTATTGCCCTGGGGGGCGTTGATTCGCATGCGCCAGTCGCCCGGACGCGACTGCGCTGTACCGGCCGCCGCTACTGGCGTTCGGTTCTGTGAGTTTGCCGGCTTGATCTGAGGAAGCGGCAGCGGACGTTGCTGGATGCGTGATGTCCAGTTGCCACTGGCAGTCGGTTGGGCAAGCGGCATTAGCAAACCCGTAATCTGCCTGTGGATCTCACTGGGCGCCACAATCAAGAGTTGGCCACGGGCCATGTCAGGCCTGATTTGCACACCTGTTGAAGGTGGAAATCGACGGGACAGGAGTGCCGCCTGCTGGCCAAGCTTGGCTTCGTCGACCATGTATCGTCGAGTTTCCGGCCCGCCTGTGGCGGCAACAGCTGGACGATCGATCGTCTGCAATAGCTGGTAGGCCATCTGCTGCGCAGCTGCAGTTCCCTTGACGACCACGAGATTTCGGCCGCGGTCAAAGAACACGCGACCCTCGCTGGGCATCAATACCTGCCGGACTTGTGTCGCCGCCGAGTCCACTGCCAGGTGCTTGACCAGAAATGACCGTGTCACCATCTCCGCTGGCCGTTGAATTGGCACCAGGCTGGGCTGTTGAGCCGGCAGCCAGCTTGTGGGCCCCTGGTAGAATGCTGCCAGGGACAGAATACAAGCGGTCATGGCGGTAATCGTCCGTCCGATTCTCATGATTTCATCCTGAATATGACCATCGACCCGAAGCTGAGACCGACCAACCGTGATCCAAAGTCGCTTACTGGGTAACCTATCTTTCCTGTCTTTCCTGATCAGTGCGATCGCTACGATCAGTTACATCGTTCATCGGAATCCAGGCGATTGCAGTTGAGCCTTATATCCACGTGAAAATGAGTTTGGGCCGGCCTTGTTTCGGGCAATCGAGGGGGCGGCCACGAGGAATTCATATCGAGCTGATATGATGGTGCCGCGAACGGGACCTGCGGCCATCATTTGCTGGTCATCCCGCGAGCGATTCCAGTTAGGGCGAGGCCGTGGAAGCACCCCAACCGATCGACTATCTTTCGCCGGACGTCCCCGACTCGCTGCCCTGGCATGAGGTCCCGCTGGTACGGGCCGATGCATCCTCGTTGGCTGACTATGGCACGCTGATTCACGACTATCACGACTATCCGATCGAGATAGTTCAATGGCCCGCGGCAGGCTGGCGACCGGTCGACAGCGGTACGGGCGACGAAGCAGGCACGACGCACGGCAGCTTCCTTTCCAGCTGGGAAGGCGACGTGTTACTCGGTAGGAACACGGCCGTGGACGACCAGTACCTGCTGGGTTGGGGCTGCAACCCGGTGGATGCTCAGCGCACGGCATCGACATCGACCACGCCACCACAGGTCCTCCTCTGGCATGCCAACTATCATCCTGACGGCGGCCAGCTCTTTTTCCCGCTGGATGAAACCCCTTACGTCGTGCCACTGGCACTGCCTGGCGACGACCTCAAGCCCGACGACTTTGTCGCCTTTTATTTCCAGCCTGGCGAGGGTCTCTACATTCACCCCAATGTCTGGCACGAGGGCGTATTTCCGCTCGCCCCACAGGGCCGATTTTATGACGAGCAGGGCCGCGTCCATGCCCGGGTAAGCTGCAACCTGGCCAGGGAGTTCGGCGTCTTCCTGGCAATCCCCTTACGATCACCCACCGACTGAGTCA
>CAUZOB010000202.1:0-8782 GCA_963581185.1 Planctomycetota bacterium | reverse complement strand
CGGGCGACGAAGCTGATCTTGAATGTGCCATTGGCTTCTGTGATCGCTCGGCCCTGGGCAATCTCCTGCGACGCGCCCGGTGGCTGCCAGCCGTAATACCGGTAGTAAATCCAGGGCGGGTAGCGGACCTCGCGGACCACGCGATAACGAAGCCCGGCTCCGCCGATGGCAGCTCCCGTAAACGACATCGCCTTGCCCGTCACGATCACTTCCTCGTTCAGCTTGCCAGCTTCCTCCGGCGGCTCGATCTCAACCTCAAACTTGGGTCGCTTGTATTCCTCCACGTTGATAGAAATCGCTCCACCCGCCGGACCATCAACCCGAAGGATCATCCGGCCGCTGACGCTGTCACGAGGAGCAGTAAAGCTGCCGTTGAAGGAACCGTAATCGTTGCTGCGGTGTGAGCGACGGGCAATCTCGCGACCATTGCGATCCTGGAAGACCACCACCACGGCAGTGTCGGCCAGCACGTGATAGTCATCCTCCTGCTGGTTCACATGAATCGCGATCCCCTTGTACTTGACTGTCTGTCCCGGTCGGTAGAGCGAGCGGTCAGTGAAGAAGATCGTCTGTTGACTTGGCTGGTTGCTGGTGTTGTAGATGTTCACGTACTGGCCGTTGTAAGTCCCCAGCTGGTGATCGCCATGCGTGACATGAAACAGGTATCTCTGGCCGCGCGTCCCGCGAGTCTTGAAAGCACCGTTTTCATCGGTTGTCAGAAGGGGGCCAGCAGTTCGGGTGTTGTTATTGGCCCGAATCCAGCTCTGCACCTTGGCTCCCGCCAGCGGCTCACCACTGATCGCATTGAGCACAAAGCCTCCCAGCGTGCCCGAGCCACGCTCGGTTCGCATCACCAGTGCCAGATCACTCTTCCAGATGCCCGTGAACTGGACCACGTTGTTGCTATCACTGAATTTCGGATCATGACTGGAGATGAGGAAATAAAATCCCGGCTTGATCTCTTCCGGCACGGAGACCGCCTGGTGCCGCTCGTGATAGTCCACCGTCTTGGGCAGGTCCATCGACCAGCTGTGTAAGGATTCTCTCGCCAGCAGCGCCTTGCGCTGATTCGCGTTGAGATTCTCCACCCGGTAGGCCGACCGGATCAACTGATGCCAGTCGTGGGAGACCAAGCGGAAATAGACCTTCTCGACATTGCGATATCGCACATCGATATCCGGGAGTGGCGCATTCCAGACACGCTCGGAGATCATCGTGGCCGAGCGGGACTCGATCTTTTGCACCAGGTTAAAGCACTGGTTGCCGCCCGGAGTTCCTGCAAATGCCGCCACACCGCGCGAGGCGATCTTGTGGGCTTCCACGTAATCGCCCTGCTGGTGCAGGACGCGGGCCCATTGGTAGAGCGCACGGGCCGATATGCGGTGATCCCCGTTCTTCTCAATCAGGCTTTTGAGAGCCTCTTTGAATCGATCATTCTTGGTCTCACCAAGAGCCTTGTTAAAACCAAACACCAGCCGCGAGAGGTTGGCATCCAGCCAGGCGGAGCGGTCGTCATCCTCGGCGTGGAAACGCAACAGATCCTGATAAAGGCCGATCGCTTTAACCGTCGGTGATTCGGTGTCGGTCGTCTTCAGCTCCCAGTTGATGAATTCATCAGCCGACCCAAATACCGGGCTGTCGGCCAGCAGGTCAAAGGCATCCTGAGAACGGCTGCCCGCCTGTTCACCCATCGAGTAAAACTGCAGGGCGTTATAGACGAGGAAATCGTACATCGTGGGACGGAAGGAATCGGGCATCGTTCCCTTTTCCAGCAGACGATCGTAGTCCGAGACCTTGACCGTCTTGAGCGACTCGGACATGTCCAGCGTGCTGGAAAACTGCTTGTCAATCTCGCTTATCAGGCGAGGCAAATCCCATGTGGTAAAGTCACTGCCGGGTGCCGTCGCGGTCGCTGTCCGCCGCACCAGCCGATACCGGTTCTGCTGAAAATAGTGCCAGTACCAGTTGGCCAGCACGGCACTCAACACCGGTTTCATCTGCCGGGGCGCGTCCTCAATCGCCTGCTCCATGCGAACGATCTTCTCTTCCGGCTTGTTGCCCTGGATATTGCCTTCCAGGGAAATCTTCAGGCCGATAGCGCGGATCGCCTCGCCGTACGCCTTCTCCTTGATAGCGTCCGTGATGATCGGTTCCAGCACGGCAATAGCGGTCTTGGGCAAGCCCTTCTTGACGGCGTCGTCGTACTTCTTCCAGGCTTCCTCGCGATCAACCTCCGCCGCCAGCAGCAGCGGTACGGCCACAGCGACCATGATCATCAATACAAGCAACTTGCGCATTGGACTTCTCTCATACAAAGGCAGTTTGAGTTTCTCTCTGGTTCCGTCGTGGGTATCGCGCTGCCCCAGGGCGAATCATCCCCACTGCTGGTTTTGACGCAGTCAGTATTAGCAAGGTTCCCTAACTGGCGAACCTTTATCTGCGGTTATTCTACGCCGAAGCCGATGGCCAAAACGATGCCAGACTATCGAGCGATCAAAAAAACCCCGCCAGGCGCGCCGCAGTACGGCACCCGCTGACGGGGTTGCTGAATTAGATCAGCTGAGCAACAGCTCAACCTTTACAGGTTGTTGTTCCAATCTTCCGGTATGGGCTGACCATCACGGCGATCACCAAGTCGCTGGTAGGTGATGTAGTCGATATTCTCAGCCAGGAACTGAACCGAACCGTCGCAGAGCACGAACTGGGCTCCACCTTTGTGAGCCGACTTGAAGCCCTGGCATGTCTGCCAGCTCTTGAAGTGGGTGCAGCCGTGCGGATTCAACGGCTGGCTCTGACCACTCCAGGCAAAACCGGGATCACCAACACCCACGATCGGATAGTTGATCGGTGCCGATGTCAACGACCAGGGAGAGTTAAAGTAGAACCAACCGCTCACGTAATGATCGCTCTTGTGAGGCAGAATCTCGCCCAACAGGATCACCTGGGATTCGCCATCGGTAATGTCCCGGAACTTGGCGGCCCAGTGGCCACGCAGAAACACACCCGATGCCCGGTAACCGCGGGCGTCGTTACCATGGTGAGACGGGCCAGTACCAAAATTGTTACCAGGATAGTCGTGGCACATATTGTTCCACGAGGTCCCGTACTGGTTCCCCAACGAAAAGCCATAGCAGCCAATCGCCGGATCTGTTTTTGGGTTACTACCCGCCACATAAGGATCAACATTGGCCGAGGGGCAGATGAAGGACGGAATCAGGTTCGCTCGCCACCATTTGCCAGATGCATCTTCCTGTTGCTCAAAACGGGTCGGTCGCGTGGTGCCAGCCAGTGAGAAGTTCATCTGGTTATAAAGCGGATCCTGCTCTATGAAGGGCAGCACTTTTACGAACACGCTGCCACGGCTGGAGTTGTACCAGGTGTGAGCGTTCTTGGACTGATTACCCCAGAAGAAGTTTCCGTTGGTAGGGAACCTGCCATAGGTATTGTGATAGTTGCGCATCGCCAAGCCGAGTTGCTTGAGATTATTGCCACAAGACATCTTGCGAGCAGCCTCACGAGCCGCGGCAACAGCTGGCAACAACAACGCCACGAGAATACCAATGATGGCAATCACCACCAGCAATTCGACAAGCGTAAATCCACGCCGCTTGGGGGGATTTTCTAGAGACATCAAACTCTCCTTCGCTTAATTCGATCTGAAATAAGTCAACTCTGCTGGGCGCACCTTCACTACTCAGTATAAAAGAGCCACCAATCTCAACAACCTATGAAACAGACATCTTGTAGTCGGACTGGATTCAATAAGAGTCCCTGACAGGCGGTTTCTTGGTCACACTTTCTACATTGGCGAGACTACCTGAATGGGAACCAATCCCGTATAAATGTCAGCAGTAATTCTGGCAGCTCCGGCAACCACTCTTTCGATTTTACGTACAGGAGTATTTCATGGGCTTCGAACGAGCTCTGGTAAGCGGTACTGCAATCCTGGTGCCCTATTTGGCCCTCTCCGCACTCCTCCCCTTTGGCATCATCTACATCATGGGGGTACTGCGAGGCAGGAATGGCGACAAGGACCCGCTGCTGGGGGCCAAGGTCATCTCCTGCCTGCTGTTGACCGTCGCCTTCCAGATCTTCTTGCTGGGAACCACCATTTTCATCGAAACACTTATTGACGGTGGTGGAGATCACATGCGTATGGACGAGCAACAGCGTAAAACCGCCATGGCCCTCTGCCTCTCGGGACTGCTGGTTGGCGCATACGCCTATTATATTTTCCGCAACCGAGCATCGGCCACCGGTGACGGACAGGTGTTTCGGCAGGCCAGCGGCCTGAATGCGATCACCACGGGCCTCGTCGCGGTGATATCACTTACCTCATTCCTGGTCGCGATGTTCAATGAGAGCCCATTCGTCGCCGTCGCTTCCATGTTTGCCTCCCTGGTCACCTACGGTGCCGGACATCTCCTCTGCATGGTACCTGTCCTGCATAACTGGCAGCAGACCGACGTGCCGATCTCCTTGCCAAATATTTCCAGCGAGCAGGCATCCCCCGACGTAGTACTCGAACCGGGACCCGATGCTGCTGAGTAGCTCGTAACCGCCGACTCGGATCCCGGCGAGTTGACATTCGGCGCACAGCTGACAACAACATCTCGCCGACAATCTCCCGCCTGCCAGGTGACAAGGAATGCACAGCATGATCCGCCAGGTTGAGTTAACAGGAAGTCCCTACACGATGGGCCTCCAGCACGGTCAGCAGTTGGCAGCCGAAGTGGCACACCTGGCGCATGAGCGTTTTGAACTGGCCCAGTCATTCGCCGCCCAGCACGGAGTCGACGTGGATCGCCAGCAGTGTATCGAACTGGCTGGGCGCCACCTCGATATCCACCGCCGACAGCTGCCTCACGTGGTCGAGGAATGGCAGGGAATTGCTGATGGGGCCCAACTTCCACTGGAAGACATATTCTTCGCAAACGCCCTGACAGATTTCCAGGATGTGCTCTGGCAGTCTGCTGGAGCGGAAGTTCATGGCTGCACCTCCTTTCTGGTCAACAGTGACGCCACCGACCACGGCAGTCCCTTGATCGGCCAGACCTGGGATATGCACGCCAGTGCCGAGCAGGTTGTGACGGTCTTTCGCCGCTTTCCCGATCGGGGCCCACGATCGCTGGTCGTCTCGACGGCAGGCTGCTTGACCCTGATCGGCGTTAATGAGCATGGCCTGGCCGTGGGCAACAATAACCTGCGGCCAACTGACGCGCGAGCGGGGATCATTTACCTGGCACTCTTGCACGAGGCACTCGCTCAATCCGAATGGCAGCCGGCACTGGACGCAATCACCGCAGATGGCCGTGCCTCAGGACACAATTACCTTGTCGCCCACGAGCAGGGCCTGGTCGCCGATATTGAAACCACCGCCACGCGACATGACATCCAGCTTGTCAAGGAAGGCTGGTTCGTACACACCAACCACTATCTCTGCGATGAATTGCAGGCCCTTGAGGATCCAGACCAGGATCAGCGGTCGACGCGATTTCGACTGAACCAGCTGCAGCAGCGTCTGGCCACGGTCGACGAGCCACTCGGCCCAGAGTTGCTGCGTCAGCTGCTCTCAGACCACGAGGGCGAGCAACTGTCAGTTTGCAGGCATGGCGAAGGGCGCGAGGTACGCAGCTGTGCCTTTGTCGTCGCAGACCCAGCTCGACGATCTGTCTGGGCACGGCTGGGACCACCCTGCCAGGGCGAACTCGAAGAATATTCTTTGGAGCTTACGGGCTAGACGCTAACGACAATCCTGTCAGGGACATTATGAAAGCAGACGCGCTGGACCAATTTCGTCGCAAACTGGCGGCCAACAAGCCGCTGTTTGGTATCTGGGTCACGTTGGAATCGGCAAGCGTGACGGAAATGGCCGTCGCCAGCGGACTCGACTGGGTCGTGATCGACGCCGAACATGGTCACCTTGACTGGCAGGATATCGTCCAGCACATCCGTGCCACGGTCCGCAGTAAAACTGTGGCGCTGGTACGAATTGCTGAACACAACAGCTCCCTGGTCAAGCGTGTACTCGATATCGGTGCCGATGGAGTGGTTGTGCCCTGGGTCGAATCCGCTCAGCAGTTGACCGAGTTGCTGAAGATGGCGCAGTATCCGCCAGCTGGAATACGAGGTATCGGCGGTGAAAGGGCGACCGCCTGGGGACAGGCCCTCGCTGAACATGTGGCCGAATCCGACAGCCGCGTGCTGGTTGTTCCGATTCTCGAGAGTGTCACCGCCTACGAGTCGATCGATCAGCTGGTCGAAGTCGAGGGTTCCGAACTGTTCTATTTCGGGCCGGCTGACTTTTCAGCAACGGCTGGCTACGCCGGCCAGTGGGAAGGGCCCGGTGTGGCCGAGATGATCCTGGAAATGAAGGATAAGATCCTGGCCGCCGGCAAACACTGCGGCCTGGTGACAACCAGCCTGGACGACATGGACCAGCGACTCGCTGCCGGCTTTCAGGTGCTGGCTGCCGGCATGGACTCCTCGCTGCTGCTGTCTCGACTTCAGCAGATACTTACTCATGTCGGAAGGCAGCAGGACCTGCACCCGAACCTTTCGCCCGATCCGAGTGACTAGCTAGTAGTAATAGGCGCCGGGAGGGAGTTCCGTCGGTCGGTCCAGCTGCGCACGGCTGCAGATCAGGCCATCAGCTGTCGACGATTGACAACATTCTTTGCCTCGCCGCCACTCAGGACAGCAGCCATATCGCTCGCCATCGTTTCATAAATCCGGTTCATGGCGCCGGGCGTAAGTGCCAGGGCGTGGGGAGCTGTCAGACA
The DNA here is from genome assembly GCA_963581185.1 of Planctomycetota bacterium. GTDB lineage: Bacteria > Planctomycetota > Planctomycetia > Pirellulales > Pirellulaceae > SAT2750. The sequence continues at coordinate 2,000 of CAUZOB010000202.1, read as the reverse complement.
GCGAGGATGCTGAAAGAGAGGATGGGACGTATCCGGCGGTTCCGGCTCAAAGACATCCAGTCCGGCTCCGGCAAGTGTCCCGTTCTTTAAAGCTGCCAGGACCACGTCAAGACTCTCCACCAGGCCGCCCCGGGCCAGGTTGACCAGGTAACTGGCTGGCCGCATCGTCGCCAGTCGTGCGCCGCTGATCAGCCCGCGAGTGTCTGCAGTCAGTGCGGCGTGAATGCTGATGATATTGGACTGTTGAAACAGGTCATCGAGCGAGACCAGCTGGACCCCGAGTCGAGCGGCAATTCGAGAATCTACATGGGGGTCGTGAGCCAGCAGGGTCATATTAAAGGGCGCCGCAAAATGGGCCAGCATCTGCCCGATGCTGCCCAGCCCCAGGATTCCCAGTGTGGCTCCGTCCAGGTCACTGTTCGGAGTTGCAAAGCGACTGGCCCAGGCCCCTCTTTTCATCTGCTGGTCCCAGTAAGGAATCTGCTTGACCAGGGCCATGATCATGGCCAGTGCCGCTTCAGCCACAGCACGTGAATTGGCGCCGGGAGTATTGATCACGGGAATCTTCCGCTCGCTTGCCGCGGCAATATCCACGTTGTCGTACCCCACGCCCGTGCGGCCAATCACCGACAGTCGCTTGCCCGCCTGGATCACCTCGCGTGGGATTGAGACATCGCCGCGAACGATCAGGGCGATGGCGTCCGCCACCATTTCGATAAGCGTGGAGGGCTCCGGGTCGGGCACAAACACCAGCTCTCCGTGATCTGCCAGGATCTCCCTGACGATATCACCGACCGGCCCTGTGGAGAGGATCGTCGCCATACTGTTGTCTCCAATTTTCAGATCCAGTTGTCAACTCCTTGCTGCCGTGGGAGCTGGCATCGGGTAGTTGACGACGATACCATCATACATCCACCACGAGAGTGCGTGACCCCAGCGGTTTGCACGACGATTCCCCTCGAACTGAAAGGCTGCCCGTGTCAACATCATCCCCCCGCTCCCTGGATGGCAAGGTTGCCTGGATCACTGGTTCGTCACGGGGGCTCGGTCGCGATATGGCCGACCATCTCTGTAGCCTGGGAGCGGCTGTTGCCGTCCACGGTACACGACCTGATAGCCCCTCTACCTTTGACGAAGGTGTCTCGATGCAACAACTGGCTGACGACCTGGCCACGGCCCACGACGTCCGCACCCTGGGAACCTGGTGTGATGTAACAGTGCCGGATGAAGTTGAGCGGGTGGTCGGAGAAGTCCACCAGGGACTCGGCGATATCGACATTCTTGTCTGTTGCGCAGGCGGCGATATCGGCGCCGGCGGTACGGCAGCCGGCAAGGGTGGACGGCCCGAGGGCGACGATTGCCTGAATATTACGGTGGATGACATGCGCAGCGTGCTGGATCGTAACCTGATGGGGACGATTTTCGCCTGCCGCAGCGTCGCTCCAGAAATGATCGCCCGCAAGCAGGGACGGATTATCACCATCGGCAGCATCGCAGGCTCCTTCGGACGATCGTACGGAGCGATCTACTCAGTCGCCAAGGCGGCGGTGCACTCCTACACCCGCTGCCTGGCAGAACAACTACGGCCAGACAACGTGACCGTCAATTGCGTCGCTCCAGGAGGCACCGTGACCGAACGCTTCCTGCGGATCCATGAAATTCACGATGATCGGCTGGTCGACGAAGGAACGCTGGAACGCTATGGACGACCACCTGAAGTCTCCGCAGTGGTCGGCTTCCTCTGCAGCGATGCCGCCAGTTTCGTCAGTGGACAGGTGATCCGCGTCGACGGCGCCACGCAAACTTTCGCTGGCTAAGCCAGGATGCCAAACGACTCGCCAGCGTCTTATCGTCGGCGACCGAGAGTTTCGGAGAGGAACTGGGCGTCGGCGGCGGACATGCCAGTTACTTCGACTCGCTCCCGAATCGCTGACCTGACGGCCGGTGCCATGATGACATCGCCGTTGACGAGAATCGCCAGGCGTTGCCCGATGCTCGCT
>CAUZOB010000201.1:0-8841 GCA_963581185.1 Planctomycetota bacterium | reverse complement strand
TCTCATCGGCATGGCCCTGGTTGTACTGATACAGATTGCCGCCGTTGACATTCAGGCTGGGATAGTCCTTGAGTAACGCCTTCTGCTCATCCGTCCGCTTATCGTCTGCCGCATCCTTGGCCGCTCGTAACTGTTCTCGCAAGGGCTCTTCATAACGCTCATATTCCTTTTCCAGTGCCTGGCGGATGTACTCATTCCGCTTGCTGTCTCGCTGGGCGGCGACGGTGTTAATTTCCTGCTGGACTTCTGTTCGGCGCTGTCGGTCCGCCTCGGTATACAGCGAGATCTGCCGCTGGGATGGGTTTCGCCATTGCTTCCAATCAAAGGTCGGTTCAAAAACTGCTCTCATGCGATGGTAATCATCATGAGAGATGGGGTCGTATCGATGATCGTGACAGCGTGCACAGCCGACGCTGATCCCGAGCAGCGATGAGCTGACGATCTTGATCGTGTCGGCAACAATCTGGTTTCGTGCGGCACCGGCATTTGGCAGGTCGGCAGCTGTGCCATCCACGGCCATACGCAGGAAACCGGTCGCTGTCAGGCGTCGAATCTGCTCCTCGTTCAAGTCACCCTGGGGCGGCTCGATCATCTCGTCACCAGCCAGTTGCTCCTGGATGAACTGGTCAAACGGCAGATCGTCGTTGAATGACTGGATTACATAGTTGCGATATTTGTAGGCGTACTTCCGGACCGAGTCATTGTTGGTGTAGCCCTCCGAGTCGGCATAGCCGGCGACATCCAGCCAGTGACGTCCCCAGCGTTCGCCATAATGGTCCGAAGCGAGAAGCTGGTCGACCAGTTGATCGTAGGCATTGTCGCTGCTGTCATCGATAAACTGCTGGACTTGCTGAAGCGTCGGCGGCAAGCCGACCAGGTCCAGGTAAACACGCTTGATCAATGTCGCTCGGTCGGCATCGCTGGAGAATTGCAGGCCCTTTTCTTTCATCCGAGCAAGCAGGAACAGGTCGATAGCATTTCGGGCCCGCGATGGATCGTCGACAGTCGGCGGTTGGGGCGTGCCAATCGGACGAAAAGCCCAGTAGCCGCGTTCTTCCTCTGAGATTCCCAGGCCGCGACCAATCGACTCGGGCTCCGGCCTGGCAGTCGGAGCGCCGGCGGCGACCCACTTTTCCAGTACCGCAACCTGGTCCGCGGGAACGCGATGGTCGCCAGGAGGCATCTCGCCCGATTTGATTCGCTCGAGGAAGTAACTCTCAGCTGGCTTGCCAGGGATCATGGCGGGACCGGTTTCGCCACCCTGCTGCATTGATCGCACCAGCCGTAAATCCAGCTTGCCCTTCATCTCCTCACCGGCACCGTGGCAGTCATAACAATGGGCCCGGAAGATCGGGCGAATGTCACGCTCAAAGAGGATCGTGCTGTCGTCGTCAGCGGCGCTGCAGAATGAAGCCAGCATGGTGCAGCAGAGCAGTGCCAGGAATCGTGGAGAGCGAGCCAGAACAGTCATGGGTGAGATTCTCGATCGCAGGGGGATGTACTAGGCTGTGCCATCGGCGGGTGGGATATAGCAACGACTGGATCTTGCACTAATTGTAATGCGCAGTGTCACTGTGACTATTTTATTCGGCTATGCGCTGACAAACAACGTCTACTTTGCTTGGGCCATTCACTCTCTGAGCCCTGTCCGGTGGACAAGCCGAGCAGGTCGTAACAGAATGCGGGATGCCCTGTTTCCCTTCCAGGTGACGCGTGGGATGAAAGACAAGCTGACATTGCGATTTCGACTGCTGCTGTTGGCCCTGTTGCTGGCAGCACACGAACCGGCTCAAGCCCAGCAACCACTGCAATTCAGCTGGGACAATGTCCCTGACCGTTCCTGGCCTGGCCCCAATTTCTGGGCCAATCGACTACAGGATTGGCATGTCAGCCAGGGGCGACTGGAGTGCCTGGCCGCCGAATCGCGGCTCGGATTGCGAACCGTTCACCTGCTGACTCATCGCCTTGCCGACACAGCTGGCAGTTCGTTTCGCACAACTGTTCGTCTCGGCATCGCCAATCCGGCTGGCAAGAGGATCAGTCGTTCATCGGTCGCCGGTTTCCTGGTTGGCGTGGGCGGTGCCACGATGGATTATCGAGCTGCTGCTCTGGTGCACCAGTTCCGGGGTCCCGGGGCAGGAATTCTGGCCGCCGTGCGAACTGACGGTTCTGTCTTTTTCCAGGATTACGAAAAGCCCGGCTTCCTGGGCATCCGCGAACGGCCCTCCGGAACGCTCTCTCGCGACGGCTGGAAAGTTGTGCGAGCTGACAGTACCGAGGCTGGTAATCCGGCGGCCAACGTGCTGGATGGCAACCCGGCAACTGTCTGGCATACCGAGTGGAAGCTCAAGAAGCCTCCGCATCCACACGAGATCGTGATTGACATGGGAGCGGTTCGCGATCTGGCGGGCTTTGCCTACCTGCCGCGACCAGAAAACGCAGCTGGACGAATCGATCGATATGAGTTTTACCTGAGCAACGATCCTCGCGACTGGGGGCAGCCGATAGCGAGTGGCCGTTTGCCTAACGAGGGAAAATTACAGCGGATCCGCTTTGAGCGAACAACGGGGCGCTATTTCAAGCTGGTTGCACTCTCGGCGCACCTCGAGCGGCCCAGTACTACGGTGGCGGAACTGTATGCTCTGTCGGATAAGACCGAGCAGCCGGCGCCTGTTGGAAATGATACAGGGCGATTGGCCGGTATCAGCCTGCAACTGGAGGCAACTCCTCTGGAGGATGGCAACTACCAGTTGCAACTGGAGAGTGTCGGTGCCGACGGCAATCCGCTGGGAACCGCCTCGATGATCGTGCCGGCATCGCGACTGGTGGGTAATGTCGCGCTGGCGTCCCATCCGGGCCAGGTGGTGGGTGAGCGAGTCGGCGGCCGCTACTGGTTCCAGGACTGGCAGCTGACGGGGGACCGCTTGGATGTCGATCCGGAGCGGATGCTGGGTCCCATCGTGGCGACGCAATATACACTCAGTCGCGGGACGCTCAAGTTGACTGCCCAGCTGGTGCCGCTGGGTGAAAAAGATACGGCATCCGTCCAGTTACAGTTACAGCAGGAGGGAGCCTGGGAGCAGGTGGCTGAGGCGACTATCATCCGACCAGGTTTTACAGCTCCCTTGCGAGTTGACGATTGGTCAGCGGACAAGGATGTACCCTACCGGGTTGTTTACCAGCTGATGTCCAGCGATGGAATGACGCAGCCCTATTCCTGGGAGGGCATTATTCGCAAGGATCCGGTCGATAAGCCGACCATCGTGGTGGCAGGGTTCACCGGCAACCACAATAACTCGCACCTGATTTCCCGCCAGCCTTTTGATTGGACCACGGGAATCTGGTTTCCTCACGATGATGTGGTGGGACATGTAGCACAGCACAAGCCGGATATCCTGTTCTTCTCCGGCGACCAGGTCTACGAGGGTCGCAGTCCAACTTTTGCTGACAGAGATCACATCAAGCAGGACTATCTCTACAAGTGGTTCCTCTGGTGCTGGGCCTACCGCGGGCTGACGCGAAGTACCCCCTGCGTGACGATTCCGGACGATCATGATGTCTACCAGGGCAACCTCTGGGGTGAGGGGGGCAGGCCGATTCACCAGGATCACTTCGGTGGCTATGTCCATCCGGCCGATTTTGTCCAGATGGTCGAGCGGACGCAGACCAGCCACCTGCCGGATCCCTACGATCCCGAACCGGCGATGCAGGGGATCAAGCCGTACTACACGTCACTGGTCTACGGCCGGATTGGGTTTGCCGTGCTGGAAGACAGGAAATTCAAGTCTGGCTGTGCTGGTCGATTGCCGCCAACCGGTACGGCGAGGCCGGACCACATTAACAATCCTGAGTTTGACGTTCGCCGCGCAGACATTGAGGGAGTTCAGTTACTGGGGCCCAGGCAACTTGAATTCCTCGCCGACTGGGGAAAAAACTGGCAGGGGACAGACATGAAAATGGCCCTCTCGCAGACCATCTTTGCCGGCATGGCGACCCATCACGGCCCCAACCTGGATTATCTGATCGCCGACCTCGACAGCAACGGCTGGCCCCAGTCGGGTCGCAACAGGGCGCTGGATGCCCTCCGCCGCTGCTTTGCATTTCACCTGGCAGGCGATCAGCACCTGGCCACAATTGTGCAGCATGGTCTCGATCAGCATGGCGACGGTCCCTGGTCGTTTTGTGTGCCCTCGATTGCAAACTTTTACCCACGCAAGTGGTCGCCGCTGGTTGAGGGAGCGAACCGGCCGGCGGGAGCTCCTTCATGGCAGGGGGAACACCGCGACGGACTGGGTAATCTGGTCACGGTCTATGCGGCCACGAACCCGGGCGAGGACCTGGGTCATGAACCGCGGGCCCTGCACAACGGCATGCCGGGCTACGGGATCGTACGACTCAACAAACAGCAGCGGACGATCACGATGGAATGCTGGCCGCGGTTTGCTGATCCTGAGAATCCGGACCATCGCCCCTACCCAGGATGGCCCCGCACGATCAGCCAGCAGGATAACTATGCTCGCCAGGCAGTGGCCTACCTGCCGCGAATCACCACGAATGTCGACGATCCGGTGATCCAGGTCATCAACCAGGCGACCGGCGAGACGGAATATACCTTGAGGATCCGTGGCCGTGAATTTCGACCGCGCGTGTTTGCCAAGGGAAAATACACCCTGGTCGTCAGCCGCCCGGACCAGCAGCAGTTCGTTGAACTGCGGGATGTGGCCAGCATCGAGCGGGATGACAAGGCCACGCTGAATATCACGGTCTTCAAGTAGACGGTTGGTTAGGGCGAGTCAGCTGGTGTGGTCGGGATACGGTCGTCCCGGTTGAACAAGTTCAGCAACTGTTGCGGTTCAATAGGCAGCTGGATCGGCTTCACACTGCCGTCAGCAAATAATACGACGACAGAATCTCCCAGCTCACCAAGACTGCCGATCGGATCCGCTGGATCGATTTGCAGGTCGGCTGGACTTGTCCAGGGAACCCCTTTGTCGGCTGACGCCATCAGGACCAGGACTGTACTGCTGGTGCCGTCGGCAATGTGATTTTGTGTGAGTTCCGTTGTTGCGCCAAGAATCGACCTCTCGGATACAGGGGCAAGAAAGTTGGTTATTCCGGGGGGGAGTTCCTGGGCGTGATCCACGTAGGGAAAGGGCATCTTCTCGAGCAGGGTCAGATTGTGCTCGCTGTCCCATGGTTCATCGAGGTGGAACTGGTTGTACAGTTCTTCCTGGTCGAGGAACGGTAAGATGTGTACCCGCCAGCTCAATAGTGGCTTGCCATCCTTGAACTGGATCCGCTCACCCTCGCCCACCGGGTACTTCTCGTTGGTGACGAGGTAGTTCATGATGCCCAAGCCGATCTGCTTGAGGTTGTTCATGTTGGAGAGATTTGCGGCGCTGGACCTGGCCGATCCGAGAGAATCCTGCAACAGGCCAACTCCAGCTTCGAGTGCTTCTTCGGGCAGTGCAACCGTGACTGTTGTGGTCAGGCCGGTTCGCTCCACATCGAAAGCCTTGAGCAGATTTTCAGCAAGCTCCATACCTGCCACGGCGACAGGGTCGGCATTGGGATCCATGGCAAGTTGCTTCTTGAGCTCGGGCACCATCAACTCGAGCAGCGAGATGACTGAGCTAATGGCAATCTGAGCTGTTATTGCAGTTGTCCGGCTTTTGGCATTCAATTCGAGTTGCAGCTGCGGGTCAGAACTGACTCGCAGGTTGAGCGTGGCGGTAGCGAGGTTGTTCGGCAAGGAGGTGAGCGCCGCCATCTGAGGAAGGATACTCTCTTTCAGGCCGTCCATGATTCCCTCCGGCAGGACCCCGGGAGTTGCCGTCACGATCAGATCGTTGTCGAGGCTGACGGTAGAAAGAGCGATGGCTAGCGGGCTACTTCCATCGGCAGCGATCATCTTCAGCAGAAGTTCCTGCCGGGAAATCACCAGCGTCTGGTCATCCATCAGACAAATGCAGTCCGGCACTGCTGGTACCGTTTCGGCCTTGTTGATCAGGCAGCTCTTGCCTTCCAGCTGTTGCTCCTGCCAGTCGCCGGGAATCCGGCTGATCAGCTGGGTTCTGATATCTGTCAGTACGGCATCGGCTCGAAACTGCACGATGATGGCGAAATTGAAGACCGGTTCTGCAGCGACGAATTCCTGCGCGATTTCACCGCCAGACGGGCCGGATGCTTGTCCGTCAATCGCCGGCAGCGGTGGCGGTCGGGATGTCTGGTCTGCAGGGAAAAACGAGAGGCTTTCCGAAAGGATGATCATTCTCTCGATCTGCGCGAGCGGGAAGCCGGTCTCATTTTCAATTTCTTCCAAGGGAGTATCAATCGACTCTAAGACGGTCCCTACCAGTTGGGACTTGAGCAATTGCTGGACTTGTAGAACTGCTGCAATCTGGAAACCGTCGGCCACCAGGTCGGCTGGCAGCGAGTTTTTCTGGCTGGGGTCCACCACCGGGGCCGGCTCATCGGCATCGATCGGATCTCTGTTGACATGGGAACCTCCTGGTATCGATTCCATCGAGGTGTCGATCGGGCCATTGGGATCCTGCCCCTCCCGCGGCGCGACAAGCTTGAAGCGGTCAATCGATGGCTCAGAGTAAATGACGCCAGAGAGCAGGTAGACCAGTCCGGCGACGCAGGCCAGCGAAACTGGAATGACAATGGCATACGTTTTCATGACGGAAATTTCTTAAAACCACGCATTGGTCTGTTTGGAATAGAGACCTTGCGGCTGGCTGGCTGTCTTGAAACGGGCCGGGGAGCAGCGCTAGGTTGTAATCTCGAAGCCTTTCCGCTGTTCGCGGCTGACCATCGAATTGGCCTGCTCGTCACCAGGGAATTCTTCTTTCTTGGGATCCCACTCGAGCTTGCGGTTCAGCAGCATGGCAATGTTAGCCAGGTGACAAACGCTCACGCTTCGGTGGTGAGTGAAAACATCAGAGATAGGCTGTTTGCGACTCTTGACGCTGGCGAAGAAGTTCACCATGTGTGGTTGTGGCTTACCGCCGTAGAGCTTGGTAACTTCCGTCGCCAGCCACTCCTGTTCGGATTTACTGCCGGCAATATCCTCAACCGGTTTGCCCGTCAGGCTTCCGCGGTTGACGCGGATCTTACCCAACTCACCCTCGATGACCAGCTCGTTGGCTCCACTGGTCAGTCGAATCTGATGACCGTTGGCAAAGGTGGAATTGACATCGAACGAATGGGCCACGTTGTAGCAGTTAGGCTGGGTGTTGAAGACGCCCTTGCCTTCAATTGTCGTCGGGCCGGTGTCGCCGAGGCCCAGGGCCCACATGGCAATATCGGTATGATGGACACCCCAGTCCGTGACCTGGCCGCCGGAGTACTCCATCCACCAGCGGAATTGGTAATGAGACCGTTCCTTGATGTAGTCGGTGTCGGGAGCCTGTCCCAGCCACATATTCCAGTCCAGGTTATCCGGCGCGGCGCTGGCGCTGAATGGCCCGCCCTTCTGAGCAGTTCCAACGGAGGAAATCGCCTTGAGGTTCTTACCCAGTCGGCCACTGCGGGCGATCACTGCGGCGCGGATAAAGTTCGCGCCATATTCACTTCGCTGCTGCGTACCAACCTGGAAGACACGGCCGGTTTTCTTCACAACCTTGCCGATTTGCTGACCTTCCTTGATGGTCAGGGTAAGCGGCTTTTCACAGTAGACATCCTTGCCCGCCTGCATGGCATCGATTGCGATCTTGGTGTGCCAGTGATCCGGTGTCCCGATCGTGACAACATCCACCTCTTTGATGTCCAGGATGTCGCGATAATCGCTGAATGTCTTGCATGACTCGCCATATTTCCTGGCGAAGCCAGCTGCCCGATTTGAATCGACATCGCAACAGGCGACCATATTACCAAGCTGGCCTGCCTGGTGACCTACCGCCGATCCGCGACCGCCATTCCCGATAGCTGCCACGGTCAGCTTGTCATTTGCAGACTTGTTTTGCTGGGAAAACAAGTCGACCTCGCTGGCAAAGTAAGGCACTGCCGCCAGGGCACCGAGTTGAGCTGATGTCTGCAGGAACTGGCGCCGGTCGGTTGTGCGATGAGTCATGACTTCAGATTCCTCGATAAGAAAGGTGGCCGCTTGCTGTGTATAGGCTTAAGGGAGTGCCGTTTCGCGCCAGGTTGTTGCTGAGCGCACCACAACAGAACGCGCATTATTGTAGCTCAATTCTCACCGCATGCATTGTTTGCCCGCTCCTCGCTGATCGCCCGTTGGAGGGCGGACTGGATGCGGTCGGTGGCGGCCTGGATAAGTCCCGGGTGAAGTCCCAGCGGCTCGCTGACCACATAGGAAACGCCGGGGTGTTTTGAGGCAGCTTGTGCTGCCAGAGCTGGAATATGCTCGCGCCAGTGGCGACCGGGTCCCAGGAACCAGGGGTGAATGACGAGGTAACAGGCTCCGCGGTCGAGGCAGCGATCCATCGCAGTCTGCATGTCCGGCTGGGCAATTTCCATGTGTGCCGGCTCCACGATCTGAAAGCTACCTTCCGCTTCCAGCAGTCGTACCACATCCAGTAATTGCCGGTTGCTTTCCTCCCGGCGGGATCCATGATCAATCACGATCAGACCCAGTTTATCTGCCGGAGCATCTGGCGGAATTCGGCCATGGCATGCGAGGGGGACGCTGGTCACGGTTTCTCTCCCATGTTTGCACCCTTGCTGCATGTTATGATTGGCTCACGTTGATCTATTATAGACAGCCCCCGCTGCTGCGGCAGGCGTGCTGGTATCGGTCGAGTGAACGCTGAGCATGATATCCGCGAGCCAGATCCAGGTTATTTTTCGAGATCAGCAGGCGGCTGTCCTGGACCA
>CAUZOB010000200.1:0-8845 GCA_963581185.1 Planctomycetota bacterium | reverse complement strand
CGCTGGGGGCTTGTTGTGGGGCTTATTGTGGCGGATGTCCCCACAGGGACAGGACCTGACGGTCTATTGAATTCACCGCCGAACCGGCCATTGTGACGCACTGCCTACGGATTGGCTAGGGTCACGGCGGCAGGCTGCTTGCCTTGATCCGATTGGTTGCATTAAATGAACGTGCTGGTTCTTTTCCTCCTTTCCTGGCCTACCAACAGGGTCCGCCATTCGATGTTCAGTGGAATTGTGCAATGCCTTGGCTCGCTAGTCCGACTCGATCCGGACCCGCCAGGGGTGCGCCTGATGATCGACGCGGGGGGTGCGAGCGAGCACGCGTCGCTAGGCGATAGCGTGGCGGTGAATGGCTGTTGCCTGACCGTGGTGGCGATTGATCAGCAACAACTCAGTTTTGATGCCGGCCCAGAGACGCTGCAGCGGACCAACCTGGGGCAACTCACGCCGGGCAGCCAGGTCAATCTGGAGTGTTCACTCAAGATTGGCGACCAGCTGGGCGGTCACTTTGTGACTGGCCACATCGATACGCTTGGCAAGCTCGCCCGTAGAGAGGATGACGGCGAGTGGTCCACGCTCTGGTTCGAGGTGCCTGAACCGATCAGTCGACAGATGGCATGCAAGGGATCCGTGGCCATTGATGGAGTTAGTCTGACGCTGGTTGACGTCTCGCCAGGGTCATTTAGCGTTCAGCTGATTCCCCATACACTGGCTGTCACCACGCTTGGTGCCTGCCGGCCGGGCGGCCAGCTGAATATCGAGACAGACATCCTGGCCAAGTATGTGGAGCAGCAGCTTGAGGGACGGTGAGAATCACCGTTCGAAGAGCCTGGGAGTGGAGCTGCCATGGGTGAACGCCAGACTGTTGCTTACCTGACCAAGCGATTTCGTGAAGTCGGATTCTATCCGGTCTCGCGTCGTGGTCAGAATTTCCTCGTCGACTTGAACCTGCTGGAACTGCTTGCCGGTTCAGCAGGAGTTACATCCCAGGACGTGGTGCTGGAAGTTGGCACCGGAACGGGCTCGTTGACCAGCTTGATCGCGCCGCTGGCCGCTGCCATGGTCACCGTGGAGGTTGACGAGCGGCTGGCCCAGATGGCCAATGAAGAGCTGGATGAGCTCGACAATGTGACGCTGCTGTTGCAGGACGCCCTCAAGAACAAGAACACCCTGCACGCCAACGTGCTGGATACCTTGCGGGAAAAACTGGCCGAGGGACCGGACCGCCAGCTCAAGCTGGTCTCCAACCTGCCCTACAACATTGCTACACCGATCATCTCCAACCTGCTGGCCAGTGACCTGCCGGTCGCCTCCATGACGATCACTATCCAGAAAGAACTGGCTGATCGGCTCAAAGCCAGTCCCTCGACGAAGGATTATGGAGCTCTGAGTATCTGGTTCCAGAGTCAGTGCCAGGTTGAGTTGGTGCGCATCATGCCACCCACCGTTTTCTGGCCGCGGCCCAAAGTGCACTCGGCAATCGTGCACATGCTTGTCGAACCGGAGCGACAGGCGGCGATTCCCGATCGCGGCTTCTTTCACAAATTCGTCCGCTCGCTGTTCTTTCACCGCCGCAAGTTCCTCCGCAGTGTGCTGATCAGCGCCATGAAAGGGCGTTTGAACAAGCAGGATGTGGATGACGTTCTCAAGCAGCAGCAGCTGGGTGGCAATCTGCGAGCCGAACAACTGTCGGTGCCAACTGTGTTGGACCTCAGTGAGGCTTTTCGACAGCGTCTGGACAGTCAGTGATCCGTGGTTCCCGAAGGGACCCGGAGAAAGCGTCTGGCAGCGATCTTGTCAGGGCTTGACCGCCGGGCTGCCGATCGCCCGCAGCAGCTGGAACTGGGCCCTGTTGAAGCCTGAAATGGCCCGCGTGTGGTCGTTACGTGTCTGCAGTCGTGCCCGGATGGACTCGAGCAATTCGATCGGCATGCCCTCCGCCTGGCGGACCCGCTGGAGTGTCCGTCGGTAGCTGCTATCGGCCGCTTGCAGGCTGGCAAGTGCGGTCTGCATCTGTCGCTGGTAGCTATCAACGTTGGTCGTGGCCGCACGGACTTCAGCCACAACCTGATCCTTGATCAGTGCAGTGGCAATTTGTCGCTGGCGGATTCGGACCCGCTGTTGTGCCTGGCGGGCGTAGTCGACCAGCCCCAGGTTCCGCCATTCCCAGACCGCCAGTGCTTCCAGGTCGCCACGACCGGCTGGTCCGTCGAAGGAGCCGGAGGGCCCGCCTCCAAAGGTCCCTGCGCTGGCGCCCAGCTGAATATTTGGCAGCCAGGGGCGCCACTGTTCTTCCAGTAACCGTTGTTCTTCGGCCATTGTCAGTGCCTCGCTGCGCCCTAATTCCGCCCGCCGCGAGAGCGCCTGGCTGACCAGCGTCTTGACATCCTGTCCGCCCGGAATGATCTCCATCGGCGAAACCTCGGTTTCGCGTGGTTCGATTCGCCGGGTGGCCGGCACATGAAGGTGGCGAGCCAGGGTTGTTGTGTGGACCAGTTCCAGCCGCCGAGCATCTTCGACCTGGATCTGCTGGTGGGCGAGTGCCACGCGGGCTCGGTCGACGTCTCCCGCTGCGCCGGTTCCGTTGTTGGCAAACTGAATCGTCAGCTCCAGCAGCGCCGCGAAGTCCTGTTCGGCAAGCCGAGCGTTGACCAGCTGGCTGCGCGCCTTCAGCACGTCGATATAGGCGAGTGCCACTTCCAGCAGCACATCGTTCATGACCGCATCGGAGTTGGCCTCGGCAGCAGCTTCCTGGTGGACTGCAATCAGGGGCTCGAACTGTACCTCCGCGAGCGAGAGATTGACTATCATCCGAGCAGGTCCTCCCACCCCACCTGGCAATGGCATGGAACCAAGCCCTGCTCCGCCCCCAAAGAAGAACGAATTGCGGTTGGAGGCAGCAACGTCGCCGTGGGTGGATTGCAGCTGGCCGTCGTGGCGCGTGTAGCCCAGGCCCATCCGTAGCGAGGGAAGCCAGAGTGCGTACGCTTCGTCTCGCTTGTAACTTGACATCTCAACCTGCTGGCGGGCCATCTTGATCAACAGGCTATGGCCACCAGCCACCTGCAGTGCCTGCCAAATGTCGAGGCCGGTTGTCGGATCTCGCACCGGATTGGCCGGAACAGTCCCGGGCTCCACCGGCGGCGGCGTGGCGGGCTCGTGCTGCAACTGGGTGCCCCGCGGGAACAATGGGCGTGGCGGCTTGGGGACCAGCGGCCTCGCTGCGCGAGGCAACGGCCTTGGCCGACGTACCAGCTGGCTGCGGGCCTCCAGCATCTGGGGATCAGCGATCTCGGCGGGTTTGGACGCAGTGATTCGCTGGAAAGGGTTGGATAAAAGTCGGCGAGCGACTCGGTCGGGATTCGTTCGTTGCCCCCGCAGGCAACCACTGCCAATGGCGATTGGCAAAAGCAACAGCAGGAGCCAGACAGATCTGCAGGTCGACTGCAGATGACTGCTTCGTGCTGTTTCACTCATGCCTGGCATCGACGTGTCCTCTTGGCCGGCAGAGCCGGCGATGTGTACTTAACGGTCGCTGAACTGCAATTGCGACTTATCCAGCGTGTCGCCCTCGCGAACCAAATCCAGCTGGCTGGTCAGGACGCGGTCGCCCGCTTTCAACCCACGCCCGATGACCGCGAGTTGGCCATCGTCGTAAAGCACCTGCACTGCTACTCGCTCAACTGTTCCTTGTAGATCGACCCTCAGTACCTCGGTGACTCGACCGGCGCCATGAATCAGCGCCTGGCTGGTGACCACCGGTTGCTGGTAGGTGTGCAGGGCAATTCTGGCAACTCCGTAGTCGCCCGAGACCAGCTGGCCGTTGCCGTTATCGAGGTCGACCTCGGCCCGCATCATGCGGGAACCCTGTTCAAAGGACCACGAGGTGCGGGCGATTTTCAGAGCCTCTGGCGGCTGCTGCCAGTCTGGTGAGCCCCGCAAGTGCCCGATCGTGACCTCGTCGCCGGCATCCAGCAGGGCGGCATCAGCGAGTGGCAGGAACAGCACGAGCTGCAGCCAACTGGAGCTTTCCAGTTCCAGCAGGGCGGTGTTATCTTTGCCGCCTGCCGGCTCCACGAAGGCTCCTGGATCGACGTGACGAGCGGTGATGCGGCCGTCAAAGGGGGCATCGATACGACGGTAGGCAGCCAGCACGTGGCGCCGTTTCAACTCGGATTGTTCCACCAGCCCTTGTGCTTCGGCCTGACGAACGCGAGCGGCGAATGACTCAATGCTGGCTTCCACACGCCGGATGCCGGCACTCGCAGCGGCAACTGCGAACTGGGCCTCGTCCCGCTTGGGTGGTTCCAGTGCTCCGGCCTCAACCAGGCCACTGATGCGGCGCAATTCAAGCTGTCGAAGTTCCAGCAGCGCCTGCTGCTCGGCCAGCTCGGCCTGGGCCAGCTGCTGGTCGGCCTGGCGGCTCTCGACAGCTCGCAAGGCTTCCGCGACAACGTGCTGCTGTCGCTCGATATCGAGGTCCAGTTCAGGGACATGCAGGACAGCCAGTATTTCTCCCTGGACCACCTGGTCACCGATGTCAAAGGAGACCTCGCTGACGTGTCCGGCGATTCGAGAGGTGATTTGCACATGCTGGTCTCCCTCAATGGTGAAGGGGATCGAGGTGCTTCGTGCAACCGCCTGGATACGAACGGTAGCAGCCTGGACGGTCAGCGGTGTGGCGGATTGGGCTGAGGCGCCAACGGCCGGGAGTGGCTGTTGTTTCGTGCATCCGCTGGCGCTGGTCAGCACCAGGCTGGCCACGATGGCGATGGTCGAGCGGCTTAACATCGGTGTATTTCCTCTCAGCTGACGAGTGCTGTAGATTCTTCCGGGCGACGGACTGGAGTGCGTTTCAAGACCAGGTACAGGCAGGGGACGACGACCAGCGAGAGCACGGTGGCCCCCAGCACGCCGCCAATGATGGCCCGCGCCAGCGGCGCGTTGGCTTCGCCGCCCGCCAGGCCGATCGCCATCGGCAACAGGGCCAGCCAGGTTGTCAGGGAGGTCATCACGATCGGACGCAGGCGTACAATCGTGGCGTCAATAATTGCCTCGCGGACCGAGAGGCCCTCGGCCAGTCGCTGGTTGGCGAAATCGACTAGCACGATCGAGTACTCGACCACGATCCCGACCGTCATGATGATGCCCATGAATGCCATGATCGAGAGATTTGTGTCTGTCAGGGTGAGCATCACCACCACGCCAATAAATCCCAGTGGCACGGTCAGGACGATGATCAATGGATCCACAAAGCTGTTGAACTGGGCCACCATCACCAGGTAGACCAGGATCGCCGCGATCAGCAGGCCACCGGCGAATTGCTGGAACGAGTCGCGCATGGTGCGAACTTCTCCCATCAAGCGGAAGCTCATGCCAGTCCAGTCGGGGTGGTCCAGTTGGTACAGTGGGCCGCGATCATCCTGGTCGGCCCGCGCCAGCAAGCGGGCGTCGCCGTCGATTGCCTGTTCAATCCTGTTGACGACCGAGCCGATGTCATACCCGGGCAGGACGTTGGCGTAGATGTCGGTGACACGGGTGATATTGCGATGGTGGATAACGGCCGGTCCCGAGGTCTTGCGCAGCCGGGCCACGTTACCGAGCCGCCGTGGCCGATCCCAGTTGCCTTCCAGGGGGATATTCAGCAGCGTTTCCGGGCCGGTCCGCAGCTCGTCACTGAGATCTTCCTCGCGGTACTGGACGCCGAAGAAATAGTGGTTGCCCTTGTTCTTGTCGATCCAGAAAGTGGGTTCGAAGTTGATTGTGCTGTTGGTCGCTGCCACCAGGTTTTTCATCACGTCGGCCGGCGTGATTCCTTGCCTGGCTGCCAGCTCCCGGTCCATTTCAACTTCCAGCACCGGGTAGTCAATTCGCTGGGCAATCCGCACGTCGACCGTGCCCGCCACCGATGCGATCTTCTCGCGGAGGATGCCTGCCAGCCGTTGGGCGTCGGTCAGGTTCGAACCCTGGACCTGGAAGTGGATCGGTGAGGGTTCTCCCATATTCAGAGCAGCCGTCAGCATGCCGCCGGTGTCAAAGGCGAATTCGATATCCGGGAATCGTTGCTTTAGTATCGACCGCAGTCGCTGCACGTGGTCGAAGACCGAGTGCTTCCCTTTCAGCTGGATCAGCAGGAAGGAGTCCATCGATCCTGAGTTGGGAGTGTAGGCAGCGGGCCAGTCCATCAGTACGCCGATATTGGAGATCAGCATGCGGAGGTCTGAGCTGGGATGCTGTTCCGTGTTCGGATCGGGGTCCGGCTGTCCGATGGCCGCGATGATCTCCGCTTCGACCAGGCTGATCTGTCGCTCGGTTTCCTCGATCCGTGTGCCGGAACGGAGCCGAGCTGTGATTGTGATCTGGCCGGCGTCGACGGTCGGGAACAGCTCCTGGCCCATGTGATTCGTCATCCACCAGCCGGCCACCAGCAGTGCCCCGCCAACGGCCAGGATGACCACGTAGCGAGCATTCAGGATGACTTCCAGGCTGTTGCTCAGCAGCCGCTGCCGGCGGCCCGGTGTCTGGGCCTGTGAGCCCTGCGAGGGACGTAACAGGCGGGCGCAGAAGGCGGGTACCAGCGTGATCGCGATCACGAATGAGGCGATGATGGCGATGCTGGCGGCGATTGCCAGGGGCGTGAAGAGGAACCGAGCGAGGCCCGAAAGGAAGACGACCGGGAAGAAGACGATGGCGAATGTGATCGTGGCAACCATGATCGGCATGGCCACTTCCTGGGTGCCGCGGATGGCAGCCTGGTGTGGTGGCACGCCGGCCTGGACGTGCCGGCTGATGTTCTCGACCACCACGATCGATTGATCGACGAGGATGCCGATCGCCAGGGCCAGCCCTCCCAGCGTCATGGCGTTGATTGAGTCGCCGGTAAAGTAGAGACCGAAAATGGCGGTCAGGACAGCCAGCGGAATGGCCATCACGATCACGATCGTGAGTCGTAGGCTGCCCAGGAACAGCAGCACGACGAGGCCAGCCAGACCGGCACCCAACAGGGCTGCCAGCTGCAGGCTGTAGATACTCTGCCGCACACCGACTGACTGGTCCATGGCAACTTCCAGTACCAGCGATTCCATCTTCGGGTCCTCGGCCCGCTCGGTCTTGAGTCGCTGTTGGATTGTGCTCAGCTGGCCCCGGACCTGGTCCATGATCTCGATCGTGTTGGCACCGGGTTGGCGATAGATCGGGATGTAGACCTGTTTGCGACCGTTGATCCGCACGATGTTGGTTTGGATCTGGGAGGCATTTTCGACGGTACCGATGTCTTTCATCAGGACCGTGACGCCCCGCTCGTCGACCTTGATCGGCGTCTGGTTGAGTTCTTCGACCCGTTCCGGAATGGCGTTGGTGAATATTTGCAGGTCCTGCGTGCCAATCTTGATACTGCCGGCCGGTATCAGCACGTTTTGCTTGAGCAGTGCCCGCTGGACATCCATCAGTGAGAGGCTGTGTGCGGCCAGCTTGTCGGGTTCCACGTAGGCCAGGATACGGCGCAGCTTGCCACCGTAGACGGCGGGTGCAATCACCCCGCTGATCGATTGCAACTTGTTCCGTAACTCGTAGTAGGCAATGTCATACAGTTCTTGCTCGTCCATCTGATTGTTGGAGACGACGACCAGGCAGAGCGGGACCGATGCGGTGGGGTCAAAGGGCATGATCATCGGTGGGATCGTGCCGGGCGGCAGGTAGAACATGTCGCTCATGGCATAGCTGGTCACCTGGGCCATGGCGGTGTCCATCGAGATGTCTTCGCGGAAGAAGTCTTTGACGATACAGACACCCTGCATCGCTTTGGCTTCCTGGTGCTCGATCCCGACTGACTGGCCTGTCCAGCGTTGCAGGCGGCTCATGATGTCCTTTTCCATCACCTCCGGCGGCATGCCGGGGTAAAAGGTGACGATCTGGACGGCGGGCGTATTGAATTGGGGCAGCAGGTCAGCGGGGATGCGGCTGTAGGTATAGCCACCCAGCACGACGACCATCAGGGCCATCACGACGGTCAGCAGTGGTCTTTGAACTGCGATTCGAATCATCGTTTTTACCGGCGAACCGGGGTCTTGGGAGGTCATTGCTGGCGCACTGGGGGCGCAGAAACCTGTTACGTCTTTCGGCCCTGGGATGCCGGCATAACCAGCAAAACCGGCAGACTTTACCTATTTTTCCTCGTTCGCCAACTCCGCCGTCCGCTTGAAGCTGACGGAGGTGCGCGGGTACGATGTCAACAACAGCGGAAGTGCTTGCACACCTGGTGGTGGCCGCGGTCTTCAAAACCGTTGAGCCGTACGTGAACCGTACGGTTGGTGGGTTCGATTCCCATGCACTTCCGCCATTTTTATGCGCGCCGGGTCGCACGCTCCGGCACCACGAGGCGTAACCTCGCTAGGCACCACGGCTTGATGACCGTCGCCCTGCCCTGTTGGCGAATCCCTGCGACTGGGTGCGTGCGCCTGCTGCGCCGGATTATGCACCACTTGTGCGCCGCTTTTTGCACCGGCTGTGACTGCCCGTTGATAGTGGTCGTCGGTAACTTGGAGGTAGTGCTTTTGTGCGACCTGCTGGCGAGTGGTTATGATTGAGGTGCGAGGATTCTCTTAACTGACTGCTGGCTGACAGATGCTGCCATGAACGCCACGATTCAGTTCACATGCCCGCAGTGTAGCCAGCAGATGCAGTTGCCCTCCTCGGCGGTTGGCAAGCAGGGAAATGTCCCGGTTGTGAACAGGTCGTCACAATCCAGGTGGATCCCCCCCAGCCAGAGCAACGGCGGCGAGCAGCTGACGTATTCAATTCCCCACCTGGAGAGTCATGCCAGGCTGGAGATCCCAGATTAACC
>CAUZOB010000199.1:0-8863 GCA_963581185.1 Planctomycetota bacterium | reverse complement strand
CAGCTTTTCTTTCGAAAGCCAGTCGAACCATTCCTGCAGTGGTGCGGCGGCATTGCCTGCTGACTGGGCCTTGTGGATCTGGGTTCGATATTTTGCCTGGACCTTATCGATCTCGTCGAAGACTTTGTCGGTGACGTGCCGTTGCCAGTTGTTAGGAAGCGACTCGTCGTCTTCGAGGTCCGCCACAATCGTCTTCATGACACTCGTGCGAAGTGCCCTGTAGGATCGAATTTCAGACGGTTCTGCCGACTCTGCGAAGAGCGTTGCCGGCACGATTGAGCTGGCAAGCAGGCTGAAGACAAACAGTGCTATTGTTGAGCGTTTCATGGTTTGGTCCTTGTGTGCTGTGTTGACTGGATTGGTCCTTGGTCTGATGAATCAGCTGGGATCTAGAACGGCCAGCCTCGTCGGATGTACCAGCGATTTGGCTTGACTCCATCCAGGGCCTCATAGCGGCGAACGGTAATTGGCCAGACCCCACCGACCGCTCGTCCGCGTTCGTCGTAACGCTGCAGCCACATCTTGATCTCCTCGATCCTGGGAGCGGCCGTTTCAGAGAGCTTGTCCTTGAGGTCCTCGTCGAGGAACAAATCCTCAACGTTTTCCGACTCGTCCTCGCCCTGCAGCAGGACCATCTCTTCGGTCCGGGTGATCTTGATAGTGACGTGGTTGCTGAAGACGTTGCGGACGAAGATGTCGTAGTAGTATTTCATCAGGAACTTCTGCGGAGCGGTCTCCTGCAGCGTGGGGTCGATGCTGTCCAGGTAGAGCGAATAGTTGCGGTACTGTGCCGACTTGAGTAGCAGCAAGACAAGCTCGTCCGGTGTGACGTCGTCGGCTGCCTCGCTGACAGTCCGGTTGTCCGCCAGCAGACTCTTGATTTCAACTTCGCCGGCATAGCTACCACCTGCTGGACTGGCCTCGTTGAATTCTGCCAGCACGACATCGGGAACATAGATCGCCAGTGGCTTGACCACCCAGCCCAGGTGGGCAGTAGCTCCCTCGGTCCCCTTGCCGATGCGAGGCACCATGGTACGGGCGTCGACAATCGTACCCATGATTTTCCAGCTGACCGGGAGCTTCACCGCTGCGTCCTGCTCAGCACGTTTGAGGGCCTCGTAGGCAGCGATGAACTCACGCGAACTTGTGTCGACGTAGTAGTATCCCTTGCTGGCACTGCCGCTAAACGCGTATGTCTTGCCGCCCATCGGAAAAGTCATCATGGGGTATTCGATCCCATCCAGCAGTACCAGCTTGCCCTCGACGTCTTCAAAGAAGACCCTGGCTGGGTCGGGCACGGGAAAGGGCTCCACGATGGTCTGTTTAGGATCCTTGAGAACTGCCGAGATTTCCGACCAGCGTTGACTGCTGTGCCTGGCAACTGTGCCAGCGAGTTCCCTGGCTTGGTCGCGGTAGGCAAGTATCTCGGGAGTGATATCTGCAAACGTACCCTTGCTGGCACGGACAGCGGTCTTGGCCCGTTCAAACAGTGCCAGAACTTTAGGGTGATCCGGGAATTGCTTGTAGAGGGCCGCGATTCGCTTGAGTGCATCCTGGCCGTCGCCACCAAGTGCGAATGGCGAGCCTCCAGAGACTTTTACCTTGTGCTCCAGCCCACGCAGCTTGTAGTCAGCCGTGGCGATGGACAGCTTGGATGGTACGTCGTCCTGGGCCGCCAGGGGATGGCCGATAATAAAGCTGGCCAGGAATAGAAATGTCAGCATCGGTAGTGGCTTGGTGAGCGTGCGCATGATCTGCTTTCTCCTCGATTTCAGCTTGAAAATCACTGTTTTGACTTGTCGTGGCTCACTTATGTAAACGGATTTGAGATGCTACGGCGGACACTTTGTGGAGCCTCTTTCGGGCCTAGAAACGTGACCAATCGAGCCGTTCCGGGCGTTCTCGATTAATTCAGCGGCAGACGTTAAGCTGGACAATGCGATTTCACCGTGGGGTATCAACTGCCGCAGGGGTAAATTTGAATACTCCGGCCAGACCATTGTGGAACAAGAGTGGTGTCACGAGTTGCCCTCCCTGCTCATCCGTTCGGAAAGACCAGAAGATGTTGTGCTGGATGAATTATCGATGGCAGAGCAGCATTGGCTTGGTCCTGGCAGTCCTTCTATCTAATCCTCTTGATCTGCCAGGGCAGGAGAAAGAACAAGCGGAGATGGATCGCGCAGCGGTCGATCGAATCTTTACGCTGCGCGTGCTTCCAGTCTTGAAGCGAAAGTGTTTTGGATGTCACGCGGACAAGCCGGATGAATTGAAAGGTGATCTTGACCTGCGTACGCGTGAGGGCCTGCTTAAGGGTGGTGAATCAGAAGAACCAGCGATCGTGCCGGGAAAACCGGAGCTGAGCCTGCTTTATAAGGCTGTGCTTTGGGAAGACCTGGAAATGCCACCAAAAGAAAATGATCGGCTGACAAAACAGGAGATCCGGTACATCCATGACTGGATCACTGGCGGAGCTCCCTGGCCATCGGTTGAAGTACAGCAGCAGGTGCTCAAACGAGAACGCTCCATTCACCAAAACGAGGACGGTCTGCTGGTCTCGACCAGCGGCGGACTTTCCGACGACTGGACCTACCGTCGTTATCAGGCAGAGAATCTTTGGGCATTTCAGCCACTGGCAGCGCCGCCGGCGCCGACAGGTGCAGCCAATCCGATCGACGCATTTGTTCGTGCAAAACAACGACAGGCCAATATCGTGCCGGCACCCCAGGCGGACAAGTTGACCTTGATTCGCAGGGCGACCTATGACCTGACCGGTCTCCCCCCGAAGCCCCAGCACGTTCGAGAGTTCCTGGCGGATGAATCACCGCAGGCCTGGTCGGAACTGATCGACCGTTTGCTTGCCAGCCCCCATTATGGTGAACGTTGGGGCCAGCACTGGCTGGATGTGGTGCGGTACGCCGATACGGCCGGCTTCTCCAATGACTATGAGCGATCGAATTTCTGGCGATACCGTGATTATGTCATTCGCGCCTTTAACGAGGACAAGCCTTACGACCAGTTTGTGATCGAGCAGATTGCCGGTGATGAACTGGATCCAGGAAACGCAGAGAACTTGATCGCCACCAGTTTTCTCCGGGCGGGGCCCTGGGGGACCGCGATGATCCCTCAACCGATTGCCCGGCAGCTGTACCTGGATGACCTCGTCAATAACGTTGGCGAAGTGTTTCTCTCCACAGCCTTGCGATGTGCCAAGTGCCATGACCACAAGTTCGACCCCATTCCCACACAGGATTATTACCGCCTCTATGCAGCCTTTGCAGCAACACAGCCGGCCGAGCGTCCTGCAGCTTTTCGTCCGCAAGAAAACCTGCTGGCGTTTGTTGAAGAAAAGCAGCATGTGGAAAAAATGCTGGCGTTCGCGACGGAAAAGAAAGATCAGTTGATCACCAAACGCGAGGCAGCTGCCAGGAAGTGGTACGAGGAAAAGGAGCTTCCCTACAAGAATGTGCAACAGCGGCGCGGCGACCCTGACGAGATGAAACCGCCACGGCATGTAGGGTTGGATTACGTCGACCAGGGCCGGCTCAAGGTTCGCGAACAGGACGAGTGGATCTGGCAGCGGCGGCTGGAACGATTTCAGCCACTGGTTCAGGGTGTCTACAACGGTCCTGACTACAAATACAACGGGCGAAAACTCCGTATCCAGGCGAAGCTTGACCAGCAATGGCGGCCTGATAGCAGGATCCTCAACGGTGGCTCGCTCGAGGCTCCTGGTGAACCGGTCTCCCCGGGCGTTCTCAGTGCGACCGGGCTCCCCATTCCTGGGGCAGCGGAGGGCGATCGATTTGCGCTGCCCACGAGTCTCTCCGGACGGCGACTGGCGCTGGCTCGCTGGATTGCCGATCCAGCCAATCCACTGACCACGCGTTCCATCGTCAACCGCATCTGGCTCTACCACTTTGGCCAGGGGATTGCCGGGAATCCGAATAACTTTGGCAGCACGGGGAAAAAACCAACGCACGTGCTATTGCTCGACTGGCTGGCAGCGGACTTCGTTGAGCATGGCTGGAAGTTCAAGCGAATGCACCGCCTGATCATGCTCTCCGAGACGTATCAACAATCCAGCCAGCATCCGAATCGGGAACAACTGGACGCCACGGATCCCGACAACACCTTGCTGGCTTCATTTCAGCCAAGACGATTAACGGCAGAAGAACTGCGCGACAGCATGCTGCTGGTGAGTGGCGAATTAACGCAGCGTGTGGGTGGTTTGCCGGCAATGGCCGAAATCAATATGGAAGTTGCCCTGCAGCCCCGGATGATCCAGTTTTCCATCGCGCCGGCCCATCAACCTGCGCGAACACCCTGGCTGAGGAATCGTCGCTCGGTCTACACCTACCGCGTGCGTGGCCAGGCCGATCCCTTCCTGGAGGTGTTTAATCAGCCCGATCCGAACACGTCCTGTGAAGTTCGCAATGCGCCATCAGTAACTCCCCAGGCATTCACCTTGATGAATAGCGAGATGGTCAGTGACCGTTCGATTGCTTTTGCTCTGATGCTGGAAAAACAAACGGAGGATGTGAAGAAACAACTGAACCGGGCATTCGTGCGGGCTTTTGGCCGGCTGCCAAACAACCGGGAACGTGAATCGCTGCTGGGGTATTACCAGAACATGGTGACTCACCACGAGAAAACAAAACCACTGCCGGTCGAATATCCGACACGGATCACGCGTTCTCTGGTCGAGGAATTGTCGGGCCGTGCTTTTGAGTATGAAGAGGTGTTACCTGTTTTTGAGGACTACGTTGCTGACAGGAAACCCTGGGAAGTAGCCCCCACAACACGTGCACTTGCGGATATCTGTCTGCTGTTGATCAACAGCAACGAGTTCATGTTTGTTTACTGAACAGTGGTCTTGCAGAACGGTTAGGGGAAAGAATCGAGATGTCTTCGACGCGACGTGATTTTCTGTATGGCCTCGGTAGTTCGCTCGGTGCGGTTGCACTCACGGACTTGTTGAGTCGCGATTTGCAGGCGGTGGAAAAACGGAACAGCCCCCTCTCGCCCAGGAAACCGATGCTGCCGGCCAGAGCCAAGGCCTGCATCATGCTCTTTATGGAGGGAGGACCGAGTCAGGTTGATACCTTTGACCCCAAGCCCAAGCTCAATCAACTGCACGTTACCGAATCCAAACGGACAGCTGGCCTGGCGACCGGCAAACGGTTCTATGTCGGTAGCCCATTCAAATCGCGACAGGTTGGTGATGCCGGGATCAGCATGTGTGATCAATTTGTTCACCTTGCCGATCCAGCGGTCGCCGATGAACTCTGTGTCTATCGTGGCTGCCAGGCTGAATCGCTGAACCACCCGGAAGCGCTTTTCCAGATGAATACCGGCAGTCGGCAGGGTGGGGACCCGGCGCTTGGGTCCTGGGTGAATTATGGTCTCGGGACGGTGAACCAGAATCTGCCGGGATACGTTGTGATGACCGAACTGGCGATGCCGCAGGGAGGATCCGGAAACTGGACAAACGGCTTCCTGCCAGCTCATTACCAGGCAACACGCTTGCGCTCCCAGGGATCACCAATTCTGGACTTGAAACCCCAGGCCCACAAAACCCGCCAACATCAGCGACAGAGTCTCGACCAGTTGGCCATCCTGAACCGTCAGCATCTCCAGCAGCATCCACAACACCGAGAATTAGTGGCTCGCATGGAAAGTTATGAACTGGCTTTTCGTATGCAAACGGAAGTACCGTCCCTGCTGGATATTGGTAATGAGACCGACCAGACGCATCGTGCCTATGGCCTGGACGATCCCAGTACATCGGCCTTTGGGAAACAGTGCTTGATGGCCCGTCGACTGGTGGAGAAAGGTGTCCGCTTTGTGCAGGTCTTCTCTGGTGGCTGGGATAGCCATGATTACCTGGAGCGAGGCCATGCGGCACGTATCAAGAGCGTTGACAAGCCAATCGCTGCGCTCATCAAGGATCTCAAAACTCGTGGTCTGCTGGAGGAGACGCTGGTCATTTGGACTGGTGAGTTCGGGCGCACTCCGGACAACAACCACCGGGGGGGAGTCACCTCACTGGGACGTGGGCACAATATTGATGCCATGAACATGTTCCTGGCCGGTGGGGGTATCAAACGAGGGGCCGTCGTGGGGGCAACTGATGAAATCGGTGCCAAGGCGGTCGAGGTTGTTCACCCGATTCGGGACCTGCATGTCACACTGCTGCACCTGCTTGGCCTTGATGACAACAAGCTGACCTATTTTCACGGTGGCCGTTTCAAACAGCTCAGCCAGTTTGGTGGCGAGGTGATCTCCGAATTGTTGGCCTAGCTGTCTGGGTCGGCTCGCCGCCATCGCACGTTACGGAATTCCGGCTGCGATCCCTGCCAGCGATCTGCGCCAACTCGTTTCGTGCTATCGCGCTGCTCGTAGTAGGGTCGAAAACCGAGCAGATCGACCTGCTTCCAGGAAGCCAGCTCTTCGCCATCAGCAAGATCGGAAAAATCCCCCACCGACAGTTCAATCTGCTGCCAGCCTTCGTCGCCTGTCAGCATGACTGTGGCGACAAGATCCCGTGAACGGCCACGGTAGCTGCGAAAGAAATTCTCGGTCAGCAGTACGATCAGCTCATTCGACTGTTCAACCTTGACCTCGACACTGAGCCGGTAACCTTCCTGTCCCTGCCACTTGATGTCATTGATCTTACGGGTCCAGTATTGCCAGTGATGAGGATTGTCTGCTGACAACAGGTACCAGTCCTGCCAGCCGTGCGAAAAGTCGTCGATCAAGAGCGAAGGCTGGTCCGTGGCCTTGCTTCCGGCTGCCTGCAATTCGTCCGGTGCGACAGTATGCAGCTGGGACGTGATTGCAAAAGTGGAAGTGGCAGGCGAGGACGGAGGTCGTTCCGGCTTGTCGAGCTTGTAGTGCACATTGGCCGAGGCGAAGAGAGGCTGGTCGGTCGACATGATCGGCAGGGGAGCCGACCATTTGTCGCCTGGCAGGTGAGTTGCCTCGGCTGTGCGCCAGAAACGGGCCTGGGGATCCGGGTCAATCGAGTAGAGGATATGAACCTGGTCGACCGGCCTTGCCATGTCTGGCCGGACTTCAAGACGGGGAATGCCACCCTTGTCATTCAGGATCAGTGTCGAGGAGGGTGTTCCTGGAAATTGGAATGAGCCTTTCAGGTGTTGATCCAGCCAGAGTGGTCGAGTGACCGCACATTCACTGGTGAAACGGTGATTCAGGTGGGGGGCGAAGGAAAATCGCACCGTGCCCGGCATCAGGTCGGCGGTCCGAAAGGTGTCATCCATGTACTGGTGAAAGTCGTTTGTCGCGCTCAGCCAGAGCAAGGGAGCTTTGACCAGCGGCGCGTAAGACTGGAAACCAAGGGTGGCTCGAAAGAGTTCCACGTCACCGTTGACCGTTCGTGGTCGTTGTTCAGGAAGCAACGCCATCGGCATGGTACGGAAACCTTGTCCACCCACGGACGGAGCAGCAGCTTTTACTCGCTCGTCCGTGCCCGCCACGTACATCGTCAGGTTGCCACCCATCGAATGCCCATAGACACCAAGTCGAGCCCCGTCGACTTCTGGCTGCTGTTCCAGGAATGTCAGGCCTCGTCGGGATCCAATAGTGAGCAGGTACCAGTTGTTGTTGCGAGGCGATTCAACAGGATCGAGGTAGAGTCTGCCTGGCTTGAGATTAAAGTAGCCAGGGACATTCTTCTGGGTCGGGTCCACTGCGCCCCAGTCCGTGTTGGGATCAGCGGGCATGGCATTTTCCATTTCCCTGCCGCCCCAGTTGATCGACAGGCAGGCATATCCCCGGGCTGCGTAGTACAGCACCTCGCGCTGGAACGCTCTTTGTCCACCGCCATGCAGGTGAATCAAGCCGGGTAAATCTGTCTTGCCGGTTGGGAAGGCGTAAAAACCAGCCATCCTCGCCGGCTTTCCCTTGAAGGTGCCGATGTGATAGGTGACATAGCGACAAGTAATGCCATCTTTCTCCCACTCACGAACGTTCCTGGTATCCAGCGGATCCTGGCGTGGATCGAACGTGGCCCAGAGTGACTTCACATCCGTGGGAATTTCGTCGGCTGCCTGGAGCATGTCGACCGGGCCGACGGCACAGGCGAGAAACACGACGTAGAGAATTCGCCTGGTATGCATCGATGCCCTTGCTACTCTGCAGGTAAACGTGGATCTCAGGCAATCAACTCGTTAATCACCTTGCCGCCGAACTGGCTCAGCTGCTTGAAGCGGCCAGCGTGGTAGTAAGTCAGCTTGTTGTCATCAAGGCCCAGTAGGCGTAACAGTGTGACATGCAGGTCTCGCAGCGGATGGACGACATCGACCGCCGTGGCTCCGATCTCGTCGGTCGCCCCGATCGTGTGCCCGGCCTTGACCCCTCCACCCGCCAGCCAGATGTTCATGGCGTTGGGGTTGTGGTCACGACCATACTTGATGCCACCCCGGATCCCGTTGTCCGGTGTGCGACCAAACTCGCCCATCCAGACAACCAGGGTTTCCTCGAGCAGGCCCCGCTGCTTGAGATCCTTGAGCAGGCCGGCAATCGGACGGTCCACGCTGCGGATCAGCGAGCCATGGGCGCGGGCAATGTAATCGTGACTGTCCCAGGTGCTGGCGTACAGCTGGACGAAGCGTACGCCCTTCTCCACCAGCTTGCGCGCCAAAAGGCAGCGGCGTCCCAGGTTGTCGGTCGGCTTGGTGCCGATCCCGTAAAGTTCTTTCGTGGCGGCAGTTTCATTGTTGATGTCAATGATCTGGGGGACTTGCGTTTGCATGCGGAACGCCAGTTCATAGTTCCGCATGCGTGCCACCAGTTCCTTGTGCTGGGGATGCCTCGCCGCATGCTGCTGGTTGAGCGTGCCGAG